>QQNE01000036.1 GCA_003402735.1 Verrucomicrobiota bacterium
CCTGTTTCGGCTGACTTGATTCACGCCTCTCGAACATACGGGATCATGAACCAATTTTGGGAGCTTTGCCAGTGGGGTTTTTCAACAGGCTGTTAGAACCCCTGTCTTCCATTCACATGCTGGACGTGGGAGCCGCCGCCAGCCGGATTTCCCGTGTTGCGAAAATGCATTTCGGCGACCGCGTGCAATGCTCGGTCGTCGAACCCGGGGAAGGCTGGGTCGAGTATTATCGACATCATCACATCCGACTGGCTGGCCACTTCTTCCCAATTGCCGGAGACGAGACTTGGGACTACATCCATACTTCTCATTGGCTGGAGCATGTGGAGAAACTTGACGTTGTGATCAAGGGTCTGCGGTCCAGTCTCCGGAAAGGTGGATTGTGTTTCATCGAGGTGCCTAACTGCGACATCGCCTATTTCACCCACGACTTTCCCGATCAGCCTCACGTTCATTTTTTTACGGCCGCTTCGTTGCGGCAGGCAATGCAGACTCACGGGTTTGTCGCTGTGGACGTGCGTGAGTGCGCGATGGCCAACGCCGCCTACCTGAACTACCGCCGCAGACCTGAATCGGTCACGGCCGAGGAACGGAGGCTCGCGCAAGAAAGCGAGGCGAGCACCGATCCGGTTGCGAGTGGAAACCTGCTCCGGGGACTGTTTCGTGCCGCATGATCCGGGAACCGTTCCACAAACTTGAGGGCTTCATCCATGAAAAACATTCTGTTGGTTGTTGATTTTAAACCCAGGCTCCGCCGCGGTCTGGAGCTTTGGCTGATTGCCTTAGCATCAGCGTTGCGCGAGCGAGGAATGAGATTTTACGTCCTGGTTTCCGGAGAGGGCCCACAATGGTTTGTTGAGGCAATTGAAGGGGGTGGGGGCAAAGTCATCACGGAGCCAAAAATGCGAGGTCAGTTCGACCTTCCCACCGCGAACAAAGTGATGGCGGCGACGCGGCCCGAGGTGGCGATCTTCATGTTTTATCCGATGCTCTCCTTCCCTGTGCTGTGGGCAGCTCGGCATTCTTCGGTGAAACGCGCGCTATTTTTCGATCATAGCTCCATTCCTCTCACCTTGAAGACGGGCCTCAAAGGGTTGCTGACCTGGATCCGTGGTCAGGTCCTGGGCCGCCTTTATTGGAAGATCGTCACCGTGTCCGGCTTCAAGCGCCAACGCCTGATCGAACGGCTGGGGCTACCGCCATCAAGGGTCCATCTCATTTACAACGGGGTCGACATCTACCAGTTCGCAGACCTCCCCCGTATCATCCCAGCCGATGCACCTTTCTTATACGTGGGGCAGATCGAGTTGTTCAAGGGCATTCCCACGCTGCTCGACGCCTACACGGAACTCCGCCAGCGAAACCCGGGGTGTCCGCAGCTCCATCTGGCAGGCATGGGAAGTTTGCGGGACTCCATGGAGCAGGAAATGAAGCGGCGGGGCATGGATGGAGCCGTAAGGTTCCTCGGTCTCCGGGACGATGTGCGCGAACTGATGATGTCCTCACGGGCCATCCTCATCCCTAGTGAATGGGATGAAGCCTGCGCCATGGTCGCACTGGAAGCAATGGCGTCCGGCAGGCCGGTCCTCGCGTCAAACGCCGGGAGCCTCCCGGAGCTGCTCGGGGAACATGGGGTGATCTTTCCGGCTGGAAACTCTCGAGCACTCGGGGAAGCGATGGAGCGTCTGCTGGATCCGGCTCACTATGAAACATATGAACAATCTGTGGCATTGCTGCGGAAGAGAGTGGCAGAGACATTCACCTTTGATCAAATGGTGCGGGGATATGCCGATACCCTTTCCACGGCCTGTGGGCTCAGCTGATCACAAAGGCGCCCCCCTTCAACCCACGCCGACGGCGGGACCGACGGTTGCGGGTTGAAAAAGCACATCCCTGCTATGAGGTTCGTAAAGTGCAGCGGAGATTTTCCGCCAAGGTTAGTCGTTCGTTGATTCCGTGTTCTCTCGTCTTGTGAGGATGAAGGATGGAAGTTCGAGTTTCTCTCACGAATGCCTCTCTTTCCATCAGTGGTCTCGCTGGCTTTCCGGCGGCACAGCCTGCGATCCACCCGTTTGCTGTATTATGTCTTGACTGGGTTGCAAAGCGCCAATTGCCCGATTCGGGTCGAAGGAAAGAAAAGGCGGTCTCATCTATCAGTCGAACGTTTGTAGCCGAACGCCCACGGGATTTTCCAGACGCGCGACCTTCATGGCCTGGGCCAGATTCAGTTCGAGGTCGGTAGTGCCAGGGCAGCATTATATTGTGATAACGTGACTATGCATCCACTTCTACAGCGCGTGATCGCCCGACTGCCAACGCATCATCCGCCAGACCATCTCGACTAGCATCGCTCGCACCCTCGCGTCGCCGCTCCTCGTCCTCGGTGGGCACCCGGACAATGCTGAATGCCATCCGGTTGCCCCGGGTGAACCCATCCAACCGTAGGCAAATCGCCAGGGCATCGATGCGGTCGGTCTTCACACCGTTGCCTCGGCCTCGTGGCAGGTGCAGACCTCCTGGGCGAGGCGCTTCTGTTTGGCGACGAAGCCGTCGCCGGTCATCGTCTGGACCGACTGCGGCGTGGCCCCATCGACCTGCCGGGCGACGCACTACTCCTTCGCGTGGGCGTCGATTCCGAGTTTGATCGTGGCTTGCGGTTCGGTCGTTTTGGTGCCTGAATGATTTTGCATGGTGGTCAGGATGAGGGGTTCGCCCCTCGCCTGACAACCTCATACCATCGATCAGTTGACTCATGCCTTTGCTTCCAATCTTGCTGGCCCTTCTCCTCGCTTGTCCTGCCCTTGCGAGTGAGCTCTCTCGCACTCCGCTCATCCTCTCCAAAGGCGGGACACCTGAGCACCCTGAGGTGTTTGATGGCCATGGCGTCGTCATCGATCTGGGCACGAATGTGAACGATCATCCATGGAAACAAGAGGGTGACTTGTGGACCTCCCGAGGACCTCTTCTCCAGCGTTCCCCAATCCTCGCAGGACAAACCGCAGGCCTCTTCGTCGACGAACAACCCATCGCAGTCCCACGAAACATCCAAAAGGAAAGGGTGCATCCGGAGAAAAAGGGCTTCTGCTACGTCGACCCCGCTTCGCTTCAACCCGGCCAAATGGGCTTCGCCGAGGATGGCTCGCTCTACTTCCGGTGGCCGGCGAACAATCGCCCGGGCTCAGCGCGCCTCGTGCTGCCCGCAAAAGCTGGCGTCAGCGCCGTCACCATCGCCTGCTCGCACATCGTGGTTCGAAACGTCACCGCGAAGCATGCCGGCAACGATGGGTTCAATATGCACAATCGCTGGACTGGCATTCGACTCGAAAACATTCGCGCCCTTTCCAACGGTGATGAGGGCATCAGCGCACATGACGAGGTGGAGATGACCGTGGACGGTGCCGAGATCGCCTGGAATGGCTCGGCATCGGGAGGCGTTGCCGATGTCAACCAGTGCTCAACGAACTACCGAAACTGTGTGGCGCACGACAACGCCGGCGCGGCTTTCCACTTCAGCGGCAAATCCCACTCCATCTCCGACTCGAAAATCTACAATCAGCCACACCCCTTCGATATCGCCAAAGGCACGACCTTCACGCAAACACGAGTGGACGTGCGCTGAGGACGCGCACCCGGGGGATGCCTTCATCCGCCTCACTCTTCCACGCGGCCACTCCCGAGCATGCCATTCGAGCCACACGCCAAACCATCCACTGACTGCGGAATGCCTCCGGGAGGCCATCACTAAAGGCAGCGTCCGGTCTTCCTTACAAAAGCCGCGACAATGGCTTTCTCGCCAACCTCGGGCTTGGGCATCGCTCCGTTCGAGCTTGGAGCGGCAGCCCGCGGGGAAGACGCCCGATGTTTGTCCACCTGCATCACAGCCCAATCCCCCTGTCGAGGGAAACCCATGCAGCTCAACCGCAGCTCGGCATCGTGATGCGTATGGCCGCTGTTGAGCACCACATCACAGTGCCACAGTCCAACAGGATGACTGTTGAGTGCAGTCTTGAGGCCGCGAAGGGCTTTGTTTGTGGGAAAGAAAGGGGATTTTGAAACCAAGTCTGCCACCGAAACGGCAAGAAGAGTGCATCCCGGTCATCGAACCACCGGCGATCCACCTCGAAAAACGAGCGGTCCACCAGTTGCGAGGGCGTTTTCGTCGGTCGATCTCTGTTTCATGGCCTCCCTCACCGACATCGTCGCCCACGTTGCGCAACGGCTCCGCACCGCAGAGATCCCGGACTACTCGGGCGCGCTCAACGGATTGCAGGTGGAAAACTCCGGCGCCGTGACCCGGATCGCGGCGGCGGTGGATGCCCATTTGCCGGTGGTGGAAAAGGCGGTTGCGGCCGGGGCCGATCTCCTTTTGGTGCACCATGGCCTTTTCTGGTCCGGACTCCAACCCGTCACCGGACCGCTCCATCGCAAGCTGAAGATGGCCCTGGACCACAACCTCGCCATTTTGAGCCAGCACCTTCCGCTCGATGCCCATCCCGAGTTCGGAAACAACGCATTGTTGGCCCGGGAGCTCGGGCTCGATCCCGTCGATGGATATCCGGACTTTCCGTATCGGGGAGTCCCCATCGGCTGGCGATTCGAGGTGGAAATGGATCGTGACCTGTTGACGCACCGGCTGGGCGAAGTCGTCAAGGGTCCGGTGCAACTCTGTCCCGGTGGCCCGCAAGTGGTGCGTCGACTGGGGATTTGCTCCGGCGGGGCGGGTGGCGAGATCGCTGCGGTGGCCGCGTCGGGGATCGACACCTTCATCACAGGGGAAGGACCGCACTGGAGCTACACAGCGGCTGAGGAATTGGGAGTCAATCTTTTGTATGCCGGGCACTACGCCACCGAGACCTTCGGGGTCCGGGCGCTCGCGGCCCATTTGGCGAGGGAGTTTGCCGTGGAATGGGTCTTCGTGGACCACCCGACCGGCCGGTGACCGGCTCAATCCTTGAAGCGGATGGTGAAGCGGCGGGAATTCAACCACTGAACCCCGAACATGTCCTGGGTGGCGGGAATGGCCCTGCGCAAACCGCCTCCGTATTTGCTCTCACCATGCTGTCGGGCCCGGTGATGAACCGCAACCTCAACCACGCGAAAGCCCGCCGCCTTGATCAGCGCGGGAATGAAACGATGCATGCCCCGGAAAGGAACGAGCGCCTCGCGGCATTCCCGGCGCATGGCCTTGAGCGTGCACCCGGTGTCGCGCACCCCGTCCCCGGTGAAACGGCTGCGCACCGCATTGGCGATCCGGCTCTGGATCCTCTTGAAGCCGGAATCGCGTCGGTTGGCGCGATACCCGCAGACCAGGTCCGCCTCATCCCGTTGGATGGATTCCATCAAGCGCGGGACATCGGCCGGGTCATTCTGAAGATCCCCATCCAAAAGGGCGATGATCTCGCCCCGCGCCGCCATGATTCCGGCAAACATGGCCGCGCTTTGTCCGGAGTTCTTGGCGAACTCCAAAACCCGAACCCGGTCTCCACGGACGATCTTGGAAACCGTGCCGTCACTGGAACCGTCATCGACGAGAATCAGTTCATAATCGATTGAACCGAGAGCGGCAGCGACTTCCGCCTGCAACGGTCCCACATTTTCCTCCTCGTTGAACAAGGGGATCACGACGGACAAAACAGGAGGGTTTGCGAGGGAATCCAAAGCCGAAAAGGGGAATGCCAGAGATCGGACTGAAGCCGCCAGGAAGCGGTTGTGTCAACGAAAACACCGGAGAACGCGCTGGTTTTGTTGAGAAACGCGTCTGGAGGCCTATCGTTCCCTTATGGCCCACCTCAAAAACCTGCTGACACTATCGCTTCTCGTTCCGGCCCTCCTGCCCGGAGCCGCTTTCGGCCAGACGGCTTTCGGAAAGCCCTTGGATCAACTGACTCCCGACGAAATTCTCCGTCTGGTCCGGGCCAGTTACACCCTGCACGACCGGGATTTTGATGCCCGGCTCCGCAAGGACTTCGACTTTGTGCCGTTCAAGCTCTCGCTGAAACCGAACTATCTGAGGTTCCGGTTCGAGAATCCGCCCCAGGCAATCCACTTGGAGACAGACAAACCGGAGCTGGCCTTGCGCGAGGTGCTGCCCGGGAAAAACGAACCGGTGGCCCCGGAGCGATATGGTGAAGGAGTGAGAGGGACGGACGTGACCTATGAAGATCTGGCGATGCGTTTTCTCTACTGGCCCAATCCCCAGGTGGTGGCTCAGGAAAACATCAAAACTCGGGATGCCTGGAAACTCAAACTGACCAACCCCGACGCGAAAGGCCCGTATGGTCACGTGCTGGTCTGGATCGACAAAGCCAGCGGGGGCATGATCAAGATGGAGGGCTACGACCGCGGCGAGACTCCCAAACTGCTCAAGGATTTCGAGGTCAGCCATGGAAAAAAAATGGAGGATGTTTGGATCGCCGATGTCATCCGCGTCCGCTCCTTCAATGGGGCCGACAAGGTTGGCACCACCTGGCTGGAGATCCTCGACCTCAAATAAACAAAGCCCCCCATGCGCTCCCATTTTCTGAATCTGCTGGCCCCGCTGCTCTTGGCCGCGGCCGCCCCGGCCCAGACGCCGGAACAACTGCTGACCCACGCCCGCCATTCCATCGGTTCCATGAACGGAACGTTCGAAGGTTGGATGATTGTGGGAAACGGACAGACCAAGGTGCCTTTCCTCATCACCGCCAAGAGCGACGGCACCTTCACCTACAAGTTTTTCGACCCCGCCGAGTCCTTGCCCATCCGCATCGGGACCTCCGCAGGGATTCAACCGGAAACGTTCTCCCAGGAAATCCGCAACACCGGCATCACCCGGGAAGATCTGTCGCTCTGGCAATTGAGCTGGCCTAGCAGCCGTCCGGCCGAGTCCAAGATGTCCAACGGACTTCGATTCCACGTGGTCACCGTCAGCAATCCCAGCACCAAGGGGGCCTACGGGGCCGCCGAGGTCTGGATTCACCAGAAAAGCCTCGCCCTTTTCCGAATCGACGCCTTCGATCGCTCCGGGAACTTGATCCGCAAGATGGAGGTGCAGAAAATCCGCAACTTCGGAGATCAGCGAATCGCCGAACAGATGCGGATCTCCGCCTATGCGGGCGGGAAGAAAACGGCTTCCACCTACGTTCAGCTGGTCAATCAGCGAAATTGATTTCCCGTTGCGGCCTTGTCACCTCGGCGCTTTGGGTGCATCGGTTGCCCCGTGGCGCCGAAAATGATCGAGACCCAAATCCTGGTTGATCTGGACGAACGTTCTTATCCGGTCGTCGTCGGGAACGCGTTGTTTGCCAAGATCGGCACCATCGCCCGGGGACTTCCTTCCACCCGGGGCCGCAAAGCCGCGCTGGTCACGGATTCCAACGTCGCCCCCCTGCACGCCGCCACCGTCACCGCCTCTCTGGAACAGGCCGGATATGAGGTGCATCTCATCGTCGTCCCCGCCGGGGAAGCCTCCAAGTCGATGGAGGAGGTCACCCGCGTCTGCCGGGAACTGCACCGCGCCGGTCTCGATCGGGGATCGTTCGTGGCCGCGTTGGGAGGTGGGGTCGTCGGAGATCTGGCCGGCTTTTGCGCGGCAATTTTCAACCGCGGCATTCCGTTTCTCCAAATCCCCACGACCATCGTCAGCTTGGTGGACAGCTCGGTCGGAGGAAAAACCGGGGTCAATTTGGCCGAGGGAAAAAATCTGCTCGGAGCGTTTCACCAACCGGCTGCAGTGATTGGGGATATCGACGCCCTCAAGACCCTGCCGAAGCGCGCCTATCGCGAGGGATTCGCGGAGATCATCAAACACGGTGCGATCCGGGATCGCGGCATGCTGGACGATCTCAGCCGGTTCCGCGACAGCCTGGAAGGCATCGATGCCCTCATCGTCCGCAACGTGGGGATCAAGGCCGCCATCGTAAAGGAGGACGAACGGGAAACCACGGGCACCCGCGCCTTGCTGAACTTCGGGCACACCATTGGCCACGGGATCGAATCCGCCGCCAGCGGCGAGCTTCTCCACGGGGAAGCGATCAGCCTCGGCATCAAGGCCGCCCTCGGACTCTCCGTCGCAAAAGCCGGGTTGCCCCGGGCGGAAGCAGATCAGGTGATCGATTTGCTCCGGGACTTCGAGCTGCCGCTGAGACTCGATGCCCGTTTTTCTGTCGACCAGATTCTGGTGAAGCTGGAGCGCGACAAAAAGTTCGTGGACGGGGCGATCCGCTTCGTCCTCTTGCGGGCCTTGGGAGACGCCTTCGTCAGCAAGGACGTCACCCGGGACGACATTGCCCGGGAAGTGCACCATCTGTTCGATGTCTGAGCGGATCCCCACTTGAAACTTCATGGACGCCCGGACCGCTTACTTTGTGCTGGCCTTGCTTCCGGGGATCGGTCCCCGGCGGATCCAGGCCCTTCTTTCGGTGTTCGGCGGTCCCGAAAAGATCCTCACCGCCCCCGAGAGCGAACTTCGCAAAGTGGTCGGCGCAGCGTGCGCCACCGTCATCGCCCGTTGGAAGCGGGAAAGCGCCCACGAGGAGGAGGAATCGCTGTTGCGACAGCGCGGATGGAACTACCTGACCTGGGCGGATGACGCCTACCCGGCCCTTCTGCGGCAGATCCACAGCCCCCCGCTCATGCTCGAGGTTTGGGGTGAGGTGCGACCCGAAGATTTTCCGGCGGTGGCGGTGGTGGGGACCCGGCGGGCGACGCCTTACGGTCGGGATTGTGCTCGTCTCTTGACCCGCGGCCTGGTGGAAAGCGGCTACACCATTGTCAGTGGCTTGGCACTCGGAATCGATACCGTGGCCCATGAAGAGGCCATGGCTTTGGGCGGTCGAACGCTGGCCGTCCTGGGAAGCGGTTTGGCGGATATCTACCCGAAGGAGAATCAGGCCCTGGCGGAGCGGATCGCGGGGCGTGGGGCGGTCCTCTCCCAATATCCCTGCCGCACCCAACCCGACGCCCGCCAGTTTCCCCAACGCAACCACACCGTGAGCGGAATGAGTCACGGTCTTCTGGTGGTGGAAGGGAACGCCCGCAGCGGATCCATGCTCACCGCCGTGGCAGCGATGGAACAAGGGCGCCAAGTCTTTGCCGTGCCAGGCCCCATCAACCGGCAAGGCAGCATCGGCCCGCACCGCCTCATCCAGGACGGGGCCAAGCTGGTGATGACCGTGGAAGACATGGTCTGTGAACTGCCCGCACCGACGCGAAGTCCGGCCGTTGCTGCGATCGAGCCCGCAGCGTTTCCGCCCGACCTCAACGGGGACGAACTAAAGATTTACGAGGTTTTGGACCTTGAGGGGCTCTCCATAGATTCCATTGCGAAAAAAACCGATTTGCCCTCGGCTAGGGTGTCTTCTACTCTCCTGCGCCTCGAAATCCGGCAGTTGATTCGCAAAAACCCCGGAATGACTTTTTCCAGGCGCCATTGATCTGACCCGCCTTCCGGCACGTTTCCTCCCTCGCAACCCGCCCTATGTCGAAAACACTGATTATCGCAGAAAAGCCCAGTGTCGCCCTCGACCTGACCCGAGCCCTCGGCAAGTTGCCGGAAGTCGGAAAGTTTGAGAAAGTGGAAGCTTCCAAGCGGGACAGCTACCACGAAAGCGAGTCCTTCATCGTCTCCTCGGCCATCGGTCACTTGGTGGAACTCTGCATGCCGAATCAACAGACGGGGGCCAAGCTCAAGTGGAGCTTCGAGCATCTGCCGATCATGCCCGAAAGTTTCGAGTTGCAGCCGATCGAGGATAGCAAACCGCGGCTGCAGATGCTGATCAAGCTCATGAAGCGCAAGGATGTCGGCACCATCATCAACGCATGCGACGCCGGTCGCGAGGGGGAACTGATCTTCCGGTATCTCATCCAAATCGCCGGGGTCAACAAACCGATGAAGCGGATGTGGATGCAGTCGATGACCAACCAGGCGATCGTGGACTCCTTCCGCAACCCGCGCAGCGATGAGGAGATGCTTCCATTGGCCAATGCCGCGATGTGCCGGTCCGAGAGCGATTGGCTGGTCGGCATCAACGGCACCCGGGCCATGACCGCCTTCAACTCCAGGTATGGCGGGTTCACCAAGACGCCGGTGGGCCGGGTCAAGACGCCAACCCTGGCCATTCTCGTGGAGCGCGAGAACCAGATCCTCTCCTTTGTCCCCAGGGATTACTGGGAGGTCCAGGCCGATTTCGCCGTGAACGCCGGGATTTACCAGGCCCGTTGGTTTGATGAGACCTTCAAAAAGGAGGAGGACGACCACGACCGGGCCGAGCGGATCTGGGACAAGGGCCTGGCGGATGCCATCGTCGCCCGTTGCCGTGGCAAACAAGGCGAGGTGGAAGAGAAAAAGAAACCTCGCAAGGAATCCGCGCCGCTCCTTTACGATCTGACAAGCCTGCAGCGAGAGGCCAACGGCCGCTTCGGATTCAGCGCCAAGCGAACCCTCGAGTTGGCCCAACGTCTCTACGAGAAACACAAGGTTCTCACCTACCCCCGGACGGATTCCCGCTATCTCCCGGAGGATTACGTCGCCGTGGCTGCGGAGACCATGAAAAAACTCTCTGGCGGTGGCGCATCCCTGGGCGACAACGCCAAGCATGCCGGCAAAGCACTCGCCAACGGCTGGGTCCGGCCCAACAAACGAACCTTCGACAACACCAAGGTCAGCGACCACTTCGCCATCATTCCGACAGGTGAACTGCCCGGAAAACTCGACGACGTGGAATACAAACTCTACCAGATGGTGTTGCAGCGGTTCATCGCCGTCTTTTTCCCGGCGGCGGAATTCGAGTTGACCACGCGCATCACGCGGATCGCCCAGGATGCCTTCAAAACCGAGGGCAAAATCATGCTCGCGGCCGGTTGGCGCGAGGTCTACGGCGGCGAGGTCGGTTCCGAGAAAGACAAGATTCTCGTTCCTGTGGGGGCCGCCGAGCGGGCCCTGGCGGAACGAGTCGAAACTGAGGCCAAAGTCACCAAGCCTCCGGCCCGTTACACCGAGGCCACGATCCTCTCCGCCATGGAAGGCGCCGGGAAACTGGTGGACGATGAGGAGCTGCGCGCCGCCATGTCGGAGCGAGGTCTCGGCACGCCCGCCACCCGAGCCGCCACTCTGGAAGGATTGATCGCGGACAAATACATCATCCGCAGCGAGAAAGAGCTGATCCCCACCCAAACGGGCCGCAAACTCATCGAACGGCTCCAGGAAATCGGCGTGGACATCCTCGCCTCCCCGGAGATGACGGGACAGTGGGAGCACAAGCTCAAGCGCATGGAACACGGCGAGTTGCGTCGCGACACCTTCATGTCGGAAATCCGCCGGCTCACCGATGACGTCGTAGCCAGGGCCAAGATTTCCGCACGGGATGCCAAGGAGAAAACCTTCGAGCCGCTCCAGGTCCCCTGCCCCATCTGCGGCACCAGCCCGTTGCGGCAGGAAGAGGGTTCCTACCGCTGCACCGGCTGCAAGTTCTCCATCTGGAAGACCATCGCCAGCCGTCCGATGGAGGAGAGCGAAATCGTGCAACTCCTCACCCGGAAATTTCTCGAACCACGGGATGGATTCCGCAGCCGCCGGGGCGATGAATTCACGGCCGCGCTCGAAATCGGGGAATCTGGCAAAGTCGGTTTCGTCACGGAAAAGAGCCAGGAGAGGGAACGCGAGGCCGGGGAGACGGAGAGGCAGGACAACGTGGTGGCCAAGTGCCCGATTTGCGACAGCACCATCCACGATACCGACACCGCCTACGTCTGCCGGAACAACGCCCGAAACAAGTGCAAGTCCCGGCTTCCGAAGGAAATGTGCAAACGCCAGATCACGCCGGCGGAGGCCCGTGCCTTTTTCGAGGAGGGTCGCACCCCGCTGATCACTGATTTCATTTCGAAGCGCAACCGGCCGTTCAAAGCGCATCTCGTGTTGAACCGCGAGGGAAACCGCCTCTTCAGTTGGGAGTTTCCCCCGCGCGAAGGCAAGGGCGGCGACGAAGCGGGTGGCGGCGGGAAGGCCCCATCCAAGAAGGCAACGCGGAAAGTGGCCCGGAAACAGGCCGCCAATCGGTCGTGAGCCTCCGGTCGTGAAAGAAGGGGAAGAAAAATCAAGATATTGGGTTCAATTTCGCATTGACGCCCCAATATGTTGATGGGAGTCTCAGCCATTGATGCGTTGTTTGAAGTGTCAGAGCGTCGAGGACAAGGTGATTGACTCGCGCATGTCCAAGGACGGGGACCTGATCCGCCGGAGACGGGAGTGTCTTCAGTGCGGGCATCGGTTCACGACCTACGAGCAACTCGAGCAGACCGAATTGCGCGTCATCAAGCGGGACGGAACGAGGGAATCCTTCAGCCGCGCCAAGTTGCTCTCGGGTCTGGTGAAGGCCTGTGAGAAGCGACCGGTCTCGATCGATGTGCTCGAGGCGGCGGCGGACTCCGTGGTGCAGGAACTTACCTCGACCGGCATGAAGGAGATCCCCACCCGCTTGATCGGCCCGATCGTCATGCGCGAATTGCAGCACATCGATCCCGTCGCCTACGTGCGCTACGCCAGCGTCTATCGGCAATTTGAAGCCGTGGGTGAATTTATCGACGAGATCCAATCCCTAGAGCGCCAGCCCAAGGCTCTCAAGGACCAGCCCGAGCTTTTCGCTCCGATCACGAGCTGAGGAATTCCCCGCCAATTTTTTCCACGCCACACCCGCCCCAACACCCTAACAGACCCACAAAAATTGATCTCGCTCGCCGAACAGTTGCCCGTTCTCAGGATGCCCCGCGGTGAAATCGTCCGCTATGAGGAATCCTGGTTCCTCGACATCATCCAGGAAGCCGCCCAGCGCGCCGGCATCAAGGATGTCTGGTTCGCTGAACACATCGCCAGCGGCATTGTGATTTACCTGCGCGAACGGTTCGCCCACACCTCGATCGGCATTGAGGAACTCTTCGAAAAGATTGCCCAAACTCTCCACGTGGTCGGGTTCCCCCAGATCGCCCGGGAATTGGAGCCGGTCGCTCCACCCGCAGTCGCAAGCCTGGATTCCCTCGCCGCCCAAGCCGGCAACGCCTATGAACTGAGTTTCTTTCAGTTGCTGGCCGAGGCCGTGCGCGATGCCCGGGCCCGGGGCTCCGTTCAGATCCATTTCGCTGATCTCAGTTCCGCCGTGATCCGGCTCTGCCAGACCAAGCGCTGGGGGCGCCGCTGCGAGCGTCTCAGAGACGAGATCCTCACCTTCGTCTCCAATGAGCTTGGCGGTCGCGAGCCGGGCGGAAAATTCTCCGCCATCGTCTCCTGAATCTCCGGGGTCCGCGCCTTCCATGACCATTTTTCAAAGGATCATCGCCCGCGAAATCCCGGCGGATATCCTCCACGAGGACGACCGCTGCCTCGTCTTCCGGGATATCAACCCCCAGGCACCCGTCCATCTCTTGATTGTCCCGAAACCGCTCATCCCCCGAGTTGGCGAGGCCAATCCGGAGGACGAAGCTCTCCTCGGTCACCTGCTGCTGACCGCCGGCAAAGTGGCCACCGAACTGGGCATCAACTCCACCACCGAGGGCTTTCGCCTCGTCATCAACAACGGTCGGTCCGGCGGCGAAGCGGTTCCGCACCTTCACATTCACCTTCTCGCCGGTCGGCCCCTCGCCTGGCCTCCAGGTTGATTGTCGATTCCCCCCAATTTTCCCTTGCATCCCGGCGGCATCGGCGCAAATTCCGCTCCCTGCCCCTGTCCGGGGCTCCTTGTTCCGCAGGTTGTTTTGATCCGGCATAGCTCAGCGGTAGAGCGGGTGGCTGTTAACCACTAGGTCGTAGGTTCGAATCCTACTGCCGGAGTCTTCCTTCTTGTTCCGCCCCGGTGCTACAGCTTGCACCAGATTGCAGCTAAGTCCCTCATTTGGAGAGGGTTCCGACGAGGAATTCTTCACTCTTTCTGCGTCCGCTTGCGACACCATGCACACCTGAATGCCATCGCTTCGTGTGCTTTTTTGTGCGCCCGGTATCACAAGCTCAGCCGCAGATTACGATCCCCCCTCCTGCTCTCAAAAGAAGATGGTGCCCATCTTCTTTCGAAATCAGAAGGCGTCAGCAGTGAGGCGGGAGGAACGCGCCATCTACCGCTCCGCGAAAGGCGGTCGAGGGAACGCACCGGGATCCCCGATCCTCATGGCGGAGATATACCGGATGGATCAGGAATCGGCGGCCGGGCAACCCAGGTGCGATCCCGGAGCTGGATGGCTCTACCTTGCAAGTGGTGCTCTCCCACATGCTGCAGCAACCATTCCAGGCGTTCGAGGATCGCGGCGCGGTTGGGTTGCTTGACAGCGATCACGACGACGCCGGCGTGATCCGGGAACTGCTGCGGCAGGGTGTGGTAGTAATCACGGTCGGTGGTCAAGATCACCGCACCGATCTCCCGGGCCAACTCCACCAGGACGGAGTCGGCCGCCCCGTGTTGACCTATGTCCCGGAAATCGTGGCCCTCGTGCCCGCACCGCTTCAGGATTTCCCCGGCTGCTCTCGGGAAATTCTCATCGAGGAGGAACTTCACGCCGCCACGTAGCTGGACTCCTGGAAGTCGCTAAGCTGGCTCGCGAACTCCAAGGCGGCCGCAATGTCCTCTCTGGTGACGTTCGGGTAGTCTTCAAGCAACATCTCGACCGAATCCCCACCGGCTAGCGCCCCCAGAAGGGTCGAAACCAGCACCCGAGTCCCGCGGATCACCGGCTTCCCGTGGCACACGCCAGGATCGATGAAGATGCGTTCATTCATCCTTATCACAATCGCCCCGGGAGATCCTTTGGTCAAGCCTGCCAAAGAAGTTTCCCGCTGCAAGCGGTTGTCCCCGACCGCCTACGCTTCGTCATGGTTGATCGCGCTGGAATCCCATCACGTTCTGCATCTCCGCAACGTGAGAGGAGGCACAGTCGATGCCGCCCATCGGCGATCACCGCTCTGCCCAGCCCTCCTTGACCAATCTTCCTTGATCCTACCCCGCTTACCTCCGCCCTTCTGATTCAAAGGACGCTCGCCCCGCCCGTAGCCCCAGGCCTCAATCTCCAACAATTGCCCGTTCGGGTAGACCGTCACCTCGCGCGGAATGTAACGATGCTTTTCCGGTTGGATCTCCTGCGGCGCGGCGCCACCATCACCGGAAAAGTCATGGGCATTCTCGCGATTCCCTCCTTGGAGCCAGTTCAGCCGACCGAACAGAACGATGCGGAATCCCGATGGCCGAAGATTTGGCCGAACTTCCTTCTTTGGGACGGCAAAACCTTGCGCCGGTGCGAGCAGTGCACCCGGATGAAGGCAAACTTTGCGGACCAGAGCGAGGATGGCGAGCCGAAGTGGTTCCGATAGAAATGGCCAGGCTACAACAACCTCGCGCAGCCCTTGTGCGTTGGTTTGTAACAACCCCGACTCGACTATCTGATAATCAGCTTCTTTATGGCTGGTTCGAATCCTACTGCCGGAGTTCTCTGAGAGGCATTGCACCTCCCGGTTTGCAAAATCCAAACTGCGGCTAGAGTGCTGGCCATGAAGCCCCGAACTCCGGTTCCTCTCGCACTGTTCTCCATCCTTGGCGCCATCGTCTCAGGCCTTGCCGCGGCGAATTGGCCACAGTGGCGCGGGCCTGAGGGCACCGGCTTGGCCGTTCCAGGCTCTTACCCGACGAAATTTTCTCCCACCGAAAATCTGCTCTGGAAGAAAAAGCTGCCCGGAATCGGCAGCAGCACGCCGGCGGTTTGGGAGGATCGCGTGTTCCTCACCTGTGGAATCGAGGGAGAAGATGGCGCCCTGGCGCTGGATTGGCAGGGAAACGAGATCTGGCGGATCAAGCTCGGCCCGGAACGCCCTGGCAAACACAAAAACGGCAGCGGCTCCAATCCCTCCCCGATCACCGATGGCACAAATGTCATTGTCTATTACAAGAGCGGCACCGTTGCTTCCCTGACCCGTGACGGCAAGGTGAACTGGAAGACGAACCTGCAAAAGCAGTTTGGAGAGGACACCCTGTGGTGGGACCTGGGCACCTCACCGGTTTTCGCCGGCGGCTTCATCGTCATCGCCGTGATGCAGGAGGGGGAATCCTATGTCGTCGCCCTCAATCCATCCGACGGCAAGATTGCCTGGAAAGTTGACCGGACCTTTCCGGTGCAAAAAGAGAGTGGCCAGTCTTACACGACGCCCTGTGTCACCCGGATCGATGGTCAGGAAACCCTGGTGATTTGGGGAGCAGACAAGCTCACCGGACACGATCCCAAAAACGGCAACCGGCTCTGGACTTGCGGAGGGTTCAATCCCGAAGACAAGCCGATGTGGCGGGTCATCGCCTCGCCGGGCCTCGTCGGTGACATCGCCGTAATCCCCTACGGACGCACCAATTTCACCGCCGGGATCAAGCTGGGTGGCAGCGGGGATGTCACCTCCTCAGCCCGTTTGTGGGAGCGGAAGGATCTGGGGGCCGACTGTCCCAGCCCGGTGGGCTGCGACGGTCGGGTCTACGTCCTCTCTGACCGAGGCGAAATTCATTGCCTCGACGCGAAGACGGGCCGGGACATCTGGAGTGGAGCCATCCCGCGCGCGTCGGCCAGCTACTACTCCTCCCCGATTCTGGCCGGGGACCTTCTCTACTGCTCCCGAGAAGACGGCAC
This sequence comes from Verrucomicrobiota bacterium, assembly GCA_003402735.1. GTDB lineage: Bacteria > Verrucomicrobiota > Verrucomicrobiia > Verrucomicrobiales > DEV007 > V1-115. The sequence continues at coordinate 16,618 of QQNE01000036.1, forward strand.
CGTGGCCGTGGTCAAAGTCAACGACACCGGCATGGAGGTCCTCGCCCAGAACGAGATGGGCGAACGCATCGTTGCCGCGCCGGTGCCGGTGGGAGACCGACTGCTTCTCCGCGGGGTGGACCATCTCTTTTGTCTGGGAACGAAGTAAGGGACCGGAATCCCGCCTTTACAAATCGCTCTGGTTGGGTTCTCATCGCGCATCCTCCCGATGGACGCTGAGCTTCAAGAACTTCTCCCCTCGCTAGGCGTCACCGTTTCCTTCGCCATTTGCCTGATGTTCGTGGCGCGTCAGGAGGAGGGGTATCGGTGGTGGAAAGCGCTGCTCATCGTCTTTTGCGGAGCCCTCACCGGCATCGTTTCGGAACTGGCCATTCAGTCGGCCGGTTCCCCAATCCTCCAGACGGTTCTGGCCGTGCTCAGCCTGGTGGCGGTCGTCGCCGCCATCGCTCTCCCGGGAAAATTCTGGCTGCTGATGAGTTGGCGGGACGCCATTCTCGTGGGCATCGGCTATGTTCTGGCGCAAGCTGCGGTCTCGGTGGCCCTGATCTACCTCCAAGATCATGCGTTCTGAGGCCCGGACGAGCGCGAAAATCAGCTTGATTCCGCGCCGGATCGGCTCCTACGGTGCAGGTCCTGCCATTCCCCCAAAATCCTAGCCACATGACAAATGAGTGTTTTGTAGTCGCTTTCGTCAGCGGAAAGGGCGGAACCGGCAAAACCACTCTGACCGCCAACTTCGCCGTGGAGTTGGCCAGTGCGTCGCGCGCGCGCCCCGGGGATATCCTGGAGTCGAAGAATCGCGTTCTGGTGATCGACAACGACTACGCGACTGGGGGAGCCTCCTATCTGCTGGCCGGGGGCGAACGGCTGCGGTCGGGATCGGAAAGCTCCATGATTCGGCCGACGAGTTGTTTTTACGATTGCTACGCCAATCACATCCCCCCGCCCCAAGTCACGCCGTTGCGTCTCCTCTTTGAAGACAAGACCGTGGGCGAGTTTCAAGTGGATGTCCTTCTCAACAGCCTCGCGTGGTGGAAGGCGCCGCTGCCCGGATCGATCAGTGAGGACGAACAGACCGAGATCATCCTCGAGCCGCATGCGGAAGGATTCATCGACCGCAAATTGCTCCCGTATTACGAGGCCTTGATGGGCCGTTTCCGGCGGGAGTATGACTACATCATCATCGATTCCCGGGGCGGTGCCGACACGCGGGCCTCCGTGGCGGCAGTGGTCGCCGACTCCATCGTGATCGTCACGGAACCGGGTGAGGTGGCCGGCAAACAGGACATGAGCTTCGTTCATTCCCTCCGCACCCTGGCTCTGCAAATCGGCCGGAGCGTGGGCGGGGTCAGTGTCATCTACAACCGGGTGCTGGGCAGTGAGCGGGACCAGCGCCGGGAGCGCCGCCCGAGTGATCTCACCGTGATCGGTCGTTTGCCGATCAGCGAAACGGTGGTGGAATGCTATCGCAACACGGAACTGGTCTTTGAGCGCCGACCTTTGGACCCCTTCTGCATCGAGGCGGTGCGGGCCTTCGAGGCGCGTTTTCCCGGGGAAGTCGGTCTTTGCCAGTTGCGCAGCAAGCGAGCCAAGGCGCTGTTGGCGATCCGCCTGACCGCCCAACATGCCAGCCAGATTCTGACAAGGACGGTTGTTTTCATCGCCCTTCTCCTTGGTGTTTGGCTTGTCATGCTGACGGGTCGGCCGACGATCACCTGGCTCGGAGGGATCGTGCCCCTGGTTTTTTTCAGCGGCGGCGTGCTCATCGCCACCTCCATCCACGAGACCATCGCGGCCGAAAAAAAAGCGGCCCGGATCTCCTGGATCGTTCTTGGGATTGCCGCCTTGATCCTCTCCCTTTTCCTCACCGTGAACCTGAGCGTTCTCATCAGCCGATTGTGAGCGCGGATCACGAACCGGAACCGGTCCGCATTCCCATCACCGGTGAACTGGATCTTCACCTCTTCCGTCCGTCGGAGGTCTCATCCCTGCTCCCCGAATATTTCCGCGAATGCCGTCGGCTGGGAATCCTCACGGTGCGGGTCGTCCACGGCAAGGGGAGCGGAACCCTGCGGGCCGGGGTCCTTCAACTCCTGGAGCGCGAGCCATCCGTCATCCGCTTTCGCACCGGGCGCGAGGACGAAGGCTCCTGGGGGGCCACCGTGGTCTCCCTGCTTCCGTGGAACCGGGACGAGGAAGATTGCACAAGTTGAGGGACCGCTGCTATGCTTGGGACGATGATCCCGAAGTCGCCCGTTCTGACCGCTCTTTTCCTCGGAATCGCCCTCGCCGGTTCCCTTGGCTCCGCCGCAGCGGAAGAGGCCAAAGCAAAACCCAAGCCCAAAGAATATCCTTTCGGTCCCGATTCCACCCGTCGCCAGGACGCGCCCCGGGGCACCGTCACCAAATACCTCTGGAAGAGCACGGTCTTCCCCCGCACCCTCCGCGAATATCAGGTCTACGTGCCCGCCCAATACGATCCCAAGGGAACCGAACCGGCGGCGGTCATGGTCTTTCAGGATGGCCATGCCTACGTGGACGAGAATGGACAGTTCCGCGTCCCCGCCGTGTTTGACAATCTGATCGCCGCCGGGGAGATGCCGCTCACCATTGGCATTTTCATCAACCCTGGCTGGTTTGTGGAAAGCCTGACCGCCCCGCAAGGCTGGCGTCCTCCCCAAGGCGTCGGCAGCAACCGCAGCGTGGAATACGACACCCTCAACGGCGACTACGCCAAGTTCCTAGAAACGGAAATTCTCCCCGAGGTCTCGAAGTCGCATCGCCTCACGACCAATCCGGACCAACGCGCCATTTGCGGGATCAGTTCCGGCGGCATTTGCGCTTTCACCGTGGCCTGGGAACGGCCGGATCTCTTCCGCAAAGTCCTCAGCCACGTCGGCAGCTTCACCAACATCCGCGGGGGAAACGCCTATCCGTTCGTGATCCGCAAGACAGAGCGCAAAGCGATCCGGGTCTTTCTCCAGGACGGTTCCAACGACCTCGACAACGAACACGGTCACTGGCCCCTCGCCAACCAGGAGATGGCCGCCGCCCTCAAGTTCATGGGTTACGACTTCAGCTTCGTCTACGGTGAGGGCGGGCACAACGGCAACCACGGCGGTGCCATCCTGCCAGATTCCCTGCGGTGGTTGTGGCGCAAGTGAAACGCGTCGAGGATCAGAGGCCGAACGCCCTGACACCTCGCTCATTCACTCACCTACTCAAGCTTCACCCGGAACAGCGCCAGCCAGGTGCAGACCACCGTGGTGTAGAGCGATGCCTGAAACGCCCACTTCCCGAGATGGCCCAGCCCGGGCCAAAACGTCACCCAGGCGATCACGATCACCGCGCACACGGAGACAAAACCGGCGATCGCGCCATACATGCGGCGCCCGAACAAGTTTTTGTTTGAAAGAGACAAGGACCAGGGAATCGACGAACTGGCCAAGGCCGCTCCGGCCAAGGACAGCCGGGGCGACAAACCCTCGCTCGAAACCAGCGCTCCCACCAGCAACAGCAATCCCAACACCACCGTTCCCCCCACCGCGATTCCTTCCCATCGCTCCCGCGGCTTCAAGGCTTGTCGTGCTTTCTGGTCCACCAAAATCATGAGCGTTCCGATGCCTCGCCCCACGTAGGCCCAGAGCACGAAGAGCAGGTAGAGCGCCACCACCATCCATCCCAAAACAGGTGAGACGCTCTGCGCCGCGGCTTTCAAGAGCTTGTAGGCGACAAAGATCCCGACGAAAAACCACATGCGGTATTTCTCAGCCATGCTCGCGGCGAAGAACGAGAACGCGAGATGCGCACGGTAAATCACCGATCTCATCCGGAAAGCTTCCAGCAAACCGAGCCGAGCCGATTCATTGGCTGCATCCAGCCGAAGGGATTCCAAAAAGTGTCTCTCCGCGTTGCGCCGATCCCCTGACCGCAAGGCCGCCCAACCGGCCGCGGAATGAGTCGATGGGTCATTCGGATCCCGTGCCAAGCGCGTCCCGATGTTCTCGGCCAACTCGTCCCGCCGATTCTGAAACGTGAGCGCGGCGGAGAGAAGGTTCTGCGCCAGCGTGGAATCGGGATCGAGCGAGAGCGCCTTCCGGGAGGCCTGCTCACACTTGGCCCATTCCCCCCGTTCCTGGTAGACATAGGCCAGCGCCGCATGAGCATCGGCTTCTTCGGGATCAAGCTGCAAGGCCTGGTCCGCGCTCGCGATCGCTTCCTTGGTCCGTTTCAGGTCGGCCAGAATTTTCGCCTTCAAGGCGTGGTGGTTCCCGTTTTCCGGAGCCCGCGCGATCGCCTGGTCGATGATCCGGAGGGCGTCCTCGTCGCGGTCACGGGTCATCCGCGCACAAATCGCGAGGAGATGAAGGGCGCGATCGTCCTCGGGATCAAAGGAGAGATGCTCGCGAAGAAACTTCTCCGCCTCGGCCCATCTCTGGCGCTCCAACAGCAGACAGGCTCTGGAAAACGCTTCCGTCATGGCTTTTTGAGACCGAGATACTCGAGGATGTCATCGTAGTAACCCCCTTGATTGGCATACAGCGCATAATTCTTGGCGCTCTCGAACCACGCCTGGGTCGTCGGTCGGTGCTCCTTCGCCGCGCGCACCAGATGTTTCTGGGTCACCGGAATGACCCGACCCGCTTCCAACGCCGATTCCAAAACGCTTTCCACTGCGGCGTCGAACACCGCTTTCAAGTCCGCTCCAGAGAAGTGCTTCGTCCTCCGCGCCAGATCCTCCGCGTCCAGATCGGCCACCGGTTTGTCTTTGGCCAGCAGGCGAAGAATCGCAGCCCGCGCCGCTTCATCCGGAGGCGGAACAAAAACGGTCCGGTCAAAGCGCCCCGGCCGCCGAAAGGCGGGGTCGATGTGCCAGGGCGCATTCGTCGCTCCCAGGAATAGGACCCCGTCGTTGTTGCTCACCCCGCCATCGAGTTCGGCCAGGAACTGATTGATCACGGAACGCGAGGCCGCGCTCGCCTTGAAATCCTTCCGGTCCGCCGCCAGGGCGTCGACCTCATCAAAAAACAGCACGCAGGGCGCATTCGCCCGCGCCATCTCAAAGACGCCGTGCAGGTTCTTCTCGCTCGAACCGATCCACATATCGAGGATGTCGTGCAGTCCGATGCAGAAAAAATTGGCATCGATCTCTCCCGCCGTGGCCCGACTGATCAGCGTCTTGCCACACCCGGGAGGCCCGTAGAGCAAAACCCCGCCCCCGGCGGACTTTCCATAGGCTCGGAACAACTCGGGATGCTTCATCGGGTGCAGGATGCGCATCCGGATCTGCTGCTTGAGTTGATCCATCCCTCCCACCTCCGCGAAGGTCAGGGCCGGTTTCTCGATTTCCGCCGCAAAATCCGACACGCTCTCTGGTTCCCCGCCGGGCTGGACTTCCCGCCACCCCCCCGAAGTGCCTGCGCCCATCGCCACCGGCCGAAGCTCGTCCGATTCCTGACCGCCGGGAGGAATCCCAAGCCGTTTGGCCAACGGTTCATCCATGAAGCCCCGATCCATTTTCACGGCCGTGCGGTAGCTATCGATCGCCGCAGCCTTGTCCCCTTCCGCCAAATGCAACCGGGCCAGCATGAGATGGGCCGCCGCAAACGAAGGATGCGCCTTCACCAGAGCCTCCGCCCGCACGATCGCCTCGGAAAACCGCGCCTCGCAAAACAAGACCCGGACGATCCCCAGGCACGCTCCCTCATGCCCCGGAGAAAGGCTCAGGACATGCTCATACGACTCCCGCGCCTCCTCAAACTGGAGATCATCCAGGCAGGATTGGGCAAAAAGCAGCCGCAGCGGCAGGTTGTCAGGAGAGTGCCGAAGCGCCTCGCGCAAAACATTGATGTCGGACATGTCACTCCTTCGTTAACGGATCGGGCAACATCTGGCAAGTGGAGGAAACCTCGCGACTCCCCAAGTTGTTTTCCATCGGCCAAATCCGGTTCGGTCCGCAGACCCACCGCTGGGTGATGCCGCCCTCCTCATCGTTCCAAACCGTTCCCCCGGCCCAGGGCGAAAACGCGGGCAGAATCCACCGCACTCGTCCGCCCACCTCTTCCGTGACAAAGGCGGGCAACTTGAGCCGCAAACCCGCCCCGTCCCGCAACATCACCGCCGGATGGTGATGCCCGGTGACCTCCACAATTCCCTCCGGCACGGGAAGCGCCAAATGCCCGTGATGAAAGAAAAAGCCCGGCACCGAGTAGCTCTCCACAAAGGCCGCCGCCCGCGCCGTTGGACTCCGGTCATGATTTCCTCCCACCAGCACCAACCGCGGTGCAAGCCGGGCCAACCGCTGCAAAAAGCCGCCGAACGCCTCGCGCCGCACCCTCCCGTGCACCAGATCCCCATTGATGATCAAGGTCTCCGGTTGATACTCCGCGCACAGCGCCCCCAACCGCTCCTCAATCGGCGCATCGCCCCAAACCGGAAACAACCCTCCAGAAGCACGCATCGCTTCGGAAAATCCATAATGCAAGTCCGCCACCGCCAACCACCCTTGACCCTGGTGCACCAAGGCCAGGCGGCTGTCCAAAACCACCTCCGGGAAAACGGGAACCGAAACCGACGCGGCCATGCTCGAGAACCTGCGAGGGTTTGGAACAAAGCGCAAGGAACTCCCACCGCTTCCCGCGCCTCGCACTCCGGATTCGACATTCCTCTTTCCCACCCCTAGGATTCCGGCATGAATCGACGCCATTGGCTCCGGGCCACCAGCGCTGCGGGCATCGCCCTCCTCACCAGCCGTTGGGGCATCGCCGAGGACCGGGCCCTGGCCCTGTCCGAGCTCTTTCCCGGACTGGCCGACGCCGCGCTCGACCGCGCCAAAGCTCTCGGCGCCTCGTTTGCGGATGTCCACTTCATGCAGACCGATGAGGAATCGATCTTCGTCCGGGAAACCATGGTCCAGGGGATCGATGCCCAGTCTTCAGCCGGTTGCTCGGTCCGGGTCCTGGTGGATGGATGTTGGGGATTCGCCGCCAGCGCGGTGATCAACAGGGAGGAAATCCTTCGCCTCACGGAACAAGCCGCGATCCTGGCCAAAGGGCAGACTGGTTGGCGGCTGCGACGGCTCGAGATCGAGACCCTTCCGGCGCACACCGGCAAATGGGAGATGCCGCTCGAGATCGATCCGTTCACCATTTCCCTCGAGGACAAGACCGCCGATCTCCTGACCATCACCCAAACCGCACTGGGCAAGGGGGCCAATTTCTGCGATGCCCACCTCTTCCAGGTGCGCGAACGCAAGTGGCTCGCCAATTCGTTCGGCACGAGGGTCCAGCAATCGCGTGTTCGGCTTCAACCCGCCTTCAGCGTCACCGTTCTCGACCCCAAAAAGGGAGGGTTCGCGAGCCGCGCCAGCCTGCTCCCGCCGCGGGCCGCCGGCTACGAGCACATGCAGAACTGGGACGCCGCCGCCGAGTCTGCTCTGGCGGTGGAACAGGCCCGCCAAAAACTGACGGCTCCTTCGGTGACGCCCGGGAAACTCGATCTGGTGATCGCCCCGAGCAACCTCTGGCTCACGATCCACGAGACCGTGGGCCACCCGACCGAACTGGATCGCGCGCTCGGCTACGAAGCGAATTTCGCCGGCACCTCGTTCTGCACGCCCGACAAGCTCGACCGCCTGCGGTATGGGAGCGAGCTGGTCACCATCATGGGGGATCGAACCGCTCCGGGCGGACTGGCCTCGGTGGCTTGGGACGACGACGGCACCGCCACGGCGGGCAAGGAATTTCCCATCATCGAACGCGGCATCTTCCGCAATTTCCAGATGGCGCTCGGCCAGGCCGCCCTCATCGGTCGCAAAGAATCGAACGGGTGCGCCTACGCCGATAGCTTTGACTCTTTCCCAATCCAACGCATGCCGAACATCTCCCTCCAGCCCGGCCCCGACCCCGCCGCGACCGCCGCCTCCCTGATCTCTGGCGTGGAAGACGGCATTTACATCGAGGGAAACGGCTCCTGGAGCATCGATCAGCAACGCTACAACTTCCAGTTCACCGGCCAGGTGTTCCACCGCATCCGCAACGGCAAGCTCGACGGCATGCTCCGCGACGTGGCCTATCAGGGCAATTCGGTCGACTTCTGGAACGCGTGCGACGGCTTGGGCGGGGCCGCCACCTATGAACTCGGGGGCGCTTTCAACTGCGGCAAGGGGCAGCCGGGACAAATCGCCGCCGTCAGTCACGGGGCTGTTCCCGCCCGTTTCCGCAAGATCAACGTTCTCAACACCGCCAACGAGTCCGGCCAGAAGACCGCCTGTTTCCCGACCCACTCGCGCGACTGCTGCTGTGGAGAAGCCCGCACCTCATGGACCTGAACCCGAACACCGCCCAACTCCAGTCTCTCTGCGCCCAGATTCTCGATCTCGTGGAAGCGGATGAGGCCGAGGTCTCGATTCACGATGCCACCGATCTTCATCTCCGGCACGCCAACAACGACCTCACCTCCAACTCCCTCACCTCTCGCCGACTCCTCAGCTTGAGCGTGAGCTACGGGCTCCGGTCCGCCTCGATCTCCTTCCAGGAAACCGACCCCGCCAGCCTCCGGGAAGCGGTGACCAAGGCGCAAACGATGGCCAAACTCGCTCCGGAAAATCCGGAACACATGCCGCCTGTCCGGCCCGCCCAGTTTGCAGATCCTCTTGCCTACTCCGAGACGACCGCTGCGGCCGGTCCCGAAGATGCCCTGCGTTGGGTTCGCCCCGTGATCGAGGCCGCCCGCGCCGCCGGCTTGGAGAGCGCCGGTTATCTCCAAAAAAGCCTCGCCACCCACACCCTAGCCAACAGCAGCGGTCTGTTTGTATCGCAACCGCAATCCTCCGTCGGCTTCTCCATGACCGCCCGCACCCGCGACGGCGGTTCCGGTTGGGCCAGCACCCAGGTGACCGATGCCGCCAAACTCGACCTCACACCGGTCGGAGAACGCGCCATCCGCAAGGCCCAGGACTCTCGAAACCCAACCGAACGCGCGCCCGGTCGCACCACCGTCCTCCTCGAACCAGCCGCCGTCCGGGATCTCATCTCCCCGCTCATCTGGAGCCTCGACCGACGCGACTTCGACGAGGGCCGCAGCTTTCTCAATGCTCTCGTCGAGAACGGGAAAGACCCCATCGGCCATGATCTTTTCGGCAGCGCCAACCTCATCTCGGATCCCCTCTTCGCCCCGGCGCCCTGCTTCACGCATTCTGGCGGTGAACCGCTCACCCGCACCGAGTGGATCAAGGACGGAGTCCTCCAACACTTGGTCACCGGCCGTTTCTGGGCCAAGGCCAAGGGCCTCGCCTCCCAACCGATGCCGGGAAACTTCCTGATTCCCGGTGACGGTCTCTCCACGGAAGAACTCATCGGCAAAATCAAAGACGGCGTCCTCGTCACCCGTCTCTGGTATCTCCGCATGGTCCGGCCCGAATCCCTGCTTTACACCGGTCTGACCCGCGATGGCACCTTCGCCATCCGCGACGGCGAGATCGCCGGTCCAGTGAAGAATTTCCGGTTCAACGAATCCCCCGCCAACGTCCTCAAACAACTCGTCGCTTCCGGAACCCCCGAGCGGGTCCTGGGCAGCGAAAGCGACATACCCGCCCATGTGCCGCCCCTGGTGGTGGATGGATTCCACCTCTCGTCCGTTTCGGACGCGAGCTGAGGACAGATGAAACGCGCCTACCGCGCGGAATCGTTTGCCATCCAGCGCACCGCGTTCTCGACAACGCGCAGCGGTTCCGCTTGCTTGAAGATCGGGTAGGTCTCGTGACCGGGACGAAAATAGAACACGCGCCCCTTGCCGATGTTCCACACGCATCCGCTCCGGAAGCGCTCGCCCTTGTCCCACTTCTCCTCGAAGATGACTTCGTCAGGGGTGGGCACGTGATAGGGCTCACCATACATCTCGGTCTGGGGAATGTCCCAGGTCTCCGGCAGTCCGGCGGCGATGGGGTGCCGGGGCGACAACGTGGTCACATGGGAGGGGGCCCCATCGTTGCGATAAGAGGGAAAGACGCATTGCGGCAATGTCAGTCGCCACACGTTTCCCTCACCCCGCTCCACGAATGGCGTCAGGCGGGCATCGGCCTTCACGCCCACATAATACGGCTGATCATTGACAAATTCCCACTTCGCCAAGCCGCGCTCCTGCTCGGGCACCTGCGCCAAAGCATCCGCCTTGGCCCGTTCCTGCATCAGTCGCACGAAGGGCTTGGCCCAATGCGCGGAATGCAAGGCCACAAGGGACAACCTCCCTTCCATCACCCGCCTCACCACCGCCTCAGCCCTCGCCTCGTCCTGTTCCTTGACCCGACGGTGGCACCAGAAGATCAGCACGTCGGTGGCGTCCAACGCCGCATCACTCAGACCTTGTTCCGCGTCATCCAGCTTCGCCGTCTTCACGCTCAAGCCGGGCTGCGCGGCCAAATGTGCGGCGATCGTCTCCCCCAGAAACCTCTCGCCATAACCTTGCCTCTGCTCCGGTTGCTGCTCATCCCAAACCAAAACGCGGACCGGCTCCGCCGCCTTCATCGAGGCGGCAAACAGGGCGACAACGGCAATCAGGGGAAACGACTTCATGGTGACCTGGGTCGTGTCACCAAAGGCGTTCCGGTGAGGATTCGCAAGCGAACTTCCCCACAGCCTCTCCCCGAGCAGGCGGAATGCGAGGACGATTCCGCTACGCAGGTCTGCAGAACTCCTTTCCTTCTGCCCAATTTTCGGCGATTCCTTGGCGGATGGGAGACGACCCACTTCTCGTGACCTTTTCAGTTTGGGTGATCATCGGTGCATCGACCGCCAGCATTGCCCTCGGGCTGCTGGCTTGGAATTGGCCTGACCGAGCGCCGAGGCGAGCCATCGGGGTGGGATTGCTAGTGCTGGGGACCTGCGTTTCGGTCGTGGTAGGAATCTTCGCCCTGCTGCCAATCGGCATCGGCGTGGCCATCCTGAGGTCCGGGTCGCACCGCCCAAAATAGATCATCCGGCCTTTTCCCGCCGGGAGACCGAGTGCGACGGTTCAACCCACCATCCCCTGAATGTCCAGCAAGTGAAGCTGGCGCCCTGTGCCTTCGTGCGGGGCATCGACACAGATCCAGCGCTCGTTGCGGCTCAGGCGCGGATGCGTGTCCACCCGCCACTCACCGGTGTATTCCGGTGGTTGAGGAAACTCCGCGAGGTCGATCCTTCGGTTCTTGGCGATCTGGTAGAGGTGCGGGGTGGCCAGTCGGCGGATCCCTTTCGGATAGGTGTCGCTGAGGATCCACTCGTTGTGGCGCAGATAGGTGAAATGTCCGGCGGAATCGAGAACACCCCTACCCACTTCACTGACAATCCCGGAATCCTTGTCCTCAAACAAAAAATTCCCCCAATCGGGATTCCCGAGCCAGCCTTTGGCCTGGGAGAGGATGTGCGTGGCGTCCCGCCAAATGAAGTGGGAGGCGTAGCCGTTCGGGATGACGATCCGGAGATCGCTTCCATCCAAGTTCGCCGTGAGGAGACGAGTGAGATGCCCGCCCTTGGGCTGCGTCCAGCGATGCAACAAAATGAAGCGCTTGCCGTCCGGTCCCACCAGCAGATGATAGGCATGATGCTTGGAATCCGGAAGATTGCTCAGGACTTCGCCCGTCTCCGCGAGTTGGCGGTGGGAGAGAATGAGCTTGGCCTCGCCCGTCTCCAGATTCACATGGCTGATCCCGGTGGCGGCCGGTGCCATGTCTTCGAAAAAGCGGTCGGGGATTCCGGCGTATCCGTAGCCCGGCCGGCAATCGCCAACGCGTGAAAAATCGCAAGTCACGGCCTCCTTGCCGTTCGGGCTGAGGGCGTAAACCGGGTGAGGCAGCGTTCGCCGGTCGCCCGTTTGGACATCGAGCAAATGACAGACGAAGCGATCCCGCTCCCGATCGTTCCAGATCACCGTGGACTTTGATTCGGGGATCCATTGCAACATGCACCCCTGTTGCCAATTCCAGGCCCGGCTCGTGCCGAGCGGCACCCATCGGTCCTTCTCCTCCAGATCGACCATGCCGACTTCAATGACATCGTCAGGAAGCGGGGAGCGGTGCTCAAAACCGACCTTCATCCCGAGAACAAAACGGTCGGACGGATCAAACTGCAGTTTGTCGTAATACCCGAACCAATGGTGTCCCGGCCCGCGGGTGATCGCGCGGCGCGGAGGAAAACCGAGCCCGTCCTGAGCCTGGGTGACGCCGCCCGCAAGGGAGAGAGCGGCAACGGAAAGAAAGTGTCGGCGGTCGGTCAGGGAAGCCATGATTTCAGGTTGTGGCGGATCCTGTCGATTCAATCAAGCGCAGAATCGGCACCTGATACCGGCCATCCCTTGACGAACTCCCTGTTCAAGGCTCCTATCTGAATTCTTTTTCAGGCAATGAGCGAAACGCTTGCAGGCAAGACAGCTTTCATCACCGGCGGTGCGCGTGGCATCGGACGTGCCACGGCCCTCAAGCTGGCCCGGGCCGGTTGTGACGTGGCCATTGTTTACTTCAACAGCCATCAAGAGGCCGAGGCGGTTTGCCAGACCATCCGAGATCTCGGTCGCCGGGCCCTGGCGGTCCAGGCAGACGTCAGTGATCCCTCCAGCCTCGCGGAGGCTTTCGCCGAATTTCGCAAGCAGTTCGACAAGGTGGACATCGTCGTGAGCAACGCGGCCATCGGCGTGCTCCGCCCCGCCTTGGAGATGACCCTGAAGCACTGGCGCCGTTGCATGGAGACCAACGCCCTGGCCCTCAACACCCTGGCCCAACAAGCCGTGCCGATCATGCCGGAAGGCGGCGTCTTCATCGGGCTCTCCAGCATGGGCTCGGTTCGCGCCATCCCCCACTATTCCTTCATCGGAGCGTCCAAGGCCGCCCTGGAATCCTTGGCCCGGGCGCTCGCCCAGGAACTCGGGTCCCGCGGCATCCGCGTCAACATCGTCAGCGCTGGAGTGGTCGATACCGACGCCCTTAAGCACTTCCCGAACCGGGAGAATCTCCTGGCGGAATCGGCCCAACGCACGCCCATCCCCACCCCGCTCACGCCGGAGCACGTGGCGGACGCCATTTACCTGCTCTGCCTGCCGGAAGCCGCGCTGATCACCGGACACACCCTCATCGTCGACGGAGGATACTGCATTTCAGGATGACTGCCCCCACCCTCACAGATTCAGGCTTGGCCGGCGGAGTGGCCATCGTCACCGGCGGCAGCCGGGGCATCGGCCGCGCCATCGTGGAAACCCTCGCCGCCGCGGGAATGGAGGTCGCCTTCACCTACCGTGAAAATGCCGCCGCCGCCCAAGAAGTGATCGCTTCCGGACCGGAAGGCAAGATCATCGCCAGCCAAGTCGATGTGAAGGACGCGGCGGCTTGCCGGAGCTTTGTGGAATCGGTGGCGGATCGCACCGGAAAGATCGACGTCCTGGTGAACAACGCCGGGGTGATCCGGGACAACCTCATGGTCGCCCTGAGCGATGACGACATCCGCGAAGTGCTGCAAACGAATGTGGAGGGGACCTTCAACATGTGCCGCGCCGTGGTGCCGTTCATGATGTCCAAACGCCGGGGCAGCATCGTCAATCTGAGCTCCGTATCCGGCGAGAAGGGAGGCCGCGGCCAGACGAATTACGCCGCCAGCAAAGGAGCCATCAACGGATTCACCCGGTCCCTGGCCTGCGAGGTGGCGGCGCGCAACATCCGCGTCAACGCGGTGGCCCCGGGAGTCATCGAAACCGAGATGTCGCAGACGGTGCGGGATTTGGCGGGGGATCAGATCACCTCGCGCATCCTCCTCAAACGTTACGGCAAACCGGAGCACATCGCCCACGCCGTTTGGTTTCTTGCCTCCCGCTATGCGGATTACATCACCGGCCAGATCCTCACGGTGGACGGTGGATTCAAAATGGATTGAAGACTGATTCTGACTGATATGAGCAACGTGAACATCACCAAGGAAGAAATCGATGCGATCCTGCCAAAGGTCGCCGACATCATTGCCGACGCGCTCGGGTGCGATCTGGACGACGTGCAACCCACCTCCTCCCTCATCACCGACCTGGGAGGCGAATCGATCGACTTCCTCGACATCGTGTTCCGCCTGGAACGGGAGTTCAAGGTGAAGATCCCACGCGGCAAGATTGTCGAGGACGCCCGCGGTCCCCTGGCCGAATCCGAATTCGAGAAGGGCGGCGTCGTCACTGCACAAGGCGAGGAACGCCTCCGCGAATTTCTCAGTGAAGTCCCGGCAGACCGCTTCAAATCTCCCATCAAATCGGCCGAGATTCCAAAGCTGTTCACGGTGGAAACCTTTGCCAAGATGATCATCCGCGAACAACGCGCGTCCAGCGGCGCCTGATGGATCATCGTTACCGCGCTTTCTCGTTTGTCGACCGCATCTCCCTCCTGGTGCCGGGCGTGAGGGTCACCGGTTCCTGGCAAATCCCCGCCAGCCTGCCCCGGTTTCCCCTGTCCCTCGTCGCGGAGGCCACCGGTCAACTCGCGGCCTGGTCCGCCATGGCCGCCATCGATTTCTCCCATCGCCCCGTCGCAGGCATCGCTGGCCGGGTGGAACTGCTCGGGGAGGCGCTCCCCGGACAGACGCTCGACCTCTCTGCGGAGTTGGAAACCGCAGACCGGGAAGCCGTGGCCTACAGCGGATGCGCCTCGGTCGATGGCACCCCGATCCTCCGGCTCCAGCATTGCGTCGGACCGATGATGCCCGCCGACGATTTCGATGACCCGACCGCGATGCGGGAACGCTTGGCCCTCCTTCTCGGATCCGGGGCCGAACCGGGGGCTTTCCCGGGGGTCCCCGAATGCTCTCTGCAGGATCTCGCGTTGGACCCCGGCTCCTCGGCCCGGGCTCGGCTCCAGGTTCCCGCCGGGGCGGCCTTTTTTGAGGATCATTTTCCGCGTCGGCCGGTCTTTCCCGGAACGCTCCTCATGAACATGAACCTGGCGCTGGTCGATGCCCTCGCCCACACCGTGCCAGGAGAGGGAACCCACTGGGTGGCCCGCGCGGTCTGCGACATGAAGCTGCGCGCCTTCATCCCACCGGCCACCGAGCTCGACCTGGAAGCGAAAGTCCTGGAACATTCTGGCAGCGAATTGCTGATTTCCGTGCAAACAAAAGCGGCGGGCCGCCTCCAGGGCGGGGCGCGGGTGGAACTAGCCGCAGAAAAAGGGAAATGATCATGAATCAACGGACGCGGATCGCGATCACCGGCATCGGCTTGGTGACGCCGGTGGGGAACGATCGGGAATCGACCTGGAAATCCCTTCAGGAAGGCAGGCCCGGCCCGGGACCGATCACCACGTTCGACGCCAGCGGATTCACCACCCGGATCGGCTCAGAGGTCAAGAATTTTGACTTCGACAGCGTCGGGCCCCGCAAACTGCTGAAGCAGGCTTCCCGTTGCCACCATTTCGCCTTGGCGGCCGCGGAGGAGGCGTTTGTGGATGCCGGCATCCGTCCCCAGTCCGCCACCGGGGAACGTTGGGGCCTCGCCGTGGGGGCCGGGATGATGAGCATCTCCCTGAAGGAACTCGATGTGGTGCATCGATCCTGTGCCCCCGATGGCGCATTCGACGCCACCCGGATGGCCGCTCCAGATTACCCGGCGGATCCCGTTTACTTCTGCCGCACCCAATGCAACGCCGGCCTGGCCCTCCTCGCCCTTCACTTCGGGATCCGCGGTTACAGCACCGCGGTTCACACCGCCTGCGCTTCCGGCGGCCAAGCCATCGGCACCGCGCTCAAAGCGATGCGGCGCGGACTGATCGACAAAATGCTGGTGGGTGGCTTCGACTCAATGCTGAACCCGATCGGGCTCTCCAGTTTCTGCCTCCTCGGCGCCCTCTCCACGGACAATGAGGAACCGTGGCGGGCCAGTCGTCCGTTCGACGTGACCCGGAACGGCTTTGTTCTCGGAGAAGGGGCCGGATTTCTGATCTTGGAGCGCTGGGAGGAGGCCATCGCGCGCCGGGCCAACATCTACGCGGAGCTGGCCGGAGACGGAAATTCCCTGAGCTGCTACCGGATCACCGATTCCCCGCCCGACGGCGATGGCCCGATCCAGGCGATCCGGCAGTCGCTGGCAAGTGCGGGCTTGCGCCCCGAGGACATCGACTATGTCAACGCCCACGGAACCTCGACCCAGATGAATGACCAGAGCGAGTGCGCGGCCTTGAAGGTCGTCCTGGGAGAACATCTTCCGAGAGTGTCCATCAGTTCCACCAAGGGCTGCATGGGCCACCTCATCGCCGCCGCCGGAGCCGTGGAGGCCGCCGTCTGCGCCCTGGCGATCCGCGACGGAATCGCTCCGGTGAGTGCCAACTTCCAGACGCCGGACCCGGGCAACGAGGCGGTCAACATCGTGGCCGGACAATCGCGCCGGATCCCGATCCGGGCCGCTCTTTCGAATTCCCTCGGCTTTGGAGGTTCCAACAGTTGCCTCACCTTCCGCCAACCCTGATGCAAACAACCCGATGAGCACGTCTCCACGCATTGCCATCACAGGTTCGGGCGCGGTCTGCGGGGCCGGACTCAACCCGCAGACCATCTTCGACGCCATCCTGGAGGGCCGTTCCGCAGTGGGACCGATCCACTACTGGGACGCAACCGACTGGCCGATCCAGGTGGCCGCCCAGATCACCGGGATCAAGGACCAAGTCCTGGTCGATGACCGGAAACTCCACAAGTCCATCTCCCGGACCGATCTGTTCGGAATCTACGCCGGAGACGAGGCCATCAAGTCCTCGGGGGTGCCGGCCTTCCGCACCGCGCTTCCCGAAGCCGAGGTGCCGGGCTTCAACGACCGGTCCGGACTCGTCGTCGGATCCGGCGGCGGCTCCTACCAAGTCAACTACGATTTCTTCCCTCTCCTCAGTTCCTCCAAGGGCGACATGGTGCGGTTCGGCCAGGAACTCGCCTCCTCGGTCCATCCGATGTGGCTCCTCCGCATTCTCCCGAACAACGTGCTCTGTCACGTCGGGATCCGGAACCATTTCAAGGGCACCAATGCCTGCATCACCAACCAGTGCGCCAGCGGAGCCCTGGCCCTGGCGGAAGCGGCCGCCTCTTTGAAAATCGGAGAGGCTGACCGGATCGTCGCGGTGGGCCACGACGCCCCGATCGAGCCCGAAGCCGTCCTCGGCTATCACCAACTCGGCTTGCTCTCCGCCGATGTCCTCCGTCCCTTCGATGCCCGGCGCACCGGCACCATCTTCGGCGAGGGCGCCGCCGCGCTGGCCCTGGAACCCCTCGAATCCGCCCAGGCCCGTCAAGCTACCGTCATCGGCGAATTTCTCGGGTCTGGCGCCGTGAGCGAGGCCACCGGGATCGTCCAACTCCGGGCTGATGGCGATGGACCCGCCCGCGCCATCGCCCTCGCCTTGGCCGATGCCGGAATCTCCCCGGACGAGGTGGGCATGATCGTGGCCCACGGAAACGGGACCCCCAATTCCGATGCCTCGGAGGCCGCCGCCATTCTGCGGATGTTCGGGGACAAGGCGCCTCCGGTCACCGCCTTCAAGTGGGCCACCGGCCACACCCTCGCGGCCGCCGGAACTCTGGATACCGTGCTCGCCCTGGAAGCGCTCAACCGCGAGGCGGTGCCCGGCATTCCCACGCTCCATCAAGTCGATCCGTCGTTTGCCGCCCTGCCGGTTTCCCGCGAAATTCGTCCGCCGCGCAGCGGGATCGCCCTCATCATCTGCCGGGGGTTTGGCGGCATGAATGTTGCCCTCTTGGTCCGCGGGAGCACCGGTTCATGACTCCCGAGCCTCCGCCAGGAACGCGGTGCGGGATCGATACAGTTGAGATCCCGCGCCTGGAGAAACTGCTTCGGGCCACCGCCCCGGAGGATCTTGGGAAATTGTTCACCCAACAGGAGCTTGCCGATGCCGGGGACGGCGCGGGCCGAACCGGAAGTTTGGCCGCCCGCTTTGCCGCCAAGGAAGCCTGCTGCAAACTGTTTCCGCGCGAAACCGCCCTCGGCCACCTCGGACCCGCCGATTTTTCCGTGCGTTCCGACGGCTATGGCGCCCCCCATGTCGAAGTCAGTCCCGCGGCCCGCGCCGCCATGAACCGGGCGTTTGTTTCGGAAATCCGTCTATCGCTGACCCACACGACGCACTCCGCCTCCGCCGTGGCGGTGGCGGAAAAGCGCAAGTTCCGCCCCCCCTGGTTCGGTCGGCTGGTCTACCATCTCCTGCCCCTGCGGCGCGGGGTGGTCCTGAAAAACATGCGCCGCGCCTTCGCTGAGGTCCTCGACGAGGCCGAGGTGGTGCTCCTGGCCCAGTGTTACTACGGACATTTCGTCCGCTGCCTGATGGAGTTTTTCCTGAGAAAACGAACCATCCGCATCGAGGGCATGGAAACAGCCTCCGCCGCCCTGGCCCAGGGCAAGGGAATGCTGCTCCTCACCGGACATTTCGGAAACTGGGAAGTGGCCACCGTCGATGGAATCCGGCAGTTCACCGAGTTCAAAGGGCTCTTTCATTTCGTCCGCAAGCCACTGAAACCCGAGTTCTTCAACCGCTTCGTCACCTGGCGCTTCCGTCGGGCCGGTTTCGGCACCATCCCGAGCCGCGGCTCGCTCGATGCCATCCTCGATTTACTCGGTCAGGGACAAATCGTGGTCTTCATCTACGACCAGCACGCCACCCAACGAGACGGTGTGCCCGCCGATTTCCTCGGTTCCCCGGCCAACACCTTCCGCAGCCTCCCGATCATCGCCATGTCCACCGGGGCCCCGGTAGTCCCGGCCACCAGCTGGCGCGAACCGGATGGAACCCACGTCCTCCGCTTCGAAGAACCGGTGCCAGTCATCGACCACGAAAAGACCGAGGACGCCGTCCGCCTCACCGCCACCGCGTTCAACAAGGCCCTCGAGGACGCGCTCCTGCGACACCCCGACCAATGGATCTGGATGCACCAACGCTGGAAGGAAATTTTCCAACCCAAGCGCAAAAGGAAGCGAACCTCCAAGGTCCAGAAGACCGCGTGATTCCCGATTCCCATGCCCGCTCGCACCCCTCTTTTCCGCCACTTGCGCCGCCTCCTCGGCTCCAGCCTGGCCGGTGAACCAGCTTGGCGGGACCGCCTCTCCCGGCGGCGCTTCCTGCAGACGGCCGCCGCGCTCTCCTGTTCCGCCCGGGCCGCCACCCCCTTCCAGGGAACGGTCGCCATCATCGGAGGAGGTCTCGCCGGTCTCACCGCGGCTTGGCATCTCCGGAAACAAGCCGTCCCCGTCGAACTCTTTGAGGCCTCCTCTCGCCTCGGCGGCCGCGTCTTCACCAAACGGAATTTCAACCCCGACGGCATGTTCGTGGAACTCGGGGGCGAACTGATCGACACCAACCACACCGCGCTCATCAAGCTGGCCCGGGAACTCGGACTGAAATTGCAAAACCTGCTCGAAGACGAGACCGGAAAAGACCGCCTCTGGTTCGAGGGCCAAGCCCGGTCCGAAGAGGAACTGCTCGTGGGACTTCGTCCCGTCATCGCCCGGGTCGCCCAGGACGCCTCTAAACTTTACGATGCCAGGGGCGAGTTCACTCCCTTTGCCTGCCAGCTCGACCAGATTTCCCTGACCGGCTACCTAGCGGAGATTCCCGGGGTCGAGCCGTGGATCACAGACTATCTGCTCGCCGCCTACGAACCCGAATACGGACTGAACGCAGCGCAGATTTCCTGCCTGAACCTGGTGGACTTCATCGATGTCAACCTCACGGACGGCTTTCGCGTCTTCGGGGACAGCGACGAGGCGTGGCGAATTCTGGGAGGAAACAGCCGCCTGACGGAAACGTTACTCACAAACCTCCGGGACGACGCCGCCCTCCACACCGGCAAACGCCTCGTCGGGCTGGCGATTCATGAGTCCCGAATCCAGCTCTCCCTTGATGGCGAAGCCGCTCCGAGAGAATTCGAGAAAGTCATCCTCACGTTGCCCTTCACCCAGTTGCGCAAGGTGAAGGGGGTCTTTGATCTCCCGCTCTCCCGGGAGAAAGCCAGGGCGATTCGCGAACTCGGCTACGGGCAAAACGTCAAGGTCATGCGGGGGTTCACCCGTCGCATCTGGCGGGAGCAGGGCGGCAACGGATCCGCGTTTGCCGAGCTCCCGAACTTCCAGAACCTCTGGGAAACCAGCCGTGCCCAGGAAGGGGAGGCCGGCATCCTGACAAACCTGCTCGGGGGAAGACGGGCCAGCAACTTTCAACTCCGGGCCGACGAGGGCGATCTCCGGGACATCGAAACAATTTTCCCGGGCTCTGCGGAGAACTACGACGGCAACAACGCCGTCATGAATTGGCCGAAGGTGCCCACCCACGAATCCAGCTACAGCTGCCCCCTCCCGGGTCAATACACCTGGATCAATGCCGCGGCAGCTTCGGCGGAGTGCGGGGGCCGCCTCCTCTTCGCCGGGGAACACACCAGTTCCGACTTCTGCGGCTACATGAACGGCGCGGTGGAATCCGGACTCCGCGCCGCCCGAGAGGCCGTGAACTGAGGCTCCGGCCCGCCCTCAAATCACGCTGAGCAACTGGGCCACGTGCTCCTTCGGCTTCACCTTGGGAAACACCGCCTTGATCTTCTGGTCCGGTCCAATCACGAAGCTGGTCCGTTCCGTCCCGAACCCGAGCCGACCCATCATGCTTTTCTCAACCCAAACCCCGTAATCGTTGACGATTTTCTTGTCCGTGTCCGCAATCAACGGAAACGGCAGCGAGTGGTTCTCGATGAATTTTCGGTGGCTCTTCACCCCGTCCGGGCTGACGCCAAAAACCTTGGCTTTCGCCGAGACCGCCGCCCAGTTGTCCCGGAGATCACAGGCCTGGGTGGTGCAGCCCGGGGTGCTGTCCTTCGGATAAAAATACAGAACCACCGTCTGCCCGGCCAAATCGGAGAGCGAAAGAACGGTTCCATCCGCGTAGTCACCTCCAGCCACCGGGGCAGTAAACTGGGGCGCGGGACTTCCAACTTCTGGTTTGTTTGCCATATGCGTTCCTTGGGTTACGTTGGCCGCCCCTCGGGTGGTTGCAAGCGTCACTCGTCGCGTCCATGACCGATTCCGTTTCTTCCACGCTACGTCCCACCGTCGCGATCGTTGGGCGCCCCAATGTCGGCAAGTCCGCCATCTTCAACCGCCTAATCGGTCGCCGCATCTCGATCGTTCACGACGAACCCGGCGTCACCCGCGACCGCATCTCCGCCATTTGCACCCGCGGCCCACGCTCCTTCGAACTCATCGACACCGGTGGAATCGGCTCCCGCCTCTCCGACGGATTCGCCGCGCAGGTCCGACTCGAGGCCGACATCGCCATCGAATCCGCGTCGCTCATTCTCTTGGTGACCGACGCCCAGAACGGACTGACCACGGTCGATGAGGAACTTGCCTCTGTCCTCCGCAAGAGCGGCACCCCGGTCCTCCTGCTCATCAACAAGGTCGATACCGCCAAACACGAAAACCTGGCGCATGATTTCGCCCGGCTCGGGTTCGCCGAGACGCTGCCGGTCAGCGCCGAACACGACCGCAACTTTGACGAACTCGTCGAACGCATCGGCAAACAGCTCATCGCCAAACACGGCCCCGAAGCGGAAGAACCGGGAGCCGAACCGGTCCGCATCCGGATCGCCATCGTGGGCCGCCCCAATGTGGGCAAGTCCTCCCTGGTCAATGCCATCCTCGAGGACGACCGCACCATTGTCAGCGACGTGGCCGGCACCACCCGGGACGCCATCGACATCCCCTACGAACGCGGAGGCCGCCACTACACTCTGATCGACACCGCCGGCATCCGGCGCCGCACCTCGCGCGATTCCCCAGTCGAGGTTTTCAGCGTCATGCGCAGTGAGAAAAGCATCCGGCGGGCCGACCTTTGTCTCCTCGTCATCGATGCCTCGCGCGGGGTGACCGCCATGGACCGGACCATCGGTCAGCAAATTGTCGAAGCCCACAAACCGTGCATCATTGTGGTCAACAAATTCGATCTCTTTGAGCCCAACCTGAAATCCGCGGAACGGCTCGACCGGTTGCGCACCCACATCGAACGGGAACTCTTTTTCCTCCACTACGCGCCGTTCGTGGCCACCTCCGCGATGAAGGGCCAGCATCTCAACAAGATCTTCGGTGGCATCGAGAAAATCCTCGACGCGGCCCGCCAACCGATCGGCACCGGTTTGCTCAACCGCTTTCTTCAGGACGCGATCGAGCGCAACCCTCCACCCATCCGCAAGAGCCGACGCCTCAACCTCCTCTATGTCACCACGAAAAAGGAGGATCATCCCCGCCCGGTCATGGCTCCGCGATTCATCCTCTTCGTGAACTACGCTGAGCTCGTCACCCGCACCTTTGAGCGCTATCTGGAAAATGAACTGCGCCGCGAATTCGACCTGACCGGCATGCCCGTGTCCTTCACGGTGCGCTCGCGCCAGTCCGCGGACAAGAGCTGAACCATCGGTTCGAACCGAAAGCTCGCCTGCCTGCTTTACCCGATGCCTGAACTTGGTCTACGCTTCCGAACGATCTCCTGCTCAACGAAATGATCTTGAGATCGGTCCGTGGCGAGGATCATCCCATGCCCGCACCGAGACGGGCGGCCTTTGTGTTTGTTGAAAACGAGGCGGAGGAGGAAGAGAAAGGACGGGAGTAGGAGGTTGTCAGGTCACTCATACTCCCATTTCTGGATCCAAGGATCCCCC
>QQNE01000037.1 GCA_003402735.1 Verrucomicrobiota bacterium
GACGGTGCCCTCGTCTTCCTCGCCTCGGAGTCCAGCCGCTACGTCACCGGCCAAACCCTGCTCGTGGACGGCGGCATCTCCGGAGGTCCGGTCCGGGCTCTCCCCAAGAAATGATCTGCGAAGTCTAAAGATTCCAAACCGATGGAAACGCGGTCCGCGGGAAAATCGCGCGCGCTTCCCGCAGCATCTCTTTCCAGATGAATTCCGGATAACGCCGGGAAAGGTGGAAGAGTTCCAGGCAGCCCACCCCGGCCCTCCGCGCCAGCTCCGCCACTTGCGTGCTCGTGGAATGATAATTCTGCAGCGCCAACGCCGCGTCCGCCTGGGCATACTGCGCTTCACAGATCAGCACATCGCATCCCGCCAACCAGGGCACCAGCTTCTCCGTCCATGACTCATCGAGCCGGAAATCCGTGAGGTAGGCGATCGATGCGCCGGGCGCGCGTTCCAGGAGCCGTTCCCGGAGCGGTTCAAGCTCCCACGCCTGCCCCTGAATCTCCACGGAACCGCTCACTTCCAGATTCTTGAGACTCTGAATCCAAGGGCCAGGACGGAGGCCTGACTCAGCCAATCGCTCCGGATTCACATTCAGCCTGCAACCTTCATCGACCCGGTAAGCGACCGAGGGTCCGCGGTGATCCAAAAGCCTCACGGTGACCCGGTAATCCGGGCCGTCAATGAGCGGCTCCATCAAGCCGGGCGGCTCCGGATGCCGCACCGCGAAGGCCTCGGACACCTCCATTCGGGCTGCCTCGACGCGATCCTCATGGATTTCGTGGACCACCCAGCTGCCTGTCTGCTGCTCATGAAGATTCCACCAGAAACTGCGGAACCGGTGCTGCATCAAGTCCATCGTCTGATCCGGTCCCCAAACATGGACCGGTTTGGTCTCCCGATTGAAATTGATCCGAAAAAAACCATCGAATCCTGCCACATGGTCCATGTGGAAATGGGAGAAAAAAAGGTGGTCCACCGCCTGCAGTTCCGCCGACCCGAGCGGGCCGATGCAGCCGCTGCCGCAATCAAAAAGCAGCCGGTGAATTTGCTGGCCGGTATTCACCCGCACCCAAAGGGCGTTGTCTCCGCCCGCACGTCCCAGAACCGCATGTTCGATCACTGCGCAATATGAATCGGGTTGCGCCGCTGACAAGCGGTGGCTCAGCCCGCCGTGCCGCCTTGCTCGGCCCGCACCGGCGAATAGGTCGGCGGCACGGATTCAAGAGCGGCGATTCCCTTCTCCTCCAGATACTTGTGCAAAACCTGATCACACTGCCGGATCTGGGTCTCCCGCTTCCGCCTCGCCGCATCCGCGATCTGGGAGAGCGCGTCGATCGGATAGAGATAAACGTCCGGAATCCGCGCCACCAACGGATCCACATCCCGGGGCACCGCGATGTCGATCACGATCAACGGTCGCCCACGACGGGACTTCATCGCCGCCGCAATCGCCTCGGCGTGGATCACGATGTGGGGGGCGGAAGTGGAACTGATGATGATGTCGGTGCCTGGCACCCGACTCTCCCAATCATCAAACCGAATGGCTTCGCCGCCGATCGCCTCCGCAAGTTCGACCGCCCGATCATGAGACCGGTTGGAAACGATGACGCTGCACGCCCCGCGCGAGAGTAGGCTTTGCGCCACCACCCGGCTCATGTCGCCGGCCCCGATGAGCATCACGTGACAGCGTTTCAGGTCCCCGAAAACCTTTTCCGCCAAATCCACGGCCACCGACCCGACCGAGGTGGAACCCCGCTGAATCTGGGTGTTGTTGCGCAAGTGTTTGCCCACCTGAAAGGACTGCTGAAACAGCTTGTTCAACACCCGGGAAGTCGTGCCCACGCTCTGCGCCGTCGCGTAGGCTTTCTTCACCTGACCGAAAATCTCTGTTTCCCCCAAAACCATCGACTCCAACCCGCTGGCCACCCGGAACAGGTGCACCGCGCCCTCCCGATCCGACTTCCGGTAAAACGGCAAATCATCGCCCTCAGCAAGGTCAAATCGGCGCCGGAAGTAGTTCTCCATTCCGGCAAAGCCATTCCCGGCATGTTCGGCCACGGCGTAGACCTCCACCCTGTTGCAGGTGTTGAGCACGACCGCCTCCTGCAAGCCCTCGAGGCTCACCAGATCGCGCAAGGCGTCGGGAAGCTCCTTTTCCGCAAATGCCATGCGCTCCCGGATTTCCACGGGTGCCGTCTGGTGGCTGATGCCAAGGCAAATGAGGTTCATTCGCAGGGATGCTTCGACCGGAAAACAGATGAAAAGTTCAACTTCGGTTTCAGTGTTCCAACATCATGAGGGTGAGCACTGGCAAACCGAACACGATCACGGCGGCCCGGGCTGTTTCCAGGGAGGCCAGCCCCCGAAACCGTTTTACGGCCAAAAGAGCGGCATAGGCCAACCAAACGCCCACCGAAAGCACCAGGTGCATCCCCGTGGGCGGACGATCTGTGCCGAATCCGCTGGCGATGCCCACACTGAGAAGCACCAGTCCGATCGCAATCAGTCGCACGATGGCCGTGGCGAGGTTGGTGACCGGCGGCAATTCATAGCTCAAGGCCTGCAACTCCCCGCGGCGCAAAAGATGATCCTGAATCAGGAACATCACCCCGGCGATACAGGCCAAAGCGAAGGCACCGTAGGCCAACAGCGACACCGAGGCATGCATCTCCAACCAATAATCATCGGCCGGGTGTCGCACCGCCGGTCGCATCAGAAACGGCAGGGCCAACGACTGAAACAGGCTCACCATCGGCGCGATGAACAGCCCGAGAAGCGAAAGCCGGAACGCACGCCCCAGAAGGAAATAGAGGAGCACCGCACTCCAACTCACAAATACCAGGATCTCCTGGGGACTGGTGATGGGGCACCGCCCCGCCGCCCCTCCTCGCACCGCCAGAAACAAACACTGTCCGGCGAAACCAGCCGCCATCGCCAAAAGCTTGCTCGCCGGCGGCTGATAACGCCCGTGCCGCAACGCCAACGCCGACTGGACAAAACCGCCCAGGAAACACGCCGTGGACAACGCCAGCCATATCCATCCAGACCCGGTCATGGTGCCATTCTACGCCAAATTCCGGATCTGTCACCCACGGGTCGCAACCCGCCGCAAACCAGCCTTCGCGGCTCGTTTTGTTCTTGCGGGACCGCACACCCAAAGGTATGGAAGCAAAGGTCTGATAATGAGTCTCAGTTGCACCGATCCGACTCACATGAACCCCGCCCCCATCACCACCATCGATCGTCTCCCCCCGCGCTCCCAGGCGGTCGTCGTCTCCTGCTCCGGTCCCGCCTCCTTCCGGCTTCAGGAACTCGGTCTCCTCCCGGGCACCCACATCCGGCTTCTCCGCCGCGCCCCGTTGCGCGATCCCCTGCAAATCCAAGTCGGACAATCTCTCCTTGCGCTGCGCCTCCGCGAAGCCCGTTCCGTTCAGGTCGAGCCGTTGGCTTCAGACGACTCCAACCCATGAATCCGGCTGCCCCGCCGTCCGGCCCCCGCGTGGTTGCCCTGGCGGGCAATCCCAATTGCGGCAAGTCCACCCTCTTCAACGCTCTGACCGGACTTCGGCAGAAGGTCGCCAACTACCCGGGCGTCACGGTCGAACGCAGGGAAGGCTTGGCCTATGACCAGCACGGCAAGCCCCTGCGCCTCATCGACCTCCCGGGCGCCTACAGCCTCCATCACCAGTCTCCCGATGAGGCCATCCTGCGCGATGTCCTTCTCGGCAAGATGTCCGACGTGCCCCGGCCCGACATCGTCATCTGCGTCGTGGATGCCTCCAACGCGGAACGCCACCTCTTCCTCGCCAGCCAGATCCTCGAACTCGGCATCCCGGCCATCATCGTCCTCAACATGATGGACATCGCCGAGGCCCGCGGAATCCGGCCCGATGCCGCGCGCCTCAGTGAAATCTTCGGAGTGCCGGTCGTCACCATGGAGGCCACTTCCCGCAAGGGCTTGGCCGAACTCCGCATCGCCCTCGCCTCCAACCATCTCAAACCCAGTCTCCACGCCGCCCCGCTGCCCCCGGAAAGTTTGCGGCACCTTCCCGTCCTGCCCGACGGATCCATCGACCGACGCCATCTTTACCTGGGCGAGAACGGCGGTTCACCCAATTCCGCCACGGAATGGCGGGACCGGATCACAGCCAGCCGTTACGGAGCCATCCGCGAAGTCTGTTCCCGAGCGGTGCACATCATCGATCCCGCCCGCGTCCATCCCACGGAACGGATTGATCAGGTCGCCCTCCACCCGCTGCTGGGGCCCATCATCGCGCTGCTCGTCCTCACCGTGATGTTCTACCTCATTTTCAGCTTCGCGGAGATCCCGATGGGTTGGATCGAATCGCTCTTTGGCGCCATGTCCTCCCTGGTGAATCAGTGGCTCCCCGAGGGGGACCTCCGTTCCCTGGTCTGCGACGGGATCCTCGCCGGCGTCAGCGGCGTCGTGGTCTTTCTTCCACAAATTCTGATCCTCTTTTTCTTCATCGGGCTGATGGAGGATACCGGCTACCTCCCCAGAATCGCCTTCATGATGGATCGGATCATGTCCCGGGTCGGCTTGAGCGGCAAATCGTTTGTCCCGCTCCTCAGTTCACACGCCTGCGCGGTCCCGGCCATCATGGGAGCCCGCACCATCGAACACGAAAAGGATCGCCTGATCACCATTCTCGTCGCCCCCCTCGCCAGTTGCTCGGCCCGGCTCCCGGTCTACCTCCTCCTCATCGCCGCCATGATGCCGACAGAGACGGTGCCGCCCCTCACCAGGGCTCTCATTCTGATGGGACTCTATTCCGGCGGAATTCTCGGAATCTTCCTCTTTGCCTGGATCTTCAACCGCCTCCTGCAACGGACCGAAACCGGTCCTTCCATCATGGAATTGCCCACCTACAAGCTGCCTGCCCTGACCTCGGTGGCCTTCCAAATGCTGCAGCGCGGCTGGCTCTTCATCAAGCGAGCCGGCACCATCATCCTCGCCGTCACCATCGTCCTCTGGGCCGCAAACAATTATCCCAAGAACGACAACCCCGCTCTGCAACGCGAACAGAGCATCGCCGGACGTCTTGGCAAAGCCATCGAACCTGTCATCTCTCCCCTCGGTTTCGACTGGAAAATCGGGATCGGCGTCATCGCTTCCTTCGCCGCCCGCGAGGTGTTCGTCAGCGCCATGGCCATCACTTACGAAGCGGGCGAAATCGAAGACGAAGAAGGCCAGCGCATGGCCCTCCGCCAACGCTTCCGGGAAGCCCGGCGCGACGACGGCTCCCCCGCCTTCACCACCCTCACCTACGTGAGCCTGATGGTCTTCTATGTGTTCGCCATGCAATGCGCCAGCACCACCGCCGTGGTCCGCAGGGAGACCAACTCGTGGAAATGGGCCCTTTTCCAGTTCGGTTACATGACCGCCACCGCTTGGATCGCCTCCTTCCTGGTCTTCCAAGGCGGACGCCTCTTCGGCTTCAGCTGAACGAACACCGCCATGCAACCTGACTGGCAGACCTGGACCGCCCTGTCCATCACCGCCATCGCCACCGGCTCCCTCCTCCGCCGCGCCTGGAAAACGCTCCGGTCCGACTCGTCCTCCTGCGGAACCACCTGCGGAGCCTGCCCGTCCCCCAAAAAGCCGGGTCGCAGAACCGATCCCACCGCGGCTTCATCACCGAAGCTCCATCAGCGTTCGGTGAACCCATCTTGCAACGTCCAGCGGCGGAGCGATGGTGCATCAGGCCCAAATCCCGCCCCCCCCGATCGTGCTTGAGAACCTGAGAGTCCACAGCCTCCAACCCGTCAGCGCGGTCCTTATCGATGCCCATCTCATTTACTCCGGGCCCGGGACCGGAGGATGATCTTTGTCGAGTCCGCCGAGGAGACGTTCCGCGAACGGCTCGCAATCCGCTTCGTGGGAAATCACCGTTATCTCCTAGTGCATCAACCGGTCTGAATTGATGGGTAGAGTGACTTGAGTTTTATGCTCGCGTCAGCCGTGGTGAATCACCATTGGATTCTTTGATGACTCGCGTTGCGCCCTTCGGTCCATGTCCGAACTTCGGTTCGCAGTTCGGACATGTCCGCGATCCTGCGATCCAGGCGCTGTCGGCTCAGCGCACTCAGTTCGCATTCTGCGATGTTGAGCCAGCTGGCATGTTTGGGAGTGTAGTGGAATTCGAAACGCTCCCTTGAGTCGCTTGGCCTCTTCCGGCCCAAAGGCTTCGTAAAGGGCCGCCGCCCTGTGGGTGTTCAGGTTGTCCTGGACCAGAACAATCTTCTCTGCCCCGGCGAAGTGCGCATCGGACAGGGCCTTCAGACATTCAGCGTAATCACGCGTGGGCTTGCGTTCCCGGACATCGACTGCGCGCCAACCTTCCAGAGGAGCACACATCATGAAGAGAGTGCCGACACCATTGCGCTCGGATTCGTAGTGAATGCGCTCGGGCTGTCCCTTCTTCGCCCGCATAGGCGGGGTGATTTCCTTCACCAATTGCTTTGTCGATTCATCCAGGCAAACCACGGAGCATTTCGGATCGTGAGGGCGCGCATAGACATCCAGGATCTCCTCCATCTGGCAAACAAACTCAGCGCGATTGGTGCGAATGGCTTCGCACCACTGCCTTTTTTGCCAGGGTTTGATCTCGTTTTTTTAAGCGTCATGCAAACGGCCTCCCTGCCGATGGAAGCGACGACGTTGAGTTCAACCAACTTGTCGGCAAGAAGTTGCGTGGTCCACTTGGCCCGTTTGTCTGGCGGCCGTTCGCAAGCTAGGGCGACCAACTGCGCCTCCCCCTTGGCATCGAGTCTGCGCTCGTTAACCCGGTCGGGTTCTCTCCGTTGCAGCGCGCGCTCCAAACCGTGTTCGACGAAGATGCGCCGGGCGCGCTGGACGGTGGCCGTTCCAACGTGAACGGCTTCGGAGATGCGTTCGTCACCAAGCGCTCCGCCCGGAGCATTCTCATCGGCTTTACGTAAAATCCGGGCATGACGCTGTTTGTGAGCCGCACATTGGTCTTTTCGGATCACGGCCTCCAGCAATTCACGCTCGGATGCCTCCAGTCGAACTCGTTAGAGCTTTGGCATCCCTGTAGATATTCATCGTATTCAAAAGTACAAGTTAGAAATCTGGATTTCTTATCAATTCACAACGGGCCTTGCACTAGACCCCAAACAGCATTTCCGTTGGCCGGAAATCCGTTTCGTGCGAGAAGTCGACCCGTAAGAATGGACAAGGGCAACGAATCGGGGTGGGGAGAAGTCATTGTTCATCTGGTCGTTTCCATCGGCTGGGCGTTGATGCTGGTCCTGCGGCCGACGGATCCGGGTTTGGTTGTCCTTGTTGCGGCGGGCGTCCTGGCGGCGATGATCGTGCGGGTGATCCTTCATGAGTCGGGCCACGCCCTGGTAGCCTGGGCGCTTGGGATGGAGGTGTTCGGCGTCACCTTGGGAAAGGGAAGGATCTGGCGAACCTGGCGACTTGGGTCTTGCCTAGTGGAATGCAAGGTCTTCCCGTTCTGCGGGCTTGCTTCGTTGGGTTTGCCGGACGCCCGGCGGGGGCGTTTCAAACTGTTTCTATCCACCTTGGCCGGTCCGCTGGTGGACTTCTGCTGGGCGGGAGCTTGCTTTTTCCTGCTGATGGGAACTTCCAGCCAATTTGGGGAATTCTTCTTCACCGCCCTCCTCATCGAAGCGGTCGTCGACTTCTACTACAGTCTGCGAACGGGGGACTTCACCATGGACGGAGAGTCGTATCAGCCAGACTTCCGGCAGTTGCTTGCGATTCCCAAATTAACCAATGAGGATCTCGAATTCTTCGTGGCCTGGTCCCAATTCCAGAGTGCATTTGCAAAGGCGACCGAGCGGGGGGCATCTGGCGGAGGCAGGTTCTGGGAACATTTCGTGGAATCCTGTCCGCTGGAGTCCGCGATCAAGGTCTATCGTCGTGGGGCGGAAGTGTCGGCTGAGTCCGGGGAAGCCGACGGCATCGATGCGTTCTGCACCTATCTGTTGTTGCGCGGGGACGAGGAGTTCTTCGCGGAAGGCGAGGAATGGAGCCGGAAACTGATGGAACTGGTCCCTGACAGCTGGACGTTGAAAGGGACGAGGGGGAGCTTTCTGGTTCTGGCCGGACAGATCAAAGAAGGAATCGCGATGCTGGCCGAAGTTGTCGAGCACAGCGAGTCCGCGAACGACCGGGCCATCTCCGCTACGCTCCTCGCGTGGGCATCCGCCGGACGGGGAAACGTCAACGAGGCCGGGTTCTGGATGGCGAAGGCCAGGGAATGGGGCGGTGGCAAGCTTCCGGTCCCATGGATCGAGGATCGCCTAGTGACTGGAAAAGTGAACAATCAAGCAGGTTGACTGTGTAGGAACAAGGCCCCAGGCAGGCGCCAAGCACGGGGCGGGCCGAGCGGAGAACGGAGTTCGATTCGCAGACCAACAAGGCACGGCCACCAGGGCGCTGCACCCAGCCCGAAAGCGTTCGATGACCTGGAGTCCGGTAACCCTCAAAAAGCAGGGCGAAGGACCGAACGGTCAGGCCGCGTCCTCGCGATGCAGCAACGCGGGACTGGAATGTCCAAGGACGGCCTCACGGTCCACCGTGATCCCGACCAGATCGCTCCGGCTCGGGGCCTCGAACATCACCTCGAGCATCAATTTTTCGAAGATGGACCGGAGCGCCCGGGCCCCGGTGCCCCGCTTCAGCGCATCGTCGGCCATCGCCTCCAAACCGTCGGGAGTCACATGCAGCTCGACGCCATCCATGGCCAGCAATTTGCGGTATTGCTTGAGCATCGCGTTCTTGGGCTCCGTGAGGATGTGGACGAGTTGCTGACGATCCAGGGGCTGCAGGGCGGCAATGATCGGCAACCGACCGATGAACTCCGGAATCAACCCGAAGCTCAACAGATCCTCCTGACTGGCCTGGGAAAGATCGATCGGTCGGTTGGTCTTCGCCACCGTCTCCGCCCCGGCGCTGCTGAAGCCTAGCACCTTCTTGCCGACCCTCCGTCCGATGATTTCCTCCATGCCCACAAACGCACCGCCGCAAATGAACAGAATTTTCTCCGTATTGACCTGGATGTACTCCTGCTGGGGATGCTTGCGTCCCCCTTGCGGAGGCACATTGCAGATGGTTCCCTCAAGGATTTTGAGCAGGGCCTGCTGGACGCCTTCACCCGAGACGTCCCGCGTGATGCTCACGTTTTCCGTCTTGCGTCCGATCTTGTCGATCTCGTCGATGTAGATGATCCCCAATTCGGCGCGCTTCACATCGTAATCCGCCGCCTGCAAGAGCCGGAGGATGATGTTTTCAACGTCCTCACCCACGTAACCTGCTTCGGTCAGCGTGGTCGCGTCCGCGATGCAAAACGGGACGTTGAGGACCCGAGCCAGCGTCTTGGCCAGCAAAGTCTTGCCAGAACCGGTGGGACCGATGAGGAGAATGTTGCTCTTCTCAATCTCGACATCCTTGAACGGCCCGGAACTGGAACTGGTCTGGTTGATCCGCTTGTAGTGGTTGTGAACGGCCACCGAGAGGACCTTCTTCGCCAAATCCTGACCGATGACATGCTGGTTGAGTTCATGCCAAATCTCACGCGGCTTGGGAACCGTCAGCTCCGCGTGGGAACGGAGCGGTGCCTCGCCCAACTCCTTATCCAGGATCCCCTTGCAGACGTTGATGCAACTGTCACAGATGTACACCCCCGGCCCAGCGATCAATTTCCGGACCTCCGCGTGACTCTTGCCGCAGAAGGAACACATTGTCAGATTGGAGGGTCTCGCCATACTCGGGTAAAGCCGGATCTTACAGACGCCTTACTATACGATCAGTAGGCCCACCACGCCACCCGGAATTGCCAAAAAGCGGCGGGCAGAACCTTGGGACCCGCCGCCTAAAGAAATGACCGCACATCTGCCCCGCGGACGTTGCAGCCCCGGGGCCACCCGAAATCAACTGGCCTTGCCCGCCCCGTCCTGACCACGGTGAAGAACCGTGTCCACCAAGCCGTAACGACACGCCTCCTCGGCGCTCATGTAATTGTCCCGGTCCGCGTCCTGCGCAACCTGCTCCACCGATTTGCCCGAATGCAGGGAGAGAATCTGGTTCAGCTTCCGCTTCAACCCATACATGAACTCCACGGTCCGCTCCACATCACTGGCGGTGCCCTGGGCCCCACCGGAAACCTGATGAATCATCACGTGGGAATTCGGGAGGGCGAACCGCTTGCCCTTCGTCCCGGCGCAGAGAAGCAGCCCCCATGCTCGCGGCCATCCCCACACAATAGGTGTTCACGTCACAGGTCAGGAACTGCATCGTGTCGTAAATCGCCAAGCCAGCCGTCACCGATCCTCCCGGTGAATTGATGTAGAGGTTGATGTCCTTCTTCGGATCCTGCATCTGCAAATAAAGCATCTGCGCGATCAGGTAATTCGCGATCGGATCGTCCACCGCTTGCCCCAGGAAAATGATCCGATCCTTCATGAGCCGGGACGCCAGGTCAAACTGAACCACGTGGCCCCCCTCCTTCTCATAAATGGTCACGTTCCGGGGAGACCCGCTCACCGCGTCATCCACCCGTTCTTGCAGGTGGGGCGGCAGCATCGGGTTCGAAGCAAACAATTGATCTCGAGTGGTCATGTTGAAATTTTCAGGCGGTCTGATGCTCCGGAAGATTGCACTGGTGCGGCGCACGATCCGACTCGGCCACGCTCGCATTCTCCCGCAGAAGATCAAGCGTCTTGGCCCTGATGATTGCGTCGTAAATTGCGCCGATCATGTCCGATTTCTTGACCCGGTTCAAATACTTCTTCAGGGGCATCCCAGCCTGTTTCGCCTGGTTCATGCAAAACTCCAGAATTTCCCCCTCCTCCGCCTTGATGCCCTCCTTCTCCGCAACCTGCTGCAAAATGTAGCTGGTCTTGACGGACACCTCCGCCTGGGTGCTGGCGTAACGGATGATGTCTTCCTTCTGCCCCATCAACTCGTCGTTGCTGGCTCCCTCCATCTGGCCCCGCCGCACGATCTGGTTCACTTGGCGCTGCGTCTCCTCCGCGAGGATGCTCGCGGGCAACTCAAAGGTCGTCTGCGAATCCAGATGCTCCAGGATTTGCGTGGTCATCTCCTGGCGGCGCTCCTCTTCCTGCCGCAACTCAATCCGCTTCCGGACCAGCTCACGCAACTCCGCCATGCCCCCGTTCCCTCCCACAAGACTGGAGGCCAGCTCATCGCTCCATTCCGGCAATTCCCGCGCCATCAACCCCAGCAACGTCACCGAGAAATGCACCGTCTTTTCCGCCAACTCCTTCACGGGATAATCAGCTGAAACTAGAAGATCAAATTCCCGAACTTCGCCAATTCCTTGCCCCACCACATGCCCCCCGAAACCAGGCGCCACCGAGTTCTCCCCCAGCGGCATCCAGGCCCCCTGGATCGAGCTCAAATGCGCTGCCTCAGGAACCACATCCCCCACTGGAACCCCGTCCATCTCCGTCTTCACGTCCACCAACACGAAGTCGTTCAATTGGGCCGGCCGATCCTTCACTTCCACCGTCTTCGCCAGGTTGAAGCGGATGTGCTCCAGATCATGCTCCACGTCATGGTCCGTCACCTCCAACCGCTGCACGGTGACCGATATGCCGCGATACTCGGGCAGTTCCACCTCGGGAGCCGTCTGCAACTCGGCCGTGAACGTGAACGAATCGTCATCGCGCAACTCGACGTCATTCAGCTTGAGCACCTGGATCAACTCAACCTTCTCCTTGGCAACCCCTTCACGGCAGCCGAGACGCACCAGCTGATCCTGCAATTCCTCCTCGATCTCCTTGCGGAAACGCTTCTCGATGACCCCTCCAGGGATCTTCCCAGGCCTGAAGCCGGGAATGCGCGCCTTTTCGGCAAACTTGGTCACAATCTTTCGACGCTCGGTCCGAACCAAATCCGGCTCCAACTCGACGCGAATCGTGGCCCGGCAGGCCGGCAGTTTCTCAAGGTAAGTGGTCATGCTTTTCTAGGGTCAACCCGGCAAATCGACTTGCCCGGCAAATTTCCGGAGGGTCAATCTAGGCTGCGCTACCGGCAACCGCCAACACAAATATTGCCAGCGCACGCAAGAAAACCGGTCACTGGCCCCGTTCCGATTTGATCTTCTCCAACGCCGCCCGGTGACGGTCCCACGCCTCCCGATCCGCGGCCTCCGCCTTTACCGCCGGTCTAACCCCCGCGAATCCGGCGTTCAGGCTTTCCAAGGCCTGCCGGTGGCGCTTCCAGGCATTCTCCCTCTGCCGGTTCACCTCGATGTCGTAGTATTCCAACAAGGTCCCCTTGGCCCGCTCCACATTGGCGAACGCGGAATTGTAAAGCACCATGCTCACCAGAAACTGCTCTTCCGCCTGCTGATTCCGATCCAAGGCGTCCAGGATCAATTGCAACTGGTAGCCAACCGTCTGCCCCTCCACGTTGCTGTCCACGTCCAGACGCTCCTTGAGCCCTTTCACCTCCTCACGACTCGCCAACACCGACTGATACCGCCCCTGCATCTCCCGGTAGGCAGTCATGAGCTCCCGGTAAGTGGTCACCGCATCCAGCAGAACCTGATCGATGGTTCCCCGCAACTGACTCACCTGCTGGCGATACTCATATTCCCGACGCTTGATCCGGGCCAACTCGAGATTCCGTTCCAGGCTCTGCTCGTAACCGACACCGACATTCCAGCCAGTTCCGTGCGCGAACTGATCGTTGAAGGCGCCGCCAATCTCGCGGCCCTCATCCAAACCGGCCACGCGGCTTTCAAAACTGAGATTGAGCTTTGGCTGGGCATCCTTGCGCTCGACGTCCCGTCGAATCCCCGCCGCCTGGAGCTGGTAAAAGCCCTCCGCGACTTCCGCCCGATGAAAAAGGGCCGCGAGCGCCGTCTCCTTCACGTCGCTCGCCGGCCGCGTCAAAATCGGACGGGTCAACGGAATGAATTCCCCGCCCCCACCAATCGCAAACCCGGGATCGTTCACCAAGGCGCGAAGGCGCTCCTCGGCATTGCGAATCGCCATTTCCGACCGGATCAACGCCGCCTGCCGTTGGGTCAAGGAACTGCGGGAACGAAGCAACTCGCTCCGGGTCGCCTCCGCGTCCACTCCCTGACGCTCCTCCAACTGTTCGACGAATCCCTTGGTCTCAGCCACCAAGACCTGCTTCTGCAGAAAGGCGGCGCGGGCCAGATAGACCTCCCAATACGCTTTGTTCACCTCAATGAGGTGGTTTTGCAGGGAACGCAGATACTCCGCCGTTCCCATCCCGGCATCCAGTTGGGCCACCTTCAACCTCGCGCGGTTGTAGGCATAGCCACCGCCCCGGAGCAGGGGCTGCACAATGCTGAACACCAACTCGCTTCCCGACTGCGGGTTTGGAAACACAAAACTGGAATTGGTGTCGAGCAAGTTCAACCGGTTGGACAACGACACCTCGGCTCCGGACCCGAGCTTCTTCCGCAATCCGTAATCCGCCTGCCCCAGATCTTCCAGCAAGCGCCCGGTGAAACCCGTGGTCAGACGGCTGGGCGTCGGCTCATCCACGTGCCCGTATTCCACCTCGCCAAACGCCCGCCAGTCAAATTCACCCTCCGCCTCCCGGATGCCGGTCTCCCGGATCAACGGAAGGTCGCTGAAAACCTTGACCGTGTTCGAGTGCGTCAGCGCGTTCCCATACACCTGCACCAAATCCTGCTTCACCTTTTCCCCACCACTCCAGAAAGGCTGGCGCACCCCCGCCGACCACGCCGCCTCAAAGTCGGGCCGAACCGGCGGCAACGCCCCCAGGGTGTCCAGTTGCAGATCCGCCCCGGACATGTTCGCCACCTTGCTCTCATACTCAGAATAAATTTGCGAGATCGTCGCCTCCACCTGCGCCTCCTCACGGGTCTTCCGATATTCGCGAGTCTCCGCGACGGGATACGCGGCCACCGCCCCTGCAGAGACTACCCGTTTCTCCTCCGCCACAGGCGACGCCTGTTTCCCAAACAACTTCCCGAAGGGACGCGTTTTCTCCTGCCCACTCGCCACCCCACCCAGCATCGCCACCGCAAGCACGATGCAAAATTCAAGCAAACGGGAAACTTTATTAAAATTCATTATCAAGGGAGCTTGATAGCTTCTTGGGCACCCTCGCTTTCGCATAGACGGGCAGACTCCCTCATTCAATCACCCCGCCCCCGGCGGGTCAACCCCTTTGCGTGGAACGGCCGCGAATTGCGCCCCCGCGCCCCTCCCTCACATGCTGAATCGTTCGCCCAAATACAGCGATCGGCTGACGGGATCGTTGATCAGATAGTCCCGGTCCCCCTCACGAACCACTTTCCCCTCGGAAATCAGATAGGCACGATCGACAATCGAGAGCATCTCCCGGACAGCGTGGTCCGTGATCAAAATGGCCAGGCCCGCCTGCCGCAGGTCGAGAACGATCTGCTGCACGTCCGCCACCGCGATGGGATCCACGCCGCTGAACGGCTCGTCGAGCATCAGAAGACTCGGCTCCGTCACCAGGGACCGGGCGATGGACAACCGTCGCTTCTCCCCACCGGAGCAGGTGATGGAAACATTGTTCGCAATGTGCGTGATCCCGAACCTCCTCAGCAATGCCTCGGTCCTCGCCTCCCGCTCGTCGCGCTTGAGATCGAGCGTCTCCATCACCGCCATGATGTTCTGACGCACCGTCAATCCGCGAAAGATCGATTCCTCCTGAGGCAGATACCCCATGCCGAGACGGGCCCGCTGATACATCGGGCGGTTGGTGACATCCACGCCATTGAAGATCACGCGGCCGCCGTTGGGCTGCACAATCCCCGCAATCATGTAAAACGTGGTCGTCTTCCCCGCCCCGTTCGGCCCCAACAGCCCCACAATCTCCCCCGGCCGCACATAGACGTTCACGCCGTTCACCACTGTCCGACCATCGTAGATCTTCACCAGACCTTCCGTCATCAGAAGAACGTCATTTTGAGCCGGAGAACTGGGGGACGCGGCAGGCATGGCAGACACGTGAGAGGGAGACACTGTTTGGAGAGGAGCCCGGTGAAGACGACCCGATGCAGCAACAGAGCCGAAGCTTCAAGGCCGAGAGGTCACGGCTTCCGACCCGGTTTGGGGAGCTGGTTGTCGGAGGTGACCAACTCGAACGTGGCCGGTCCATCCACTTTGTATTTGCCGTCAGGACTGAGCAGGATGCGCGTCCAGGCTTCCTTGCCACGCACCAGATTCTTCCCGTCGTCCAGCACGGGATACTCACTGAGCGTGACAATCCCGGTCGTGACATCATAGACCGTCTTGCGCGACTTGGCGACCTGACTGCCTTCCGGAGTCAATTTTTCGATCACCACATACCCCGTGGCCGTGGCCGACTTCAAACCGCCCACCGCCACCCGGGCCGCAGCCGCCTGGGGATTTTTGTCGTCCTTCCCCGCCCCGCCAACTTGCGCCGCCTTGTCGGGGTTGTTCAACTCCGCGACGAGAATGTCGCAGGTGAGCCGGAACTCCACGTGATCCAGTTCCACGTTGTCCTCAAAGGTCACCACGTTGGTCTTGGCATCGAACTCCGCCCGCCCTGCAGTGATCCGGGTCGGCTTCACCGAGGTATCCACATCGGGCCGGGGGATCCGGTTCGGCAACGGATCCATGGGGGCCGGGACCTGGGGACCGGAGGGCAAGAGACGCACCCCGGTCTCCTGCTTCGGCGTGGCCCCCTCCAACTTCTTTGCCGTGGGATTGTCCGCCAAAACCTTCTGCAAAACCGGAGCCGCCGCCTCCTGCAACGACGGTGCCACCGCCGCCATGGCCGGGGCCAGCTTGCCCAGATCCACATTCGCCGACTTGACGGCAGGCAACGAGGACTCCAACAACTTGGCCCCCTCGGAGATCACCTTGTTCGTGTCCACCTTGGAAAGGAGTTTCTCCGCCTCCAAACCGGCCGCAGTCAACTTTGCCGAGTCAACCCCTGACGTGGGGATGGGCGTTGATGTTGATGTCGGAGCGGGCGACGACTTCTTCGGTGCTTGCGCTGGCTTGATCGAGCCGGTGTCGACCCCGGAAGCCTTGATCAAAGAATTGGCCGCTTCCTCCAACGCTTTCATCGCCTCCGGATCTTCCGTCACGGCGGTGACGGCCTCCGCCGCCTTTTGTTTCATCTCCGGACTCAGGGCGGGCTGCCGCTCAAACAACTTGCTCAGGCGCACCGGTTGCTTGCGCGGCGTGGAGGCGGTCGGGCGGTTTGAGGGAACCGTTCGCCGATCCGGCCCGCTCTGGGCCGACGCCCAATCAGACATCAGACAACCGAGCAAGGCGGCGATGAGAAAAGCGCTTCGTTTCATCCTGTTTGAGCGATCCGCTTTCATTGGCCTGGCATGCCTCCGGGAGGCTGCAACTTCTCCAGGGACGATGCATAGATGACCATTTCGACGTTCCCGTTCAATTTCCCTTTGCCGGATCCGGTGTCAAAAATCAAACTGTCTCCCTGCATATCGAACCGCGGATGCTCAATGAACGTCTTGGTGCGCGTCTTCAATTCCTTGGTGGCAAGATCATAAATTCCCTTGGCTGTCTTCAAGCGCAGCGAAAGGGTGCGATCCGGCTCAAACATCGCCAGCGTCAGCCCCTCCATCTGCAGCAATTGCCGGGCCTCCCTCGTCAAAATCTCCGAGTGCATGATCGAAGTCAGACGGTCTTTCTCATCGTAACGCGGCAGCCGCACATCCCTCCACGGCTTGCCCACTGGGAACAGATCAAATCCGGCATCCTCCTTGGTCCCGCCGCCGGGCACCGTGATGGTCGCCCCCTGCTCCCGGGAACCCTCCCCCGCGATCAGGACCGACACCCAGAGCCCACTGAGCAAAGCCAACCGGCGCACCCATCCACTGGAAGAAAGCGTGATCACAGATTTCCCATGGGGTTGAGAGAAGCCACCCGGCTCACCCGGTGCAGTTCGACGAGCGTCACCAACAGACCCTTCAACTGATCAAAGGGAATCTGGTTGGGACCATCCGAAAGCGCCTCTTCCGGATTGAAATGGGTCTCGATGAACACACCGTCGCACCCGGCCGCCACCGCAGCCCGCGCCAAGACCGGCGCCAGCTTCCGGTCTCCGCCCGAACGATTGCCCTCGCCCCCGGGCCGTTGCACGGAGTGGGTGGCATCGAACACAATCCGACACCCCGCCTCCCGGATCCAGTGCAGCGAACGCATGTCCGCCACCAAGTTATTGTAACCGAACGAAACGCCCCGCTCGGTGAAGAAAAAC
Organism: Verrucomicrobiota bacterium; assembly: GCA_003402735.1. Lineage (GTDB taxonomy): Bacteria > Verrucomicrobiota > Verrucomicrobiia > Verrucomicrobiales > DEV007 > V1-115. The sequence goes on from QQNE01000037.1 coordinate 17,267, forward strand.
CGATCATTCCCGAAATACCGCAACTTCTCGGCAATCGCACCGACATCCCATGGGGCCAGAAACTGACCCTTCTTCACGTTCACCACCCGACCCGTGCGCGCAGCCCGTTCAATCAGATCCGTCTGACGGCACAGAAACGCGGGAATCTGGAGGATGTCGACAAACTCTGCGGCGATGTCCGCTTCTTCCGGCGAATGCACGTCCGTGGTGACCGGCACCTGCAACTGTTTGCCGATTTCCCCAAGCACCTGGCAGCCCTCGTGACAGTCCGTCCCCCGAAACGAGGAATGCGAGGTCCGATTCGCCTTGTCATAGGATGCCTTGAACACCCACCGAATGCCCAACTCCATCGCCATCTCCTTCAGCGCACGGGCCATCCGCCAGACGAATTCCTCGGACTCCATCACGCAGGGCCCGAGAATGAACACGGGTTCCTCACCGTCCATCACCGTCCGGCTGTCGATTTCAATGCGGGGAAGCTCTCTCATCTGGGCGCTCCCATCAAAGTGGGAGGAACGTCAGGTCGCAACCTTTTTCGCTCGCGAAAAGTCCACTCAAAACTGGCCGGTGACCAAGCTCAAGTAACTCAGTCCGCTGGCACTCAAGGTGGCAGTGGACCCAGACCCGCTCAGGCGGCCACGGGTCAGATAGGCATGGTAGGTCTTGCTCGGCTCCACCCAGGTCACAACCGGATCCTTCGTGGAAACAGATGAAGGATGGACCGCCAACGGAACGCCCGACTGGTTGAAATGAATCTCCCACGCCACGGGCCGCCCCGACTCCGCTCGCTGCAACAGAAAGGGATACCGCGCCAGAAGCGGCAACTTTCCCCGCGCCGCCACCCGGATCTTGTGATGCACCCGTTCCCGACTCAAAAACGCCGCCACCGTCAACGCGGGATCCTGCAGACGCTCCTTGTAGAGGCGCGCCAAATCCAACCCAACCAGGTTCAATCCGTTGTAGTTCCCGTGGTGGTTGGGCGTCTGGAACCGCGACGCATGCCAACTTTCAAATCGGTCGCTCAAAAGCAGGTTCAACTCCACGTGAAGGTGCGCCCGGACCCGGTCGATTCCCTCCCCGGTGTAACCGAGACGACCCACCACCTCTTGCGGCCCCACCCGCGCTCCGGGACTCACCCGGGCCTCCATGAGATGGGCGTAAAGGCTGTAAAAGGGACCCTCCGGCCAATCGTGCCGGATGACCACGTATTTCCCGTAACTCGACTGGTTCGCCTGGGTCGCCACATGCACCACCGTCCCGGCGGAGATCGGGTAGACCAAGTCCAGGGGAATGCCCCGCTCATCCCGCTTCACCGGCTTGATGTCCAACCCCTCGTGAAACTTGGTCATGATGACACCGGCAGCCGTCCGCTTCTGATCGCGCACAAAGCCGTATTGGCCCGCCGTCCAGGGCTGGCTCTTCACCCCCTCGAAATTGCGGTCCGTATACATGTAGAAATCCGAGGGATCACCGGAGAAAATCGACCGGTTGCCCGTCGGCAAATTCAATTCCCACGCCAGGGCCGGGGCCGCGCCCACCAGACACATCCCCACCCACAGAGCGATCATGAAACCGAAACGGATCATCCCCAACCTTCAGCGCGCTTCCACATCCCGTGCGTGCGGGAACCGCTCCGCGAACAGACGCAAGTGCCGGTCCGTGAACCCGTCCCAGACCACCAGAATCCCGTCATCCACCCGCCGGTCGATTTGCACATAACTGCGCAACGGTCCGCTGTCGGCATCCAAAGGCTGCATGTTGCTGGCCAAAAGCTTCCCGTGATTCTCCGGAGCGGAGGTGACCTGCTGCAAGATGTTGGTCCCGTGCTGCGAAAGTTTGAAGGCGCAACCGTAGGTCACCCCGTCCTGGGAGATGAACGGGGAAAACCACTTGACCTCCCCGTCCGTGATCACCGGGCTCAGCTTGAAATAGTATTGCTGGGCCGGGTCCCCCATCTTCACCGCCTGCGCATTCTTCGGCCAGTCGTCCTTGCTCGTTTCCAAATGGAAAGAGAGAAAGACCGCCGTGCCCTTTTTGCTCGAGGCCATCGACACAGCCCCGAAGATCAAGAGGACGAACACCCACCAGCATTTTCGCATGGTGTCTGTCTTACTCCAAAACGCTCCGGGGTTCAAGAGAGGACCCTCGTCCCGCTGGCCAGCAACGTCTTCGCCGCAGCGGCGATGGGGGCGCGGTCCGACTCCGCCACCCGGCTCATCAGCGGGAGAAGTTCACCGGTATCCGCAATCCCCGCCAGCGAGACCGCCTCGTGCAGCACGCGGATCGGATGGATGGAGTTCCTCAAGTCTTCCAACGGCCGGAAGATTTCACGAATCACCTCCGCCTCTCCCCAGGCACCGGACTGAATCGCCAACAACATGCGCCTGGACAAGTCCGGAGCAATGCAGACACACCCAGAAGTGTAACCGGTCAGGCCGAAGTCCCTCACGTGCACGATGGCCGGTTGTTCGCCAATCCCGCTCACCACCAGATCCCCGCCAATCAACGCCAGCAATTCCGTGAGGTAGGCATCCCGCGCCGGATCTTCCCGGACAATCGCGTATTTGATGAACGACACCAGTCCGTCCCGAACCAGCTTCGCCGCCGTGGCCGGCCGCAGATACCCCTCGTCCTTGAGATAGAGCACCGAGGGCCGCCCGAAGGCTTCCACAAAGTGACGGAATCCAGTCGCCACGCCGTCATCGGTCAGCACCCCCTGCATCGGAAGCACCATCACGGTCGGAAAGGCATGCTCCTTCAAGACGGGCACCTGGTCCATCATGGTCCCATAGCAGGGACCGACAGACGGAATCACCAGCGAATTCTCCCCGGCTTCTTCCGCCAAAAGATCCAGCGCCGCGCCGAACTCACTCAGGCGGATGTGGTAAAAGTTGGCGTTTCCCCCATACAAAAAGGAGGTCACACCCCCGGCCTCAATGTGCCGGAAAATCGCGCGATTCGCCTCGCGGTTCAACGACAAATCGGCATGTCGCGCCAAAGGCGGCACGGCGATCACGGAGCCCAAAAGATGTTGGCGGGTTACGGGAACGGTTTGCATGTCTGTCAGTGGATTTCAGGGTCAGGGGTTCGGGATCCGTCGTTGTGCAAGAATCGAAAATCGCAACCGAGGTTCGACTGCGTCACCTCTTCAGCGAAAAGTTTGCCATAGCCACGCGAAAAACGGGGCTCGGGCGCCTTCCATTCCGCCCGCCGCTTCGCCGCCTCCACCTCGCTCACGTCCCAATGGAGACGGCGCCCGGGAACGTCCAACTCGATCCAATCCCCGTCACGGACCAGGGCGAGCGGTCCACCCGCCGCCGCTTCCGGCGCAACGTGGAGAACACAGGCCCCATAACTGGTCCCGCTCATCCGCGCATCGGAAATCCGCACCATGTCGCGCACGCCCTGTTCCAGAAGATATTTGGGCAAGGGCAGCTGACCGGACTCCGGCATTCCAGGCGCCCCGATGGGCCCGCCGTTCTGCATCACAATGATGTGATCCGGCGTCAGCCCCAACGCCGGGTCGTCGATCCGGGCCTTGATGTCCTGCAAATCCCGAAACACCACCGCCGGTCCACGATGCACCAACAGGTGCGCTTCCGCCGCCGATGGCTTGATCACCGCTCCGTCCGGCGCCAAGTTCCCCCGCAAGATTGCGGTCCCACCCTCCCCGAAAACCGGATTGTCCCAGGGCCGGATGACCTCCTCATTCCAAACTTGCGCCCCTTCCAACGATTCTCCCAGGCTCATCCCCGCCACCGTCGGACAATCGAGATGCAGCAAATGACTGATCCGGGACAATAACCCGGGCAGCCCGCCCGCATCGTAAAAATCAGCCATCACAAATCGGCCGGACGGCTTGATGTCCGCCAGCACACGGGTGCGGCGGGAAATCTCGTCGAACCGATCCAGAGTCAACGGCACTCCCGCCCGCCCCGCCATCGCCAGCAAATGCACGATCGCATTCGTTGAGCCCCCCAACGCCATGTCGGCCAGGATCGCGTTGTCGAACGATCGCGCCGTCAGGAACCGACTCGGCCGAATATCCTCCCAGACCAGATCGACGATCCGCAGCCCGCACCGGGCCGCCATCCGGGCGTGCGCCGCATGCAAGGCGGGAATCGAGGAGGCCCCTGGCAAGGACAGCCCGAGGACATCGATCATCGCCGTCATGGTCGAGGCCGTGCCCATGGTCATGCAATGCCCAGGACCGGCCGTGATGTGATCCTCGAAACTCCCCCAGGCTTCGCAAGACAGATTGCCCGCCTTCCGCTCCGCCCAAAATCTCCACACGTCGCTCCCACTCGCCACCGCCTCCCCTTGCCAACTGCTCCGCCCCATCGGTCCTCCAGGCAGAAAAATCACCGGGATGTCGACCATCGTCGCCCCCATGATCAACGCCGGCATCGTCTTGTCGCACCCACCCAACAACACCGCCCCGTCAATCGGGTAACTGCGCAGGACCTCCTCGGTTTCCATCGCCAGGAAATTCCGGTAGGTCATCGCCGAGGGCTTCATGAAGGTCTCGCTCATCCCAAGCACCGGCACCTCCACCGGAACCCCTCCCGCTTGCCACACCCCACGCTTCACTTCATCCGCCCGCTGCCGAAAATGGGCGTGACACGGTATCAAATCACTCCACGTGTTCAGGATCGCGATGACCGGTTTGCCGGCAAACTCAGACGTGTTGAGTCCGCTCTGCTTCAACCTGGAGCGATGCCCGAACGCACGCAAGTCATCGACTCCAAAGAATCGATGACTCCGCAGTTCTTCCGGTTTCTTTCGCGGGGAGGGAACGTCCATGAATTTCGGTCCGGCCACTAATGGCCCAAAGAGCGCGCCCGGCAAGCACTCTTCACCGCATCAAGCGAGACCGCCCCCCTCAACTCCTGGCCCATCGGGCTTGCTTGGCCCCGCTCTGAGCCCCCTGCACTTCGGCCACGGATCCGGGAGCCTTCTTCGAAGGTTTCACCGTCTTCACGGTTTTCGGGTTCTTGGCGCTCACCGAAATCGCCTTGCGTATCTGACTGCTCCACTTCCGGAAGGACGCCTCCGCCGCTCCCCATCGCGTCAATCCCTGCGCCGGGGCCCACTTGGCCGCCTGGTTCCGGTCAATGACCGCAAAATATTGCTCTCCCGTCCGAGAGTCGACCACTTCCGCCTGCACCGCCGCCGCACTCGCTCCAAGATTCGTACCCGTGGCCACCCCGACCGCCGTCGAGACCACTCCGCCATACGGAGCGTAACTCGCCAGGAACAGGGCCGGGTTCCCCGGGTGCAACTCCACCAGCGCAGTCCGCACCGCCAACGTCTTGCGACCGGGCCGACTCACCACTTGGTGACTCTTGCTCAATTCCGCCTTGAGCTGGCTCTGAAACTTGGCCTTCAAGGTCCGAATCTCTTCGGAGGTCGCCTTGCCCGTCCCGGCTTCACTGGCAATCACCCGGACCGGCTCAATGTAAACCCGGTCGTAGGATCCCAGGTCATCGACTTCCCCCCGGTAAATCTGCGCATTGTCCAGCCCGGGCGCGCTCTCAAACCCGTTGTAAGAGGACAAGAATTTGGCCTTGGAGTGGGAAGTGGTCTCGCAACTCATGAGACAAGCTCCCGCGAGAGCAAGAAGGGACATATGCAGAAGTTTCATAAAAATAATATTTTCTATAATATCCACATATCCAAGAGAAACGTCCAGCGTTTTCCTTGGATCGTTCTCAACTCCCGACGATCTCCAGCAGTTCCACCTCGAACATGAGCGTCTGGTTCGGCCCAATCTTCGGCGGAGATCCCCTCTCCCCATATCCCAGGTGCGGCGGGATGCGGAACCGGAACTTCGAACCCACCGGCATCAACTGCAGCCCCTCCGTCCAACCAGGAATCACCTGCGTCAGCCCAAAAACTGCAGGCTGGCCCCGTTGCACGCTGCTGTCGAAAACCGTTCCGTCGACCAAATAACCATGGTAATGCACCTTGACCGTGTCCTGCCTCGTCGGCTTCCGCCCAGTGCCCGCTCGCAACACCTGATATTCCAGACCCGAAGCCGTCGTCCCTCCGCCTCCTGCCGCCACCGTGCGCGCCGGAGCCGGTTCCTCCCATCGGGTCGGCTGGCTCGTCTTGGACGAGGATCCCTGGCTGCAGCCCCAAAACAGACTGGCGACCGACAGAATCCAAAACAACAAAGAAAAATGTGCGAAGGGTTTCACCGCCTGCACGCCTAAAGCAAGCTCCTCACAAATGCGAGCCTCCTGAAAAAAAATTTCACGCATCCCCGCCATTTGGCAGTCCTTTTTGAAATTTTCTTGCAAACCGCCCCAATCGGAAACTGAGTCCCGCCTCCTTCTCCCATCTCATCATGAACTTCATCTCCTCCAAACTCCTCCCTCTCACCGCTGCCCTCGTCTCGGCCGCTTCGGGAATCTCCTCCGCCCAGGAACTCAAGGTCGGCGTGGTCGATTACGGCCGCATCCAACGCCACTACTACCGAACCGAAGTCGAGCGCAAAGCCCTCGAACTCCGCCGGGAGGAGGAGGAAAAAAAATTGGAAGGAGAGGTCACTCAGGCCCGCAAACTTCTCGAAGAACAGCAAGCCGCCCAGAAAACCCTCCAAGACCCGACCCTGAGCGAGGACAAGAAGAAGGTCATCCTCCAGGAGGCCGAAGGCCGCGCCCAACAAATCAATGACCTCCAGCGCAAGGTCCTCGACCTCCAAAACTCCGCAAACAGCGAACTCTCCCAGGAGGCCAATCGCGCCCAACTCGCCCTCCATCAGGAAATTTACGAGGCGATCAATAAAATCGCGGAAGCCAAGGGGATCGACCTGGTCCACAACCGCACTTTCGGCGTCAATGGCGTGCCTTCGGTCGCCTACGCAAACACCAAGAAAATGGTCGATCTCACCGACGACGTCGTCGGCGAACTGAACAAGAACGCCCCGGCCGACGCGACCGCTCCCAGCAGTGGAGCCAAGAAAGAGGCACCGGCCAAGAAACCCTGACCTGACCGTTCAACCCGGGTCCGCCGCCACCACGATCACCCGGTCCGCATGCACCCGGCTGACCCGAACCGGAGTTCCCCTGGCCAGGAATTCTCCGCCGGTGGCGACATCCACGATCTCCGTGCCGATTCGTGCCCGGCCGGTCGGGCGCAAATCGGTCACCGCCTCGCCCTGCGCCCCGAGCAAAGACTCCCCGGTCATCGATGTCCCCGAAGGAACCGCGGTCTGCAGCACCAACCTCTGGAAGGCATGCAACCCCGGCAAAAATCGCATGAGAAGGCCAATCGCCCCGATGGCCAAGCCGAAGCCGATCGATAGCGAAACCGCCGGCCAACCGAAGACCCCGGCCACGCCCGGGGATTCCTTCCCGCCACTCTTGAGATCGCCGAACGCCTCGCGGTCCACCATCGAAAAACCGAGCGCCCCGGCCATCAGGAACAATCCCACAATCCCCGCCAGGAAGGTGCCCGGGAACAGAAAGAGATCGATGATCACCAGGGCCAGCCCCAACCCGAAGACAAAAGCGGTCTCGTAACCCGCCATGTTGCCGGCCACATAGTTTCCGAAGAAAAAGAGGCCAAAGGCCAGAACGGCAATGAATCCGGCCAGCCCAAATCCCGGGGTGTTCATTTCCGCGTAGGCCGCCGCCAGACCGATCGCGATGAGAATCGCGGACGCCAGTTGCACCCACTGGGCAAACGCTTCAAACGGCGAGGGACGCACTCTCAAGAGTTCTCCGGAGAGCCCCTCTTTCTCCACGATCTCCTCCAGAGAACGCGCCATGCCCTTGGCCAAGAGCGGCTTGCCGTTGAAGATCCGGGTCGCCTCCACCGCGTTCAGGTTCAACACCTCTCCTTTCCGACAGATCTCCACCCCATCGATGACCAACTCCGTCTCCGTGGTGACAAACGCTTCGGCCACCTCGGGGTTGTGTCCTTTGGCGATGGCGATGTTGCGCACCTCCGCTCGCGTCATCGCTTCGATCTTCTTCGATAAGTTGCCCGGCGGATCCTCTCCAAGCCCGGTCACGGGAAGGGCGGAACCAATCGTGCTCGACGGATACATGTAAATGTGGTCGGTCGCCAAGGCGATCAATGAACCGGCCGACTCGGCGTGGGTATTGACGAAGGTGTAGGTGGGGAACGAAAGATCCTGAAAAGGCCGGAGAATTTTGGAGGTCTCCAGGGCATAGCCTCCGGGCGTGTCCATCTCCACGATCAGGGCCACCGGCTTCTCCCGGCGAGCCTTCGCCAAGACCCGCTCCATGAATTGAAACCGCGCCTTGGCCATCAGATCGTCCCAACCCACCCCGATGACGACAATCTTGCCAGCATAACTCTCCCGGGTCCTGGATCCGCCAGGCTCCGGTCGCTCCGACGGTTCGCCCGCGTCGATCGGTCGTCCCGCCCCAGGCCCTTCGCTGGCCCAACGCTCTTCCTCGATCTGCACCCGTTCCCCGGTCACACCCGCCTGCGCCAAAGCCACCTCCAGCGACTCCGCCACCCCAACCGCCAACCCGCCCGCTTTCGCTTCCGCCGCGGTCAAGGTGACGATCTCCTCGCGTCCCCCGGCAGGCTCCCCGGGACCTCCACCGCCGATCATCCCCACCATCGTTTCCAGCAGTTTGGCATCTCTCCCTTTCATGGCCGCCAGTCCCCGCAACCGCGCCCGGAGCACGGACAGAGTTTGCAGCGTGGCCGCCTCTTCCGGCTTGCCTGCAAAGGTCGGCGCGGCCCCACCGATCACCGCCCCGGAATGCATGGAGATGGTGTCACAACCCAACGCCAACAAGGCCCCCATCCCCAACGCGGAAGTCCGCACGTAGGCGTGCATCGGCACCTTGAGCGTGAGCAGATCATCCAACAAGAGGGCGGCCGCCTTCGGTTCATAACCAGACTGAGCCGAAATCTCCAGGACCACGGCCTGCACCGGGACCGAATCCAGTCCGCGGAGATATTGCCGCAGGGCCCGGACCCGCACCCCGTCGTTCAGGTCTTCATGCCGCACCGTCAGCACAACCGTCCGCCCCTTGAGATCCTCCGGTCCCGAACTCAGGGCGAGCCCGACCATTCCCGCCAGGATGAGACCCAGGGCCCGCGCACAGCGAAACGGTTTGGAAAAATCTGACATGGACAGAATCAGTTGCCGGATCAAAGATTCGCCTTCACGTTCCTGAAGGCGCAATGCGGCCGACATTCTAGTCCCGTTTGTCTGCCGAAGCAATCCCCCGCTCGATCCCATGGCTTCCAAGGAATTGATCCGCAAGGTTGCCGAAGCGAATGACATCGTCAGCGTGATCGGCTCCTACGTCCAACTCACCCGGGCGGGCGCCGAATTCCGCGCACTCAGCCCGTTCACCACGGAGCGAACCCCCTCGTTCTACGTCATGCCGTCCAAGCAGGCGTTCTACTGCTTCTCTTCCCAACAAGGAGGGGACGTGTTTCGCTTCCTGCAACTCTACGAGAATCTCACCTTCCCCGAGGCTCTCAAGAAACTCGCCGACCGCGTCGGCATTCGGCTCGATGAAGAGGCCATCACCCCCGAAATGGCCGCCAAGGATCGGCATCGGCGCCGCATCCGTGCCCTCCAGACCGCGGCCCGGGACTGGTTTCACCTCCTCCTGCTCCGGTCGCAGGACGCCGCGCCCGCCCGAGATTATCTCAAGGGCAGAGGCATCGACATCGAAATCGCCAAACGATGGAAACTCGGCTATGCCCCGGCCAACCGCCGCGCCTTTTTCCAGTGGGCCAGGGAAAACAAGTTCGGCGATCAGGTCCTGATCGATGGCGGACTCGCCCAACCCAAAAAAAATGGCTCCGGCATCTACCCGCATTTCCAGCACCGGCTCATGTTTCCCATCAACAACGATTATGGGGAGACCGTGGCCTTCAGCGGCCGTGTCCTCTCCCCGGATCAGCAAGGAGGCAAATACGTCAACTCGCCGGAAACCATCATTTTCGAGAAATCCAAAATGTTCTTCGGGCTGGATCGCAGCAAACAGCCCATTCTCAAGGCCGGCCGCGCCATCCTCTGCGAGGGACAGCTCGACTTCATCTCCGCTTTTGAAGCCGGGGTCACCAACATGGTGGCTCCGCTCGGCACCGCGTTCACCGACGGCCAGGCCCGGCTCCTGGCCCGCCAAACCAACGAAGTGCTCATCTGCTTCGACGCCGACCGCGCCGGACAGAGCGCCACCTCCAAGGCCTTCGCCAAACTGGCCCCGGCCGGCATCTCGGTCCGCGTGGTCCCCATGCCCACCGGAGAAGACCCGGATTCGCTCATCCGCAAGGGCGGGGCCGATGCCTTCCGCCAGGTCGTGGATCAGGCCGAGGATTACTTTGATTTCCTGATCCGCATCCGCGGCGGGGCTTCACCCACCGCAACCATCGCCCAACGGGTGGAACTGGCCTCCGAACTGGCCCGGCAAGCCGCCCTCGTGCCCGACGCCATTCTCCGCGGCGCCCTCTTGCAGAATCTGTCCACCCGGCTCGGCGTCCCCGTGGATCAGCTCGCCGCCGCCGTGCAGAAGGAGGTCCAGGTGACCCGGACCCGCCAAGCCGCCAAGACCCAAGCCAAGCAACCGGTGGAAACGCCCGGAAGCCACGTCATGAAGACCTTCTGCAGGCTCTTGCTCACCTCCGTGAGTGCCCGGGAATGGGTGCACAAACATGCCGAGCTGGCGACCCTCAACGACATCGCCGAGGCCGGATTGGCCAGATTGCTGTGCGCCGCAGACATCGATCCCTCGACCGCTTCGTCCGTGTCTGCGTTCCTCGCAGAACTCTCGGACGAGCAACAAAACGCGATCGGCCGACTCCTGGTGGAGCCCGGGCCCGCCAGTGAGGAAAATCTGGGCCCGGATCGCGAAGCGCAACTGGCGATGGCCTGTTGGATCGCCCTGCGGCGCAAGAGCTTGGAGAACCGCATCGCGGAATGTCAGGGGCGCTTGGCTCGACTCTCTCCGGACTCCCCGGAAATCTTCGACCTGCTCACCCTCTCCCTCACCCTGGAAACACAACTGCGGGAACTGCCGACAATCAGCGGACTGCAAAATGAATGAATCCGCCGCCAAAGCCGACAGAAAGGGAGCCCCGTTGCTCCTGACCTCCCCACCCCCGCCCAGAAGTCCGTTCAAGAAGCAGTTGACTGCTCCCATCGCAACCGGGATAATACCCGACCCCGGTCGTGCGGGAAGAGGCGCTCACAAGCATCCTGATTTTTGTTATCAGCCCCCCTCGTCCATCTGTGACTCTCATGGCCCGTCGAGTCTCATCCAAACAGCCAGTCGAATCCCGAGATCTTCGCAAGGAGCCCACCGACACCCCGGCCTTTCGTGGCGAGGTCAACGGCGACGAAATCCAGGCCAAGCTGCGGGACCTCATCAAAATCGCCAAGGAACAGGATTACCTCACCTTTGACGACATCAATGAAGCCCTCCCCGTCGGAGTGGTCAGTCCGGATGTCATCGAGGAAATCTTGGAGAGACTCCGCGCCATGGAGTTTGAGATCATCGACGCCGCCGATGTCGAGGATCTCAAAACCGAACCCAAAAACGACAGCCCGGAGTCTTCCGAGGACGATCAGGAGGAGCCCCGCGAGGAGTCCAAACTCGAGACGCTCGACGATCCCGTCCGCATGTATCTGAAGCAGATGGGACAGGTCCCCCTCCTGACCCGGGATCAGGAAGTCGAGATCTCCAAACGCATCGAGATCGCGGATTCCACCATCGTCCGCGTCATTCACCGTTTCGGTTTCGTCGCGGATGCCTACCTCGACCTCTCTTCCAAGCTCCTGGATGGGACCGAGCGCCTCGACCGCCTCGTCGTCGACAAAAAGCTCGAAAGCCGCGAGCGCTACATGAAGGCCCTCCCCAAACTGGTGGAGCAACTGGCGTCGCAACGGGAGGAAGTCCTCAGCATCCGCGCCCGCCTCGCCCATTCCGAGACCTCATCCATCGCCCAGATCGAGGAGGAACTGAAGAAGTCCATGACTTCTCTCTCCCGCCTCTACACCAAACTCCTCTTCCGCGGCAAGATCATCGAGGAGTTCGTCGCCCTCGCCGATGCCTGGAACGACCGCCTGCTCGCCTCCAATGGCGACATCCGTCCGCAGGAATTCACCCTCGCCACCTGGATGTCCCTGGAAGAATTTCGCGTCTCGCACGCGGAGTTGACCCGCTCCCTGGCAGATTCCCGTCAAGCCAAGGGGGAAATGGTCGAAGCCAATCTCCGCCTCGTCATTTCCATCGCCAAAAAATATACGAACCGGGGACTCTCCTTCCTCGACCTCATCCAGGAGGGGAATATGGGCCTCATGAAGGCGGTCGAAAAATTCGAATACCGCCGGGGTTACAAGTTTTCCACTTACGCCACTTGGTGGATTCGCCAGGCCATCACGCGCTCCATCGCCGACCAGGCCCGGACCATCCGCATCCCGGTCCACATGATCGAGACCATCAACAAGCTCATGCGGGTCCAAAAACAACTCGTCCAGGAGTTTGGACGCGAGCCCAGCCCGGATGAGATCGCGGATGAAATTCATCTCCCGGTCGAACGCGTCCGCGCCGTCCTCAAAATGGCGCAACATCCCATCTCCCTCCAACAACCGGTCGGCGACGGGGATGACACCAATTTCGGCGATTTCATCGAGGACCGATCTGCCGGTGACCCCAGCGATACCACCGCGTTCAGCTTGCTCCGCGACAAAATCCGCGATGTTCTCGACACCCTGACTCCCCGCGAACGGCAAGTCCTCGAACAGCGCTTCGGCCTCGTCGATGGCTGCAGCCGCACCTTGGAAGAAGTCGGCAAACAATTCCAGGTCACCCGCGAACGAATCCGCCAGATCGAGGCCAAAGCCCTCCGCAAGATGCGGCACCCCACCCGCATCCGCCAACTGGAAGGGTTCATTGACCCGCCCCGCAACTGACCAGCCCAGGCCCCATCTCTCCGGGACCTCCCGACCGGGCTCAGGGCAGCGGCAAGTGAACGGCAAATTGCAGCGCCGTCGTCAGCTGCCTTGGCTCCGCGCTCGACGGATCACCCCCCATCGCCACCTCAAGTCCATCCAGCCTGCCGTCTCCATCGCTGTCGCGGCGATTGGCCAGGGTCGCCAGACGGTGCTCGGTCCCATTGTCGAGACCATCCTCATCTCGATCCAAGGCGGCATCGTCCACGCGCGGATTGAGCCCGCAGGCGATTTCATAAACGTCCTTCATGCCATCCCCATCCTCATCGATGACGGCGCTGAGGCGGTAGAATCGCGCCTGGCCGGGAACGAGGGAAACCGCGTCCCGCACCGTGACCCGAACCGATCCTCCACCGGGAATCGATTCCAGCCGCACCTCTCCGTCTCCCTGCCAACCGGATCCAGGAGACAACGTCGCCACCGGAAGCCAGGTCACAGCATCGGCACTCCCTTCCAACCTCAAGGTCACCTCGTCAAACACGGCACCTGCCGTGGCAAAACTCACGGTGGCATGAAGATTGGTTCCGACCGCAGCCTGTCCCAAAACCACCCCCAATCCGACCTGGGCCACCAGGGGTGACATGCCCAGGGAAAATTCCACTCCGTTTGGGTGGCCATCACCGTCCGCATCGGCCGTGAAATGGCGCAAGGATTCCGGAAGGCGCAAACTCCACGGATCATAACGTTCTCCAGCCTTCGCGCACCAACCACTACCAAGGCAAACTAGTAACCAAGCCAAAATCAATCTGCTCACCATTGACCTAGTTTCGCAAACACCTCTCTGACACAAGAAACAGTTTGCTAGATTTTTCCCAGCCCTGGATCTTTCCGAGGTTTCCGGTGGACCGCCTCGCGAGCAGAGGCAAGGCCCCTGATGCGGCGCCCCTGACGTGGCCTTTGATGACACGCACACAAATACTCTGAAGGAATCTTCCTGACATCCCGTCAAAGCGAGTCCCACCGCATCCAGAGGCTGCCGGATGCCAAACACCTGCCATGAACACCGAGCCAAACCACGACTCCACCCCCGCCCCCCGGACGCCCTCACCGATCCCACAGGACCCGGTGGAGGCTTTCCGTGCCGGACTGGCGGCGCGGGTCGTCGGCCAGGAAGAGGCTCGGGAAGCCATGCTCTACGCTGGCTTGGACTGGATCCGCAAGATCGCAGATCGTCGGGAATGCGCTCGGCGCAATCTCCTCTTCGTCGGTCCCCACGGCGTCGGGGCAGGGACCCTGGTGCGCGAGGCGGGAACGATCACAGGTTTGCCGGTCTTCGAGCCCTCGCTCACGGAACATTTTCCCACGGCGGCCAGCGGATCTCCCACGGTGCGGCCAGAGCACTTTCTTGCGGACCTGTTCCGGAGCTATGATCGCCTCCCCGAGACCGGGCCACTCGGACTGGTTCTGGTGCGAAACCTGGAGGACGTCCTCCCCCTCGGCCCGAGCAGTGAAACCGTGCAGAACAGCCTCGCCCGGATCTTCCAGGAAAAGTCGATCCGGATCGCCCACGGCGGGCGCATCCACAACGTCCACAGCAGCCGGATTCTGTTCGTCGCCACCTGTGACCGCGATTTTCTCCGCAGTGCGGCGCGGATGGGGTTCGAGCGAACCGGGCCGCGAGATCAGGAGAATGAAGGGAGGAAAGATCCAGTGCAAGCCGCCGACTTGATCCGGGCCGGGTTCACCTCGCGCTTGGTTCACGCATTCTCCGCCCCCGTCCTGTTGCATCCCCTGAGCCAGGAGGAATTCCGCCGCATCCTGGCCTTGGACTCGTCTCCGCTGGACCGATTCAAGGAAGAATTCCTCGGCTGGGGCGTGGAGTTGATGATCGCGCCGGACGCGGCCGTTTTGCTGGCCGGGGAAGCCGCGCGGCTCGGGACCGGAATTTCAGGCTTGAGCGCAATCATCGACCAACGACTCGGGCCGGTGCGTCCCTGGCTCAGCGCTCCAGATACGGCCGACGTGTTCCGGATCACGGTGACTGCGGAGTTCCTCCAGGGGACCGCACCCCTGCAGTTCGCGCGGGGACAACGCCGCAACAACGCCACCTCCATCCAACTGCCGTTCGTGCGTTCGGAGGCGAAGCCGAACGCACGAGAGGGCTCGGCAGGTTCTCCGCCACTGCCGGTGAACCTCCCCAGTCGGCCCACCCGCGCCGGATCGGCCCCTTCGCGCTCGCGCCTGGCGCGCCTGAGCGACCTGACCCCCATCCTCAACAGCGGCAGACACCGGAACAAGTCCGCCAAACGACCGAACCCGGGGAACTACGATGCACCTCCTCGACCCACCTGGCTTCGCGGCTTGACCGCCGTGGTGGAATCGGAAACCGACGAGTGCGTGCTCGAAGCCGTCGCTGGAGCCCAGCTGGTCATCCCTTGGGAGGAACGGTGTCGACACTTCTTGATTCTGGGCAAAACCGGCTCCGGAAAGACCACCCGCGTCCTCCTGCCGATGGTGTTCGACGACTTGCGGGACCCGGACCGGACCGTGATCGTGATCGACGCCCAAGCCTCCGAAACGGAGCGGATCGTGCGGGCGGCTTCCCGGTTTCGGGGCCCGAACGCGCGGATCATCTACTTCAATCCGGTGGACCCGGCACAGTCGGTGCGATGGAACCCCATCGGCGGCATCACCGGATCAAGCGAGGCTTATGACCTCGCTTACTCCCTCTGCTCCTCCGTGGAAGTGGGTAAGCATGACTCCCCCTACTTCATCCAACAGGCCACCAAATACCTGGCCGCCCTAATCCGGGGCACCAACCTCGAAGGAAAGGGCACCTTGGCCTCGATCAACGAGCTGCTCGACATCGGAGCCAGCGCCATCCGCCAACTCGGCAACAGCACCGGAATCACCGAACTGAACTACCTTGCGCACGCCATCGATGGCGGCAACCGGAACTTCGAAACCTCCCTGAGCGAGATTTCCAACGTCCTTCTCCCTTGCGTGGATCCAAGAGTCTGCATGACCACTTCCACCTCCGATTTCGATTTCGCCGAACTGGAGGAGACCCCCTGCGTGGTTCTGCTGACGATCCCGGAAGAAAAGGTGGCCAGGCTGCGCCCCATCCTCAACGCCTTCGTGCATCGCCTCTTCAATTTCGTCATGGAGAGCGGCCACAGACAGGGCGGAACCCTGAGGCGTCCAGTGAGCTTGTTCTGCGATGAGTTCGCCAGCGCAATCGGTCGTCTGCCGGACTTTCATGTGCGGGCCAACACGCTGCGCAAACGGGGCTTGGCCATCACGGCGGCGGTGCAAACCGGGCAGCAGATCGACGAGGTTTACAGCCAGACCGCCGGCAGCCTCCGGGCCGCCTTCAATCACCACATTCTCGTTCCTCCCGTGGATTGGCACGACGCTGAGGAGGCGTCCCGCTCCACCGGGATGATGACCGTGGAGAATTATGTCACTTCAGACGGGGCCTCCGTGACCAGCGTCTACCCGGAACACCGCCCGGTCCTCACCGCGGACGAAATCGCCAACGCCCCGGCCGATCCAGTCCTCGGCCCCAGCATCACCTTCCGTCTCGCCGGACTCCCCCCGTTTCTGGGATACCTTCGGGCAGCCTACGAGGTCAGCTCCCTGCACCGACTCATGAGAACCACCGGCAAGGTGCGTTTGCCCAAGAAACAAGACCCGGGACAGACGTCCGAGGCCCTGATCAAAAAGCTGATCAAGTTGGAGGAACAGCTCGGCCATGACCAGCTCTCTGTCCGGGACCGGATGCTTTGGGAGGGGTATCGGACGCTGCGAAGAGGCCACCTTCCGCAACTGATCGCTGAACTGCAAGACCTCCTCGAATACGGGTTCACCCTGGAAAACTGGCTGGAACGGGAATTCCGCCTGAACCCCGCCCCACCCATTGGCCAGCCCAATCCGGATCTGGGTCTGTTTCCCGAGATTCACGGCGTTGGGGACCAACCATCGCCCAATACCGGGAAAGGAGAGGCACTGCCTCCCAAGCTGAAAGGAAAGCGCCGCCGCCCACACCCCAAAAAACCGAAGGATGAGGGTGACGCCCCCGGTTGATCCGGAGATCCACGCTCGAGCGCGCCCCCATCCCATTCGATCAACCTGTCGGAGTTTCCGCGACGACTCCCGGCGGGTTCGTCGACCGCCAGGCCGCCCAGCACTGGCGAAAGCCCCCGGCGAAGTCTTGGGGACGACGAGCGATCCATTGGTCGATCGTTTCCACCGGGAAAAACTGCCCAAACTCCACCTCGCTGGCCGGCCAGCGTGGCTTTACCCCGGGCGGCAGATCCGCCCGATGCAATTCCACGAACTCGAACCCGTTGCTCTCTTCCGGTCCCAATGAGGCCAACCATTGCGTGGGAGCCTCGATCCCCAGTTCCTCGGTCAATTCCCGACGAGCCGCATCCCCATACGCTTCCCCGACATCGAGGTGCCCGGCGGCACTGGAGTCCCATCGCCCTGGGGCCACGTCCTTCAAACGGGATCGGCGCTGCAGAAAGAGATCTCCGTTGCGGTGAAAAAGAAAGACATGCACGGCGCGGTGCTTGAGCCGCTCCCGGTGCACCACACCCCGCGTCTGCTGACCGATCACCACGTTGGCGTCGTCGACCACATCGAACCATTCGTCTTGGCGCTGCGGGTTGTCCTTGAGAGGATGCTCATCCAACAGATTCGTCAAATCCACCCATTGCCGCAGGGACAAATCCTCACCCCGCACCGCCTCCGCCACTCCCAGGGCGGCGCAGATTTCTCTCCAACGATCGACGCCGATTTCCAATCCATTGCGCAGTTGCTTGCGGCGCTGGGCAAAGCCGCGGCGGATGGTGGCATCGAAAAGGCGATGGTCGAACACCGGCAGATCATCGGCCGGGCGGGGACGGAGGCGGATGACGGTGGAATCGACCTTGGGCCGAGGGTGAAAGCAGTCGGGCCCGACATGCTTCAAGAGACTGACCTCCCAACGAACTTGAACCCGGAGCGTGAGCACCCCGTAATCCTTGCCGCCCGGCGGGGCAGCGATTCGTTCGGCAACCTCTCGTTGCAGCATCAAAACCGCTTCCTCCACCGGCGAATGAATGCCGAGGAAGTTGCGAATGATCTCTCCTCCGGCGGAGTAAGGCAGATTCCCAATCAGTTTGACCGGGCGGCGTGGATAGAGTGAGCGGGTATCGAACAGACACGCATCCAGGTGGTGAATCTCGACGGTCGACCCCCCCCCGAGTTTCGCGCGAAGGAAGTCGACCAGGCGGCTGTCTTTTTCGACCAGAACCAAATGCTCGGTCCGGCCCAGGATCTCCCTGGTGAGCGCGCCGGTGCCTGGCCCCACCTCGACCACGGTATCCCCGGGAGCGATCTCGAGGCGGTCCGCAATCCAAGCGGCCACGTTGCGATCCACGAGGAAATTTTGTCCGAGCTTGCGGCTCGGGATCAGATCCAGGGCGGAGAGCAACTCCTGCAATTCGGTCCGATTCACATGAAGCCCGGAGGAATCGGAAGACCGGCAGTGAGCTTGGACATCTCCTTGGCGGCGGTGGCGCGCCCCTGATCGATCGCTTGCTTCACGCCGCTGAGAATCAAGTCTTCCAACATCTCCACGTCATCGGGATCAACCGCCTCCTTCTTGATCTTGATGGAGAGGAGGTCTCCGGCGCAGTTGGCCACCACGGTGACACTGCCACCTCCCACAGAGACCTCGACCTGCCGTTTGGCCAAGTCATCCTGGGCCTTCTGCATGTCTTGCTGCATTTTCTGCATCTGCTTCATCAACTTGGCAGGATTCATAAGCGTTTCTTTCGAAAAGGTTTTTGGTTCGGAGTCCCAGTTCGTCGTCAGGACTCCAGGGTTGCATCAAACAGGTCCAGGGCCCCCTGAATCAACGGATCCTGGAAAAAAGCCACTGGGTCCACCGGCTCCGCGGCTTTCACTTCCAGCGGTTCCTCCGCCTTGGGTTCAGCGGCGGGCACCGCAACCGGTTCAGCCACTATTTTTTTTTTGGCCGCGACCTTGGTCTTCGGCGCAGCCGACGGACTCTCCGGTTCCTCTTCAATGGGCGGTTTCGGAGCCTGAACAAGCCCATCCTTGATTTCCGCCACAAAGCCCAACGGCTTGCCCGAAAGCTCCCGGAGCAAATCCTCGACGAAGGTCCGGTTGTTTTCGCGAAGCAGGGAATCCCGGGAGAACGAATCGGCCCGGGCGAAGTGCACCACGAATTTCTTGTCCGTCTGCTCGGCAAAAACCGCCGCGTTCACGCAACTCGCGAAGAGCGGTCGTTCCACCCGCATCACCTCGGCCACACCGGCCCACAAATCCGCCCCGGACAGGGGGCCCTTGGGCCGGGAACGCGGAGCCGGAGACGCGGCCTCGCCCGACGGATCACCGGAAGATCGATCCGGCGTGAGAGCGGTCTCCTCCATCACGGAACTCGGCCCCGGTTTCGGCGCCACTTTGCGGGCCGGAGCGGCCGGTTCACTGCGGGAACTGCCTGCGGGGGCCCCGGTGGGCGACTCAAACCCGGTTCCGATCGCGCCACCCGCCTGATGCAGCAGCCCGATGACATCACTCAACGTCGTCTCCCCGAGGATCTGCATCGCCTTGATCACGGCGATCTCCAGATGCAATCCCTTGTTGGGTGCCCATTTCAACTTGGCCTCGGTGCTGGCGAAATGATCAATGAGCCGAAGCAGACGCTCCGGGGTGCTCTGCCGGGCCTGTTCCCGGAGACGCTCCGCCGCCTCGGTCGGCAGCTCGACGAACGCGTTGTTGGGATCGATCACCGCCACCACAAGATGCCGGAAATAGCCGATCAGATCCCCCAGGAACAGGGAGAGATCCCTTCCGCGAGCGGCTTGGTCATGGATGACCCCGATGGCGTCCACGGCCCGGCGCGCCAGCAACGCGTCTGCCATGTCTGCGATTCGTTCCACGGAGGTGAATCCAAAGACTTCCTGCACATTCGCCTCCTCAATCCGGCTGCCGCAGAAGGCCACCAGTTGATCGAGCATCGACTGCGCGTCCCGCATCC
>QQNE01000038.1 GCA_003402735.1 Verrucomicrobiota bacterium
CATGCAAGCCAACCCGACGGGATGCACCGGAGGCCCAGGTGAGGAGGGCGGAGGCGCGGGTGAAGAAGTCCAGATCAATGGCTGCTTCGGGACGAAGCCGCCGAAAATCGCCAAAGAGCCGGAGCAAGCTGCGCAGGAAGCTCCAGACGGAGCGGTTTTCCAGTTCCAAGACATTTTCCGCAGGAAGGATGTCCATCAAATCCAGGATCTCGCGATTTCCTGAGAAGGCGACGAAGAAGACGCGGTCCCGTCCCACGCGCCGCACGGCTTCCCGGAGAGCGGGGGCGGCCAGAACGGTGGCGCCTTGTTCGCTGAGTTTGATGAAGATCAGGCTGCGCGGGGGCTGGACGGTGCTGCGGTGGGCAGAGAGCCGATTCAGGCACGTGGCGAAGAAACAGAGGATCGGACCGACGCAGCCATCAATGAACTGCAGGTGGGTCACTGCGGCAGCTTGGAGCCCGGTATCAGGATCTGGGAGCTCCGGATGGGGAGGCATCGGCTTCTCCTCAGGGCGGATGAGGCATCCGTCAAGGGACGGAAAATCGGAGTCGGTCACCGATGGCGGTTGTGGCCAATTCACCCACGACGGTTCTTGGCTTCTTCGTCGTCCGGGCTGGAGTCGTCCCCGCCCCCGCCGTAACCGAGCACTTCCACGGTGAAGATGGAAACGGTTTCGATGGGCTGGGATCCGCCAGCGGCTTCTTTGCGGGCGGCATCGCTGCTGGTCGCGGCGGCGTTGGTGCTGGCGGCGGCGGCGCTGGAGGCGCCAGAAAGCCCGCCAAGGCTGGGTGCGGCAACGACCGGGGCTGCGGGCACCCCGCTGCTGCTTCCGCCCACGGAGATGTTCCCGGCATTGACCACGGCGGTGGCGGCGAGGTTGATGTTCCCGGTGACCCGGATCCCGGCGTCCCCGGCATCGATGATGCCCGATGGGGCGATCAAGTCCACGTTCCCCGGGGCCACGTTGGCGACGGCCGCCAAGACGCCGATGCCGCCCCCGGTGGAGAGACCGGCGAGGTCGGTTTCCACGGCACCGGATTGCGGGTCCAGGACGACGCGGGTCGGGGGCGCAGAGGCCACGGTTTTGGAAGCCGCGCCGGCGGCGATGTCGCCTTTGGAGGACCAAATCAGGAGATCGCCGCCGCGCAGGGTGAAGATCCGTCCGACGCCGATATCGACGCTTTGATTGGTGAAGATGGAGACTTTGCCGCCTGCTTCGGTGACGATGCCGGGAGGGACTGCGGCGTTGGCGAGAAGGGTGTTGGCCAGGGTCAGCCCGCCGTTGGGGGCGAAAAGGTCGATATCGCCACCTGTCCGGGTGCGGAAGTTGCGGGTTTGGGCGGAGATGTCGCCTCGGCCTGTGACGGGGCCGAACAGGGCCGAGATGGCAGCGAAGCCGGAAGTGTAAGTGCCGAAGCCCGGGCTGTCAGGATCGTTGTAGGAGCGACCGGCATCGCGGAGGACGAGGTAAAAGACCTCCAGGGCGACCCGGGCTTTTTGTTCGGAATCGAGTGTGGAGAAGTTGGTCACGCCCAATTCCTTGAGATAGGCGGAGCCTTCGGGGCTGAGAATGAACTGATCGATGAAGGTTTGAACGCGCAAGCGGCTGTTGAGGAGGCTGGTTGCGGTGCCGAGGCCTGCGCCGGCGAAGAGATCGGCGCCTGCGAAGGGGAGCGAGAGGTTTCGGATATTTCCGAGGGTGACGACTCCGGAGCCAGTGCCATCCGTGTTGGTGGTGCCGGTGCCGAGGTCGAGATTTCGACCGGCAAGGATCTGCAGCATGCCGGGCCCGCCGATGTGGATATCGCCGGCCAGAGGACCGCTGTTGGAGGCAGGGAGATTGCTGATGGCATTGGCCGCTTTGCGGAGAGGAGAGGCGGCGTTGTAGGGCACGATGTCCCGACCGGCGGAGACGACGGTGAGGTCGCTGGGGCGGTTGTTCTGGAGATAGAAGGAGATGTCCGTGATGTCGTTGGAGGCGTGGATGCGGGAAGCTTTGGGGCTGAACAGGTTGAAACCGGAGAGATTGCCGCCAAGCGCGTAGACTCGAACCGGATCGAGATCGTTGCGGTGGAGAATTCCCGGGGCATGGAGGGCCAGCTTGGTTTGGGTCACGCCATAGATTCCGGTGATCGATCCCGAATCGAGCAGGGCGCCATCGATGGATTCCAAGAAGCTTTCGCGCGTGTCGTTGTTGTCCGAGACCCGGGCGTTTCCGACTTTGGAAACGTAAGCGAAGGGGGTGGTTGGAGTCCGGAAGGTGGCGGGGTCGGCGTCGGAGATGTTGATGGTGGCGGTGCGCCAGGTCTGGGTGGTTTGGCCAGGGGTGATGAAGTTGGATCGTCCCGAGGGTTGGAGACCGTTGATGGAACCGCCGCCGGCGATCATCTCCAGCTGGCCGGTGGCCGAGGGGAAAAGCGACATGGATCCGATTAAGTTCAGGCTTCCGGCGAGGGAAGTGACTTCCAGGTTGGGAGGGCGCAGGCCGGACACGCTGAGGAAAGGTTGGATGCTGCTCTCGGCCAGGCGAAGCCAGGGTTGGCGATAGGCGGCGGCGCCCGTGCCGGTGGTGAAGAGGTTCTGGCGTTCCATCCAGGTTTGCAAGATATCCGCCGGGGCGGTCCGGTCCGCGAGGGTGGCTTCGTTGCGCAGGGTGACATTCCCGCTGAGGGAGGTGATCCGGACGGAGGTGTTTTCGTTGAAGGTGCTGAAATAGGTCTTGTACCAAAACCCGTTGTTCTGGCCCTGGGGCAGCAGGAAGGGGTTGGACATGGGGCCCATCAGGATGTCGCTGGCAGCGGAGACATCAAAGCTGCTCTTGCCGAGGAAGAGGGTGGTGGGGAGCCACGTGGAGGCTTCCAGCGTTGCCGAGGCTGGGTTGTTGAGGCTTTGCAGCAGGCCCGGCGACGGGGATCTGGTGCCGTTGGTGGTGATTTGGCTTCCGGCCGCGATGCGTCCCGTGCCTCGTTCGGCGTAGTAGATGCCTCCGTCGAGGTTGCGTCCGGCCCGGACCGTGAGATCGCCGCCGCCCAGTTCCTGGATTTGCGCGGAAGCGGCGTTGCCTCGCGGGGCACGGGCGTTGGTGGGGACGACGGCATCGAAGTTCCGGATGTCGTTGCCCGCAGTCAGGGAGACGTGGCCACCGCCCAGGGCACCGGAGGTCTGGAAGAAGTTGGAAAAGTCAATCCACCAGGAGGTGGACGCACCCGGATCGTTGAGGCTGCCGAGGGAGAGAGAGGCAAAGTTCCCGCTGTCGGAGACATAGCCGCGACGGTAGAGCCAGTTGTTGGGGAGTTGACGAGAGGAATCGTCGATGAGGCCGGAGTTGTTCCGGGTCTTGCGCTCCAGGTTGTCACCGGCGGAGATGTTGAGGTTGCCGCCCGCCATGCTGTAGTAGGCGCCGTAGGCTTGTTGGAGACGACCGAGAGCGCCCTGACCCAGGTTGGAGTTGAGAATGGGCGTGACGAAGTCGTTGGCGGCGTAGATTTTGGTGGGGGTGGCGACCTGGGTCCCGGCGGTGTAGATCGAAGCGAAGGGGTTGAGCAAGCGAACGGTGCGGGCCGCGTTGATGTCGATGTCCCCGGAACCGGTTCGGACGACCTGGAAGTAGGTGGGGGCCAACGAGGAGGTGAGCGCATTGGTCGCGCCGGTCACGGAGGCGGCACCGGCATCCTTGCCGACTTCAAAGAATCCCGAGTCTTGGCCGATCGCGCCGTTGCCATTGCCGGGGAGGACCGAACGGAAATTCGCCGAGCTCAGGTCGGCACCGGCGGTGATGCGGTAAGACCAGGATTGGCGATTGGCGGGGAGATTGGGGTTGAGTGGGGAGAGCGGGGCCATCCAGAGCGTGTTGTTGGGGGAACCCGCCGAGGTGTTGACGGTAAAGCCGTCGCTCAAGGCGTTGAAGAAGGTGATGTTTTGGGAGGCCCGGATGGAGAGAGCCCCGGCAGCGGACAAGGGGCCAAAGCGGAACGAAGCGAGGTTCCAATCCTCCGAAGCAGGGGAGGAGGCGGACCCCATGGTGAGGCTTCCCGAGGCGTTGATGATTTCGGCTCCTGGGATGAGGATCAGATTCATCTGCTTGGAAGGATCCAGTTTGGAGAGCATGGCGTTGTAGGACGCGGTCACGGACCCGGCACTGCCGAAGAGGGTTTGGGCATCGGAGCGGATTTGGTCTCGCAACGAATTGTTGAGCAAGCCCGAGGCAGATTGATCGTAGAGGCGGAAGGCTTCGACCTGAATGGCCGAAGCGCCCTGGATGGTGGTGCCGATGGCTTTGGCCTGGATGGTGGTGTAGGTGGTTTGGTCCTGGGGAGCCCTCAGGTTGAGTGTGCCAGTGAACTGTCCGTTGGCGGCGCTGGAGGCGGTCTGGGAAGCAACGCCGAGCTCGATGCGACCGGCGGCCAGATTGAGTTCGGCGGTGGGGGAAACAACTCCGTTCCGGGAAGTGCCGGCCGCCAGGGATACGGATCCTCCCTTGCCGGCGGAATCGAATGTCTGGGCGGACGCATCCAGGACCGCGCCCGTCTGCAGGGACAGGTTTCCGTTGGCCGCGAGATCGATGGATCCTCCCGTTTGGCCCGAGGCATTGATCTGTCCGGAGACCGTCAGACTGCCTGAATCGACCCCCACGCGGTAGGTGCGGGCGGTGGCCACGCCGCTGATCGCGAGATTTCCCGAACGGATCCGGTAATCCCTCAGCTGATTGAAGGAACCGATGTTGAGCAGGGCGTCGATCGAGGCCAAGTCGTTGCCGCTGACCTGAGAAGCGTCGAGAGAGAAGGAGCCCGAGGTTCTGCCGACAGCCGCCGAGCCCACAAGGGTTCCGTTCATGGCAAAGAGACCCTTGGGCGTGCGCACGTTCAGGAATCCGGCATCGGCCAAGCCGGTGGCGGAGAGGTTGATCGTGGTCCGATTGGCGATGGTCACCGAGTTGGTCTCGGAACCAATGTTGAGGGAGCCTCCGCTGGTGTAGCGGGTTTCGTCCAGGAAGGTCAGGGCGCGTCCGGAGAGATTGATGTTGGTTGGGGCGCTGCTCCCGAGGATCACGTCCCCGCCGGTGGCGAGAATCGAAAGTTTTCCGCTGGGCATGACGATGTCGGTGTCGACCGTGACGCTCTTGCCAGTCAGGCTGAGCGCAGCCCCCAAACCTCCGACATTTCCGGCGGCGGTTGCACTGGTGTTGAGGATGGAGAGGCCGCCGACGGAGGAGATCGAATGACTGGCGGCTCCGGTGGAGGTGATGAGCGGTGCGTTCAAGGTGAGAGAGCCTGACACCGCGAACGATCCGCTACCGGAGTTCAGGATGCGGGTGCGGGCGGCCACTTCAACCGAGGCGAACCGCTCCGTGCGGAATTTGTTGGATTGGAAGACGGCTTCTTCCGCATCGATGACGAGTTGCCCATTGAGCGACGAGCCAGGGAGCGCGGAAATTTCCCGGCCGGAGGCATTTCCCAAGGAGACGGTGTCGGCCACCAGACGAACCACGCCGGAGGCGGTGTTGAAGCCGCGGATGGCGTTGGCTTGAAGGGAGAGCGACTGGAGGTTGCCGCCGCCGAACGTGCCGTTGCCATAAATGTCGATGGTGTTGTAGCTGAGCAGCGAAATGGAGGAGGCGGAGTCCTCCAGGGTTTGCAAGGCGCTTCGGGGCAGGATCAAGCCGGTGGTGGGGTTGATGCCGCCGGCGGAATCGAGCAGAAGGCTGATCTGACCGCTGTTGAGGGCGACGATTTCGGCAAGGATGGAAGCCGCCGGGCTGAGAGAGGTAGCGGAGGTGGAATCCAGTGTCAGGCTGCGTCCTTCCAGGTGGGCGGAATTTCCAAGGGTCAGGGTGGGGAGGTTGGAGCTGCTCACGCCGACACGAGTGACTGGGGCCGATCCGCCGCCGCTCACCCGGATGAGCGCACCATCGCCGCTCCCGATCACGTCGGCAGTCCCGAGCGAGATGGAGTCCAGACTGGTTTGGCCCTGTCCGAGGATCTCGGCGTTGGCCGCCACGGTGAGGGTCTGTTTGGCGGTGAGGATCAGATCCGAACCGACAAGAGGCGCTCCTTGGTTATCCACGGTAATGGCATTGCTGGTGGCGGTCACCGACTGGAAGGAGCTGCCCGTTGTGCGGAAACCGCCAATGAGCAGGCTTTCCGCACCGATCCGATTGAGCACTCGGCTGCTCAGGGCCAGCACGCCCGGTCCGCCGCCGCTGCCATCGGCGTTCACGAGGATGTTGATCGGACTGCTGATGTCCACGAAACTTCCCCGGCCACGACGGGTTCCCGTCCCCAGGATTTGGGATTGGAGCTGGAGAGAAGCGGTGGACGAGAAGCCGAGGGAGCCGGCGTCCAAGGGCAGGCGGGGAGCGGGGAGGTCTCGGCTGATGGCGGCATCGCGCAAGTAGCTGTTGGCCATGAAGAGTTGATACTCGGCCCGGCCGTTGACGACGGCGTTGGAGGCGACCTCAAAACTCTGAATCTGGGTCACCCCTGCACGGCTTGGATCCAGGTTGTTGGAACGGTAACCATTGACCAGAACCGCTCCATCGGGTTGGCGAAGGGTCCCGGTTGGGGCGCCCGACTGCGGTGTGAGCAGGAAAGCTCCGTCCAGGAGAGCGTAACGGGCTGGGAGAAGCGTGTAGGTTCCCGCAGGAAGCCCGCTTCCGGACCCGATCGTGACTTGGTCACCCGGGCGCAGGGAGTCGTTGACGTAACCTGGCGCGCCTTGGAGGTTGATGGCGGTGGGGCGGTTGTTGAATGGCGCGAAGGGCGCGTAGTTGAAGTCGTATCCCGGGATCACCGCAAAAGCCGAGGCATCGCCCAGGATATCCTCAGGGCCGCCATTGCCTTGCACCCAGCGGTAGGCGAAGAAATCCCCGCCACCGCGCAGGTCCAGGGTCGAACCAGCCTGGGCATCGATGGTCTGGCCCGACAACCGCACCGTCTTGGAGGGGGCTCCGCCGACCGTGATGTCGTTTCCAGCCGGGTCAATCCAGGAGAGTCCATCGAAGCTGACGCCGTAGGGAAGGACGAGCTGCCGACCTGTGAGGGGATCGGTTCCGGAAACCGAGGTGACGCTTCCGGAGGAGAGGGTGATCTGCTGGGTCGTTGGCGTGGCGATGGCCGAACCGGCCACCGGGTTGACCGGGGCATTCCCGGTTCCGTCCCAGCCGAGGGTGATCGAACCCATCGGTGCCCGGAGCGTTCCGCCCTGGACGATGTTCGAGGATTGCAGGCTGAGGGCGCCACCGGCAGACCAGGGCAGGGATCGGGCCGAACCACTCTGAATGGTGATGGAGCCTTGGTTGAGGGTTCCCCCGGCGGTGTAGTTGTAGGCGTAAATGTTGAACTTGCCCGCGGTCGTTGGATAGATCTGCCCCGCTTCCAACACCATGTCCCCGGCCATCAAAAGGTTTCCCGCCCCGCGGATGTCGCCCCGGGGAGCGGAGAACCGTGCAGAACCGATGTTTTGGAGAACGAAGTTGCCCGTCTCGATGAGCCCCGCTTCGATCTCAAGGCGCCCGGTCCCATGTGTCGGAGCCAGGAACAGCTGGGTGATGAGACCGTTGTCGTTCTTGATGAACGGGATGATGGGGTCCAAAGTCAGGAAGGGCCGGGGGATCGGCAGTCCCAGCTTCACCGCAGCCGCGCGCAGCAGCGTCGTATCGTTTGTGGCCAAGACACCACCAGAGGCCACGGTGAGTTGGCCCGGGACGGAAAGCGTCACGTCCCCGTTGAATTGCACGTTGCCGCCCAAGGTCACGGAATGGATGCCGCTGCCCTGAAGCTGGTCCGCGACAAAGGTGCCAACGCCAGGCAACGACTGTCCGTTGGCGTCGAACAATCCCAGGCCGATGCCCCGACTGCCCTTGGCTGCGTCCATGCTGGCGCCGCTCTGTTTGACTTGAAGATTGATATCGGCCGAGGTGAACACCGCGCTCGAGATGAAGCGTCCCGAGGACACTGCAAGGGTTCCGCCGTTGGCCGAGCGGCCGCCGGACTTCGCGAGCAAGGTCAGGTCGCTATACAACATCTGTCCCCCGGTGAGGGTGATGTATCCGCCGGAAGTCTCGATTTTCGTTGGGGTGTAGGATTCGCCCTCAAACCCCGTTGTGGATGTTTCGTTCAATCCCGAGTAGCCGCCAGGCAGGTCCAGGGTTCCGCTGGTTCCGGAGGCGTTCAGGATCGCCCCCTGCTCGGCAACGATGTTTCCGCCGATCTTGATGGATCCCCCCGCAGTGACAAACCCGGAACGGATGCCGCGCTCACCGGTCAGCGGAACCACCTTGCCCGCCGTGGAAAGCCGCGCCGATGGTCCCAGATAGACCGTGGCCCGGGCTTCGCCAGGCGGGGAACTGGCCGTGGGCAACGATTTGGCGCCGTCCACCGAAATGCTGCCCCCGGGGGCTAGGACCGATCCCAGAACCGTCACCGTCTGGGCATTGAACGTCACCGCGCCCAGGGCATCGGTTTGGATCGACGCGCCTTGGTCCAAGACGATATCTCCGCGCACCACCAAGCCGAGGAACGGATCCACGGCTCCGCTCGCTTCGAATTTCAAAGACGCCGGAGTGCGAAGTCCCTCGGGCCGGACGATGCGCCCAACCGTGAACGAACCGTCGGCGCTGGGGGCGTTGAGTCTGGCGAAGAGGCCCTCCACCACCGGACGGATCCGGGTGTTGCCCGAGATCAGGACGCCGGGAAGATACTGCTCGACGCCCCCGGCTCCAACGGAGGGGGGGACAATGATCCCGGTTGCCGACAGAGCGAAGTCCGCGAAGCCTCCCTTCGAGAAGAAATCGGGCGAGAGCCGCACCTCATCCGGATGGCTGGCCCCGCCGCCAATTTGGAAACTGGGGGCTGTCAGGGAGAGCGAACCACCGGTCGCGCCCGAGAGGGCGAGGAGATCTCCGTTCAAAACCAGTCGGCCCCCAAGAACCGACGGGAACGAGGTGTCGGTGCCCGCCGCGATCTTGATGGAGCCGCCGTCCCCGTAGGAGATGGTGCGGTTCTCCACCTTCACCCCGCCCGAGGCATCGAGGAGACTCCCGGTCGCCAGCGTGACATTGAACCCGTGAAGATCGATGGAACCGCCCGCGATGATGGAGAGGTCAAAGCGGGTGGCACCGGGACTCTGATCCACTCTCAACCCGGCCGTCGAGATCTTGGATCCGCTGCCGATCGTGATCTCCCCTCGTCCAGGGACTGGCGATGGATTTCCCGTCGGGGTGACCGTCTGCTGATTGACGAAGGACGTCGAAAGATTGTTCGCGGTGAGATGAATGTCGCCCCCCGGAGAACTCAAGTTGCCGTCGATCTTGACGTTGGAGCCGATGAAGTTCAGGGAGCCGGCCGGGGCCGTCTGGAGGGTGACTCCCTTGGGGACGTCGATGTTTCCGTCCGGGTTGTTGATGGACAGCTTGCCAAAGCCGCCCTTGCCCGGAGTGAGCAAGGATGGGGAGAGAGAGACGGAATTGATGCGTGCGGAGGGAAGGGCGAGGGGATTGCCCGAGGGATCCACCGAGAAAGCGCCGACACGAGGCAACGACTGATTTCCGAAGACGATGGATGGAGGGGTGGGAGAAAAGGGCGGGATCGTCGGGTAGGAGGTGTCGTCGCTCAGAAAGGAAAGTTTCAGGGCGCTCAACGGGGCCGGACTGTCGAGTTGTTTCTCCCCGTTGATGGTCCGGCCGAGCAGATCTCCGTCGAGGGCCACCGAAGCGGCATTGATCGTGACCGTGCCTCCCGACGCCCCGTGGGAATAGCCAGGTTCCCAACGTTTCGTCAGGAGGGCCAACGGGCTTGAGAATCTTCTGGTGACGCCCCACTTGGTGCTCGTCTCGGAGGACTCTCCATTGTAGATCCCGTCGTAGACCCGATCTGGCGTGGCATTCTTGATGTCGAGGAGAGTGCCCCCGGACCTCAGCATGGTCGATTGGGTCACGCCGGGGCCGACGGAGACGACTCCGCCGGACACATTCACCTGGGACCCGGGCTGCATGACCACGGAATCCCCGGCCACCAAGCTGACGTTGCCTCCGTCTGCGGTCAGTTCCGCCACGCTGCGCTGGATCAAGTTGAGGTAGCCTCGGACATCGCCCAATGGCGTGCCGACCCATTCAAACCCTTTGTAGGTTCCGTGTTCGCGGGAATCGACCGTGATCGGGACGCCGCGGAGGGCGCCGTTGCGCTGCAAGGGGGATCGGGCAAATTCCGCTCCCCTCAGCTCGAGGTTCAGGAACATCCGGGAGACCGGAATCTCGGCGACAGTGCTTCCCGCGGTATCGATGAGGCTGCCGCGGTCCAGGTAGATTTGGCCGCCGGATCGGACGAAAGTGGAGATCGGAACAGTACCGGCGAGCAGGTTGTAACTTCCCGCGTAGACCGAAATGTCTCCGCCGTTCGCCTGGAGCATGGAATGACTTCGGAGTTCAACGGTCTTTGCAGTGACGTTGATCGCCGAACGGAGGGCCAGTTGGGTGCCGATGACCGTCTCGTTGCTGTCGGTTTCGGGGAGGATGCGCGTGACGCTGTTCGCTCCAAAGGTCACCGAGCCGGTGGCGATCGGCAGAAAGGGACGACCGGTCGAGGGATTGGTCGGGTTGTAACCGGAGTTCGGGATGGAATTGTAGATGGCTTGGAGATCGATGCGACCGTTGTAGGATACGGAGGTGGAGCTATCGAGCGCGGCGAGTTGCTCGATCTGGCTGCCTGCGAGAGTGATGTTTCCCCGGGGGGCCTGAACGATGCCGGTCTGGGTGACCCGGCCGCCATAGCCAGTTCCGCCGACGGGGGCAATGGCACCCACAAAGACGTCCAAGCCGCGCAAGCTGGCATCTGCGGAGGGGTGGCCATCGATGCCGACCTGCAACCCCGCCGCGAGGATCGTTTGGCCGTCGGGCGTGAGGATGGTGCCTCCGTTGGTCACGTTGGCCCCAACCAGCATGACCTTGCCACCGGAGCGAGCCGCATCCGTCGGACTGGAGATGACTGCGCCCGGCTGCACGGTGACATCGCCGTATCGGCCAGAGGCAACGAAGGGCTTGCCTGGGACGAACGGTGGAGTGCCCGATTTCCCTTGCGGAAGGTCAATGCCGCTGAAGAGGAATTGGGCATCGGGGTTGTTGAGCAAGCCCCGGCTGATCAGGTTGGTGTTCACTGGCAGGGAGGACGCGACGAAGGAAGGCATGCTGACTTGGCTGTTCGGGCCAAAGATGATGCCGTTCCGGTTGATCAGGTAGACCTGCCCATCCGCCCGGATCGATCCCAGAATCTGGCTGGGCACGCCCGAAGGATCGGTGATGTGGTTGAAGGCAACCCACTTTTTCACGTCCGCACCGCCGTCCCGCTGATCAAAGGTAACCTCCGTCTTGCGCCCCACGTTGAAGGTCTTCCAGCTCAACAGAGCGGTCTGGGCGGTTTGCCGGATCTTGACGTTGCTGCTTTCGCCAACCTTGCTCTCGCTGGGAAGGCTGGCCCCCGTCCAGGAGGCGGTTCCTCCGGCCACTCCAGGATCGACCTCCAACCCGCCCACGCCCAGTCCGTTCGGCACATTCGGCAGAGCGACATTGCCCGGCACGTTCGGGTTGATGCCGAGAGAGTCCTTGGCATTTCTCAGGGCCGCTGCCCGGGCATCGATCTGAAGTCGCTGGGCGTCCTGCAAGGCTCGGGTGGTTCGCGCCAAGTTGTCGCGCGAGGTGGTTCGAGCCTGGGCCGCTGCCGCGGCAGCGCTCTGGCTGGCGTTGGACGAGCGCTGCCCGGAGGCGGCTGCGGGAGTGCCTCCCCGGAGAACATCTCCAGCCGAACCGGTGCCGCAGGCCAAAAGCAGAAGAGCCCAAATGAGCAGGCATCTCGCGAAGCCATCAGCAACGCGGGATGAGCTGGGCAAAGCAATGGCGATCATAAAATTTTAAGCGGGAAGGGACTTGTATCGACCCTAGGTGGAAACTTTTTTGAATCAAGCACAGCTTGGAAAGGCACGGGCGTGGATGTTGGAACGTTTTTTTAACAGATTTTTGCTTGCGCTGAATCCGGGTTTTCGTTGGGGGGATTTCTGAAATGTGGCGAAACCGTGACATTGGCAGGCACTTCCGTTGTTGACGGATTCAGCTTCCCTGTCTCTCTCTTCCCACGCTTATGGAACACCGTCGTATCAAAACAATTCTCGGGCTGATCGGGCTAGTCGTTTGCGCCGGGTGTGACCAACGAAAGCCGGAGGACCCAGCCAAAGCGTCGACCTCGCTGCCCGCCTCTCCCGGTGGCAGTGCGTTGTCCAAGCCCGCGTTGTCCAGTTCTCTCGGTTCCTCCACTCCGAACAAGCCCAGCGCAGACCCGGCGTCTCCTCCGACTCCTTCCGCACCTTCCCCGGAAGAGACTGCCAAGCTTGTGGCGGCCTTGCAGGAGATCGACAGCAGCCTTCGCGACAAGCAACTTCCTCCAGCGGAGGCGGGCCTCAAAATGGCGAAACTGGCCGCAGATCCAAACGTGCCGTTGGCGGCCCGGACGGACGCTTTGCAGCACGCCATGAATCTGTTGTCGGACCAGGGATTTGCCTCCCTCGACGGCATGCTGAAAGATCAGAAGACCCCGGTTCCTCTGCTCGACATGGTCTTTGTCGAGGTGCACAACCGCCCTGCGACTACGCAGTTGCCAGTTGCGCTGAGCCTTCTTCACAGCGCGAATCCGGAGGTGGCGAGCCGCGCCCGCAATTTGCTGGCGTTCCATCTGAATCGCGATTACGGCGACGATTTCAGCGCTTGGGATCGACCCGTTGCCGAGGAATTGGCAAAGCTTGGTCAGTCGACCAACCAATGAGGGACCGGCTCAGTCGGAAATCGCCACGCTGATCCCATGAAGCGGATTCTTGGGTGTATCTTCTAGGGGCTGAGCATTTCGCTGGCAGCCCTCCACGCGGATGAGATCATTCTTGCCGGCGGGGACGAGATGTCTAAGAAAACCATCAAGCAGGTTGACGATGGATGGGCTTCTTCGCGTGGCGGAATTCCCCAGAATTCCGAATCGATGAATCGTCGAACGGACGGCGTGGGCGCGTCCGATACGAGAAAACCGTGATCCCGCAGCCTCAGCGTTTCGCTTTCTCCTTTGACCCGAGCATTCCCCTCACCCGCGCCTCCTCCTTTTCCAGGGCCGCGCCGGTCACGGGCATCGGAGCGAAGGCCGGGTCCGGAACGACACGTTCTGTCTCCGGAATCCGGCGCCAGCGGAGATTGCGGAACCACACCTCCTGACCGTGGTCCTGCAGGGAAAGGTGCCCGCCCCGTCCCGTCAAATCTCCTCCCCGGATCGCGAGGAGATCGACATACCACTTCCACTTGGCGTCCGCAGAATCGAAAGAAAGGACCCGTTCCCCGTTGAGCCAGTGTTCGATGACCGTCCCCTGACAGATCACTCTCGCCGTGTTCCATTCCCCTACCGGTTTGGTTGCGTCCTTGGACGGGGCCATGCAGAAGAAGAGCGACGCCGCGGCCTGGCGGGCGTTTTCTCCGTAGGGACTGCCTGTGTTGTCGAGGATCTGGTATTCGACCTGGCCGGGTCGGTAGTAGACTCCGGAATTGCAGCCCGGTGAGACCTTCCAATCGAAGCGCAGTTCGAAATCGTCTGGCACCAAGGCCGCCGTGTAGACCAGGGATCCCCCTTTCGACCTCCGGTGGAACGCGCCCTCCTCGATCACCCAGTTGCCCGGATGTTCCCAGCCCGTGAAGTCGGCGCCGTGATCGAGCCGGACGAACCCGGCCTTGCGCTCCGCCTCCTCCGTGTCCGGAATGCCCGTGACCTCCGCCGCTTGGAGGAAAACCGCCGGCAGCAAAGGGAGAAACGCGCACAAGAGGGCTTTCATGGCTTTTCGGAAACCAGATGTTGGTAGGCTTTCCGAAGGATCGACAAATCCGAATCCACCGCGATCCTGGTGAAGCCCCGGGACGCATGGGCCGCGAACTCGGCCGGGGCGCGCACGAGGATGCCGGCCTCTTTCCCGGTCGATTGCACCGCCTCGAGGACCTGGTCGAGGCAGGCTTCGTAGTCCGGCGATCCACCGGAAGGATTGTGCTCCAGATCGTGGCGGAGATCAGCCGGTCCGACAAACAGCACGTCGACCCCCTCGACCGCGGCGATGTCCGCCGCCTGGCCGACGCCCGCGAGGCTCTCGATCTGGACCATGACCATCGGTTTGTCAGGGTGGGCCTCGAGACCGTAACCCGTGGCCCGCACCGTCCGCGAAAAGCCGCGTCGGCCCAGGGGCGCGTGGCAGGCGGCACGCACGATCGATTCAGCCTCCGCCACGGTTTCCACGCGGGGAACCATGATGCCGTCCGCTCCCCAGTCGAGGACGCGGGCGATCTGGTCTGGAGCCGGGGCCGCCACTCGGACGATGCCTTTGGTCGAGGTTCCCCGGATGGCCCGGAGCTGGTCCGGCAGGCAAGCCTCGGCGGCACAACCGTGTTCGAGGTCGAAGAGGACCCAGTCGAAGCCGGAGAGGGCGGCGAGTTCGGCGATGACGGGGGAGCCGATGGAGAGCCAGGTGCCGAGGGAGAGGGAAGGTTGACGGCGGTTCATCGGTTCTCGAAAATTTCCAGGCCAGCTTCTTCCTTCAATCCCCGCATTGCCAGCGCAATTCGCTCCTCTGTGAAGCGCCGCAGATCCGCGCCCGATCCGCCGTTGCCGATCAGGAAAAAGCCGGAATCCCGTTCGAAATAGCCCGCCCCGACTCGGATCACCGCCTTGACGATCAGGTTGCGCAAGAGGTGCAGCCAGAAGCGGAGCGGCCAGTTTTCGGGGAGGGGACGGACTCCGGTGTAACCGTCAAAGGCGCGGCGGAGGAAGGCGGCGTCGTGAAAACAGGCGAGCAACGAGAGGTCGTCCATCGGATCGCCGGAGATGGCGTCGTCGAAGTCGATGAAGGCCGCCACGGCGTCGGGCGGGCCCAGGATGTTCCAGAGGGCGAGGTCCTTGTGGACGAGCACGCCATGATCCAGTTCGAGCAGGTGGGCATGGGTTTCGATCAGCGAACGGATTTCATCGGTGCGCTCCGGGCTCAGGAAGGAGCGCGCCTCGAGAAACCCGAGGTGGTCGTCGAGCCGGAGCCGGAAATAATCTCCGTAGGCTTGGTGATACCCGGTGAGTCGTCCGCCTTGCCGCCAGATTCCCGGGTCGAACGGTCCAAATCCTTCGGGACGGATACCTTGCCAGCGCGCCACGTTTTCTCCGATCGCAAAGGGGACCGCGTTCTCGTCGAGCAAACCGGCTTTCCACCAGTGATTGAGGTCCGGGTGGGGGATGCGTTCCAGGGCCTGCCAGGCGAAGGGGACTCGGGTGCGGCTGGCATCGCAACCGAGGACCCGCGGAACAGGCACGCCGACCCGCGCGACCTCTGCGAGGACGGCGGACTCGATCTCGAGGTGGGTGTCGCCCTCGGGACCGTTCTCGATCCGGAGGAAGATCGGCACGCCATCGATGTCCGCGGTCCAGGTGAGGTGGTTTCCCTGGCCCGGAGCGGGAGAGAGGGTGAGGCTTGCGGGCTGGAAACAATCGGTGAGGAGGGTGCGGACGGCTTCATCCGGGACTTGGTCGGGGCGCGAACCCGGTCCCGTGCCATGAAAGGCCGCAGGGCGGTCGCATTTCCAGTAATGGATATCCCGGCGGTTCATGAGTCGGAGCGGCGTTTCCACCACGAGGCGAGGAGCCCGCCGATGATGTTCTGCATCACTCCACTGAAGACACCCGCCGCAGCCGCGAGGGGCATCGCCGCGAAATGTTGTTTCGCTAGGGCCGCGGCCATGCCGCCATTCTGCATGCCGACCTCGATGCTGACGGTGCGGGCGATGGTTTCGTCGAAGCGGAAGAGCCTGGTCACGGCGTAACCGAGCCCGAACCCGAAGAGGTGGAGGAGAAGAGCCGCGAGGGCGAGGCGGCCGAAGTTGGAGGCGATGGCCTCGGCGCTGGCGGCCACGATTCCTCCGGTGACGAAGGTGAAGGCGAGGACGGCGATGGTGGGGCCGCAGGCGCCGATGCGGTCCGCGGTCTTTGGCAGAAACCAGCGGATCAGGACGCCGAGGGTCACGGGCGCGACGGTGAGTTGCAGCGCCGAGAGCGACATCTGCACGACATCGACCTCGACCCGGTTCCCGGCGAGCAGGCTGGTCCACATGGGGGTAAAGAAGAAGGCGAGGATGGTCGAGCACATGGTGAGGACCACGGAGAGGGCTACGTTGGCCCTGGCCAGGTAACTGATCATGTTGGAGGCCATGCCGCCGGGACAGCTTCCCACGAGGATGATGCCGACGGCGAGACCGGGCTCGAGCCGGAGCAGGGTCGCCACGAGCCAGCCGCAGAGGGGCATGATCGTGTATTGCGCCCCGAAGCCGAGCGCCACGGCCCCCGGCATTTTCGCGATCGCCTTGAAATCCTCCAGACTCAGGGTCAGTCCCATTCCCAGCATCGAGGCCGCGAGGGACCAGAAGATCCATTCCTTGCCGAACCAGAACATGAGCGGCGGATGGAGAAAGGAGGCGATGGCCAGGGCGACGAGCCAGACCGCGTAGAGATTGTTGAAGGTGTCGAAGAAGCGTTTCATGACGGTGATTGGGGCAGGTCTTGCACGCCCTCATACCCTGGACCACCCGCGCCGAGATAGCCGCCGCTGGCACCTCGGGGATCGGCGGTGACCCAGAAGGAATAGAGGGAGGCCTCCGTGAGATGGAAGCGGAACCGCACCGGTTTTCCGGCGGATCCCGCGAGTCCGGGCAGTTCGACCCGCTGCTTGGTTGAATCAGCGGCGACGGCTTCCGAGGTGCCGATGACCTTGCCCGCCTCGTCGAGCAGCTCGACCCGGAGTTTGCCGCTGAAGTTTGCGAACAGATGCGATCCTTTGGATTTCACGAGCCGCGTCGTCACTGCGCCGGTGCCATCGAGGCTCGCGAAGCCGTCGCGACGCAGTGTCGCCAGACCGATCGCACCGCCGCCGTAGAGGTCGCCCTTGCCTCCGCCCGCGTCTCCGGAATAGGCGCAGTAGGGAAAGACGAGTTGGTCATCCAGCACGACAAAAACGCCCGTCGTCGTGTGAAGGTAGGCACGATCCCAAGCACCCTCTTTCCGCTCGCCTCGGATGAACCCCCGCCGGTCCGGGCGATCCCAGTGGAAGCCGTCCCGGCTGAAGCCGAGCTCGAGATCCGTGAGCTTGGGGAATCCTCCTTTGGAACAGATGTCGTTGTTCGGTCCGCGATGGATCTGATGCATGCCGAGCATGAGGCTCTCGTAGGCGACCGCGGCGAGGCTGTAGAGCTGCGGGACCGCGGGTGGGCCGGGATAACTCTCCTCCGGCTCGGGGAGGTCGAGACGGTCGGCGTTGGTCCAATAGACGGCCTTCGACCAATCGGCCCCGTCAAGAAAGCGATCGCTCTCGACGTAATACCGGCTCCTGCCGCGCGGGCCGTCCTGCTTGATGCTCTGGATCCACTTGTTGCGGAAGGGATTGAAGAAGATCGAGCCATAATCACCGGCCGGCGCGCTGCAGGGCACGGGCTTCGACCAGGTCTTCCCGTCGGAAACCTGGAGGCTGTGGGTCAGGCCGGGCGCCTGCTGATCCTTCGGCACATGCATCCAACAAGTGAGGTATTTGATGCGCTCCTGCGGATCGGTCGCGTGGATGTCATACCAGAGCGCGTTGTCCGTGCCCGCGGTCCGGCCCTGACCGTTGCCCCAGGCCGCGCCCTCGGGCAGCAGGACGTTCCCGCCGTGCAAGCCGAGGTCGGGACGGGTCCAGGTCTTCAGGTCGGGACTCGTCGCCATCGCGAGCGGCCCGCGCCAACCGGCGGTGTAGAACAGTTTGAAGAGCTTCTCCTTCGGCTCATAAAACACTCCGCCCTGACCGAGATAAACCACGTTGTTGAGCTTCTTCTCCAGTTCCGTCTCCGCCTTGAAAACGGGATTGCCACTGAACTTCGTCGCAGGGTGAAATGTGCGCTTCAGCGTGCTGCTCTCGATGAGGAAATCATCCACGAAGAGCTGCCTGCCGACGTCGATGGGGATGACTTTGGGCTTCCTCTTCAAATACGGCACTTCCATAGGTTCGGCGGAATCCGGATCGAGAAAACGCGGTGGCCATTGATCGGGCAGTTCGATGCCGTTGTAGAGCTTCTCCGGCTTCGGACCCGTGGCCTTGTTCGCAAGCATCCGCAGCTTCGCATCGGGCGAGACGATCTTGCCCGCGAGCACATCCTCCTCGCGAAACTTCGCCATCAGGATCTCGGCGTCGGTGTGCCGGTTCCAATCATAGAGGATGTGGATCAGCCCGTCCGGCGCTTCGAAGCCGTCGGGGTAGGAGACCGCGTCGCGCTCGTCGAGGAGCAGGCCGCCTTTCCAGGTCTTCCCTTCGTCCTCGGACAGCCAGGCACTCATGCGGGTGCGTTTCTGCAGGCGCTCGGCCGGAGAGCCGTTTTTCACCAGGAGGATGCGGCCCGATTGCAGACGGCGCAGGAAAAAGCGCGCGTTGATGTTCTGCACCGTCGCCGCCTGCTTCGGCTCGCTCCAGGTGCGGCCGCCATCGGTGGAAAAGCTTTCGTGCGGCTGCCCTTTCGTCCGCGCCAGCATCCAGATCCGGCCGTCCTTCAGCTCAACCATCATGTGCTCGTCGAACTCCCAGTCGGGGAACTGCAGGTTTCCCCGCTCGGTCCACGAGGCGCCCTCATCGGTTGAGCCGAAGACGCGCGCCGTCTTCCGGTGCCAGTCCGAGACGGGCAGCAACCAGTCGCCGTTGGCCAGAACCGTCGGCTTGTTCAGGGTGCAGCCTTCGGCGAATTTCACCGGATCGGTCCATTCCGGCTCGGCCGCTTCGGGATCGTCGCACCGCATCCACCAATTCGTGATGCGTTTGTCAGGATCGCCGCGCTGCTGGTCGAAGAAGAGCCAGAGGCGCCCCTTGGGATCGGTCCAGAGATTGCCGACGAGTGCCCCGCTGATCTTCTGACTCCGCTCCGTGCGCGCGCCGACGGCGAGTCGAGGCTTCGACCAAGTGGCCCCGCCGTCGTCACTCGTCGCCAAGAGAAAGTAGCCGTCCGGTTTGTCGCCCGTGCCGGTCCAGCAGCCCCAGATCCGGCCTTTCGGGGTGCGGTCCATCCCGATGATCATCGCGCCCGGCCGCGCCTCGTCCTGGAACTCCGCGCCGGGATTTCCGATCACGACGGGTGCATACGGGTCCGGCTCCTTCACCTCCGTCCCCTCGCCCAGGACGAGGAAAACGAGCTTCTTGAAGCGCAGCGCATCGCCTTTTGCGACCTGTTTTTGGAAGAGGCTGACGCGGTTGATCTCCCCGGGGAAAAATTGCGTCTCCGGCAGGTCCACTTTCGCGAAGCCCGCCGCGATGAGCGCGTCCTCCTGGCTTGCGGCCTTCGGCCGCTTCGTCGGGGTCAGGGCATAGAGCAGACCCGGCTTGGTCACGGTGACGTCGGTGCGTTCGATGCTGGTGCGGAGAAACGGTTTGCCCATCACGGCCTCGGGCGCATTCTCCAGCGTGTATTCGCGGTCCGTGAAAAGCGGCACGCCGGTTTTCATGATCGCGGGCGGCAGCGGAGGCGGCGCGGGCCATTCGATCCGCGCCTGTCCCGACTGGGACTCAAACCCGCCGACGGATTCCAATCTCCCAAACATGATGCGGTCGGTGGTGCCGCCGTGGTCGCTTTGGGTGACGGTGAGCCAGATCATGCCTTCGTGCTCGTGGAAGGTGGGATACTGGAAGGAATGCGGGGACTCGAAGCGGTATTTGCGCTCCCAGGTCTTGCCGTCGCGGGAGATGTCCACGTTGAAGACGCTTCGGTTGCAGTTCTGAATCCTCGTGTTCTCCTGCCAGCCTAGGTAATAGACGCCGCCAAAGCGATCGAAGGTCGGTTTGGAGTTCAGGCCGTTTGGCACGAAGGACTTCGGCTCGGCGACGGTCCACGTTTTGCCGTCCTGACTGGTGGTGAAGTGGTAGTTGCCGCCATCGTTGCGGCAGATGGCCATCCAGGTGCCGTCGGGCAGGCGGTTCACGGCGGATTCGCTGAGTTGCTGTGACTGCGGCTCGTTGTAGTGGCCGATGACCTCGAAGGTGGTGAAGTCGTCGAGCAGCACGGCGAGAGCGTTTTGTTTGCCGGGGAAGTTGTTGAGCGCGACGTAGCGCCGGCCATCGAACTCCTTGAACGAATCGAAGATGTAGAGGCCGTGGTTCACTGCGGGCTTTTTGAACCCTCGGGCCGCGGCATCGGCATGAAAATGACGCGGCTCCATGTCGAAGGTGCCCGCCGCCGTCTTCAGCTTGGCTTTGTGGATGCTGTCTTCGAACTTCTGCGTGCGTAGATCGAAGTCGCGATACCACGTCAGTTCGTTCTCCGACTTGCTGCAAAAGTAGGTCCGCAGGGTGTGCTCGTCCCTGCGGATGATGCGCGGCACGAAGACCTGCGCCTCCGGCAGCGTGATGTTGGCGAATGCCTGGCCCGCTTTGGCAAGCAGGTGCGTTTTTTCGACCTTGAGCGCCTTCAAGTTCACCACTGACAGCACACAATACATGGCCACGCCCGCGCCATGGCCGGGTGCCACGTCGTTGTCATGCTCGACAATGTAGGCCCGGTCGCCGACACAGACGAACTCCGCATCGTGCGCGCCTTTCACCTGTGGTGCAGTGACGCGGACCAACCGCTGCATCACGATATCACCCGCCA
The DNA here is from genome assembly GCA_003402735.1 of Verrucomicrobiota bacterium. GTDB lineage: Bacteria > Verrucomicrobiota > Verrucomicrobiia > Verrucomicrobiales > DEV007 > V1-115. The sequence goes on from QQNE01000038.1 coordinate 20,696, forward strand.
GGGCCGGGTCCCAGCGGTCGGGAACGAGCGGCGCGGCCGCAGCGGGCTGGGGCAGACTCAAACTGAGAGCCAGGGCGCAACCGATCTGGAGAAGGGTGGGGGTCGATTCCATTCCTGCAAAGCTATTGGTGCCTGAGGAGGAAGCAATGTCGAGGGCGGAGGGAAACTGCGTTATGGTATCGCAACGGACCAGGGGCGGGACCGGGCGGGCGTTGCGATGTCTCAGGGCAGTTCTTTGATCTGGATCCGGCGGTATTCCATCGTGTCCCGGTCTGCTTCGAGACCGATGGGGCCTGTGGGGGGGAGTTCGAGCGCCTCCACGAGCACCTCGCCGTTGCAGGTGCAACGGGCTTTGCCGCCGGTGACCACGACTTCGATCACGTTCCAATCCTGCGGCTTGTATTGTTTCAGGCTTTTGTAAGGACCGGCCACGAGGTAGTCACGGCATTGGAGCTGGGGTTTGCGGAGGAAGATCCCGCTATCGGCATTCACGGCGGCGCGGAATTCGAGTTTGAGGATGAAGTCTTTGGGAAATTCCCGGGCGGTGTAGAGCTGGCGCAGGCGCGGGCCCTTGCCCTCGGCGAACGGGTTCACGGTGAGGGATTCCCCTTTGGCGGTGTAGCGGGCATCACTGGCGTTCTCCTTGCCGTCGAACGTTTCCAGCGGTTTGCCTTCCTTGTCCCGGTAACCCCATCCGGTGAGGTCCACTCCGTTGTAAAGGCTCGTGAAACCAGGATCGGGGGCCCAGGCGGGATCGGCGGCGAGTGCCGGAGAGAGCAGGACAGCCAGAAGCAACAAGGGATGGATTTTCATTGGAGGGGGACAGGGTTTGGGGATTCGCCAGGCATCAAAGGAAAAATGTGGCGATGGCGCAAGCCGATTCTGAGCGGGGCCGCCTCAATCCGCATTCCGCATGAAATCCGCGGTCTGCGCGAAAAAGGCATCCAATTCTTCCCGGGCCGGGCTGGGAACCTGCACTTCTGCCAGGGCGGCCCGCATCAGTTCCATCCATCGGTCGCGTTCCGCCACGCCGATCTGGAAGGGGAAATGCCGCATGCGGAGCCGGGGATGACCGCGTTGCTCGATATATTTCTGGGAACCGCCGAAGCGGTAGATGAGGAAGTCCCGCAACCGCTCCTCAGCCCCTTCCCAATCATCCGGGGGATAGAGTTTGCCGATGATGTCGTCGGTCCGGACCCGGCGGTAAAATGCCGCCACCAGATCGGCGAAGCCGGATTCACCGAGTTGATCGAACGGAGCCATCATGAGAGCACCGGGAAACCCATCAACCGAGTTTGCGGATCATGTCGAGCAACTGTTCGTGCCGGTCCTTCCACTCGTTCAAGCGGTCGCGCTCGAGTTGGACGACCTCGGGTTTGGCGTTGGCCACGAAGTTTTCGTTGGTGAGTTTGCTTTCGGACTTGGCGAGTTCCTTGGCGATTTTCTCCAGTTCCTTGTCGAGGCGGGCCTTTTCGGCGGCGACGTCGATGAGTCCGGCCAGGGGCATGTAGAGCTTGCCGATGGGGGTGAGGGCGGCGGGGGCGTTTTCCGTGTCCGGTTCAGAGTCGGAGCTGACGAGGTCACAGGAGGAGGCACCGGAGAGGAGCGCGAAGGTGGCCAATTCCCCGGTGATCCAGGCGTGTCCGGGATCGGGGGCGAGAAGGAACCGCACTTTCTTGGCGGCGAGGTTGTATTCCGCCTTGAGGTTGCGGGCGCGGTTGACGGCTTGATAGAGCGCGGCGGCCTGGGCCTGGGATTCGGTTAGGTTCTTGATGCCCTTGGTGGCGTGTTCCTGGGGAAGCGGGGTGAGCATGAGCAATTCGCCCGAACCGGCGAACCCGAGGCTTTCCCAGAGTTCTTCCGTCAAGTGGGGCATGAATGGGTGGAGATGTTGGAGGAAACGGCCGAAGACGGTGTCCATGGTCTGCAGCACCGCCGATTTCCGCGCCGGATCCGCTCCCCGCAAATCGCCCTTGACCGCTTCGATATACCAGTCGCAGTAATCGCCCCAGAAAAAGGCGTGGAGCAGTTCGGCGATTTGGCTGAAGCGATAGTCTGCATAAGCCGCATCGATCTGGCGTTCCATGGTGTCCAGCTTGGCCAGGATATCGATATCGACAATGGAGCGCCGAACCTTCTTCCGTGTGGGAGGTCCCTGCATGAGGCGGAAGTTTGCAGCGTTCCAGATCTTGGTGGCGAAGTTGCGACCCTCCTCGACTTGGGGATAGGATCCGCCTCCGCTGACGCATTCGTCGAATTGTTTGATCGCTTTGGGACCTTCGCCGCCCTTGAACCCGGCTCGTTCCTCATGGAAGCGGACATCCGAGCCGATGGGGGCGGTTTTCAACAGGGAATAGCGCAAGGCATCGGCGCCGAGAGCCTGAATGATATCGAGCGGGTCCGGGCTGTTTCCCAGAGACTTGGATAGTTTGCGCCCGAACCGGTCCCGAATGATGGAGGTGTAATAGACATTGCGGAAGGGCAACTGCCCCTCGACGTAATACCCTGCCATGATCATCCGGGCCACCCAGAAAAAGAGGATGTCAGGACCGGTCACGAGGTCGGAGGTTGGATAGAATTTTTTCAGGGTAGGTGAGGATTTCTGATCGCTGTCACACATGGTGGCGAACGGCCAGAGCCAGGAACTGAACCAGGTATCGAGGACATCCTCGTCGCGCACCCAGTTTTCGGGATCGGACGGGGGCTCGATGGCGCAGTGGAGATCGCCGCGCGCCACGGCGCTGAGATCGAGGTTTTCTGCTTCGCGCAAGCTGGCGGCTTTGTCTTTGCGATACCAAACCGGAATTTGGTGTCCCCACCAGAGTTGGCGGCTGATGCACCAGTCCTGGATGTTTTCCATCCAGTGGAGATAGGTTTTTTTCCAGCGTTCCGGGCGGAAGGTGATCTCGTCCTGATCGACCGCATTGGTGGCTTCCGGGACGCAGGGATAACGCAAGAACCACTGCATGGAGATGCGGGGTTCGATGGGGACATCGGCCCGTTCCGAGTAGCCGACGGCGTTTTCGTGATCTTCGACCCTGACGAGTTGACCCATGGCCTCGAGCTTTTTGGCGGCGGCCTTGCGGGCTTCGAAGCGGTCCATGCCTTCGAACTCTGGCCCGGCCAGGGCGTTCAGGGTTCCGTCCGGATGAAAGATGTCGATGATGGGCAGGTTGTGGCGTTGGCCGATGGCGAAGTCCGCCTTGTCGTGGGCCGGAGTGACCTTGAGCACGCCGGTGCCGAATTCGGGGTCGAGCGAATCTTCGGCGATGATCGGAATCTTCGCCTCCGGGAACGGTCGCCAGACGAACTTGCCGATGAGGTCTTTGTAGCGCTCGTCCTTGGGATGCACCGCGACGGCGGTATCGCCCATGAGGGTTTCGGGCCGGGTGGTGGCGATCTCGAGCCATCGGTTTTTGGTGCCCGCCACCTTGTAACGCATGTAATAGAGTTTGCCGCGCTGCGGCTTCATGATGACTTCCTCATCGCTGAGGGCGGTGAGGGAGACGGGGCACCAGTTCACCATCCGCTTGCCTCGGTAGATGAGGCCGGAGTTGAAGAGATCCACGAAGATGCGCGAGATCCAGCGCGAGTAAGCCGGATCCATGGTGAACCGTTCCCGGGACCAGTCACAGGAACAGCCGAGGCGCTGGAGTTGGCTGATGATGATGCCGCCGTGCTGCTCTTTCCATTTCCAAACCTCGGCGAGGAATTTCTCGCGGCCGAGTTCCCGTCGGGAGGTGCCTTCCTTGCGGAGCTTTGCCTCCACCCGGGATTGGGTGGCGATGCCGGCGTGGTCGGTCCCGGGGAGCCAGAGCACGGCTTTGCCCTGCTGCCGAGCGCGGCGGGCCAGAATGTCCTGGATGGTGTTGTTGAGGACGTGGCCGAGGTGGAGAATGCCGGTGACGTTCGGGGGCGGGATGACGATGGAGTATGCTTCGCGGCCGCTGGTTTCGTCCCCGCGAAAGGCATCGGCCTCCAACCAGCGTTGATACCATTTGCACTCGACTTCCTGGGGTTGATAGGATTTGCTCAGTTCGGCCATGTCGAAATCTCCGGGGGGCCGAATCTAGCACGGCATCACAAGGAGCCAAGGGGAAGATGCGGACGGGGATTGCGTTCGCCGGTGGCCGGGATAGAATGAGGATCCGACCCCGTCATGACTTCATCCCTGCTCCGGCGTCTCCTCGCCCTGGCGCTGTCTCTCTGGCTCGTCTCGCCGGCACGGGCGGAGCCGTGGGAGTGGGAAATCATCGATTACAAAAAGGTCCCTCACATCCCCGCGGAGAGCGTGAAGGAGTTTTATCGGTTCGACTCCCTGGACCGGTCCGGCAGTCAGCTGGTTTTCCGGCAGGGAACCGGTCTCTTGATGCGGTGGGTGGCCGGGTCTGATTCCATCCGGATCAACGGGATCAAGTTCAGTCTGAGTTATCCGGTGATCGAACACGAGGGCCGGGTTTTGGTGTCGCGGCTCGATCTGCAGAAGCTCCTCGATCCGGTGCTGCGGCCCAGTTACATCCAAAACACCAAGCCCTTCGACACCGTCATCGTGGATGCCGGTCATGGGGGAGATGATTCCGGAGCGCGCTCCGTCCGGGGCACGGAGAAAAGTTACGCCTTGGACACCGCCAAGCGCCTTGCCGGGGAATTGCAGAAACTTGGTTACAAGGTGCGCCTGATCCGGACCGCAGACAGATTTGTCAGTTTGAGCGAACGGGTCGAGGCGGCGAATCAGATCAAAGACGCCATTTTTGTGAGCGTGCATTTCAATTCCGGGCTCAAGCCCGAAGCGGACGGCATCGAAACCTTTGCCCTGGCTCCGGCGGGAGGGAGTTCGGACGCGGACGGTTCCGCGACGGCCGCCTCGTTCTCGGGGAATCATCGGGACGGGGAGAACATCGCTCTGGCCACCGCAGTGCACGCGATGGTGGTGCAGGGGGCGCCCAGCATGACGGACCGCGGCGTCAAGAGGGCCCGTTACAACGTGCTCCGAGGGATCAATAAACCGGCAATCCTGGTCGAGGGCGGCTTCCTGACGAACGCGAAAGATGCCCTCAAGGTGGACTCAGTGGAATACCGAGCGGCGCTGGCCCGGTGCATTGCGCTGGGGATACGCAACTTCAACAAGGCGACCGGCGCCCCGCTCCCCGGGAGCCAGAGCGGAGGTGGGGCGAAAGGGAAGTCTCCCCGGTGACCCCACCTGCGCCGGGTGGAAATCAGGACCGTTGTGGGCTGGGGCGTCGCTTGGCCAGATCGAGGATCTTGATCTGAACGTGCCGGGTTCCCCAGGCATGCATCGCGGCCAAGCTGGGCCGGTAGATGTCAATCGTATCGGTCCCGTAGAGGGCCCCGCCGCAGTCGTCGATGACGTAAACGGTCGGGTCTCCCACAATTTGAAACTTGGTGCCGAGGGGGAACCTGGACCAGTCCGCGGCCGCCGAGGTGTAGGAACGCGAACAGCGCAGGAGGGTGCCGATGGCGGTGCTCCGGCCGTAAGCTTGGTGACCGGCCTCTTCGTGGGTGTAGGCCGTGGTCCGGACGGTGCGGGTCATCTGGCGAAAGCCAGGCAACGAGGCGGCCGAGGAGGAGGAGCGGGATTTTCCGAAGAGGCTCGCAAAAATCTTGGGCTTGGCGGTTCCGTGAGAAGTGGTTTTGGCCCTGGCCGCGCGCTGGGATGCACCTTGTGAGAGGTTTGGCTTGCCATTGAGGGAAGCTATGGAGGTGTCGGTCAGTCCTGCCAAAAGGCTGATGACAAGTGCCATCCCCGTAAGGCCTGGGTTTCGAATCAAGATCAGATTCTGCATGGCGTCGACTAGATCGTCCATTGCAGCTAGTGCAACAAGAAAAATCCAGGCATTCTCAAAAAATGAAATTTGTCAGGGTTGCAAAGCCTGTTATTTTTACAAAAACGCCTGGGAAAAAATGCTCAGGGCATACGCCGCGGCGGTATCGGTTCGCAGAATGTGAGGTCCTAACCGAAGAGGTTTGTAGCCGGCCTCCAGCAGGCGTTCCAGTTCACGCGGGCTGAAGTCGCCCTCGGGCCCGGTCACCACCGAGGAGGAGGCGGGCGGTGCCGATCCCGGCCACCAGCGTGCCAGGGGCGCGGCCGAGGGGCTGAGGGCGGCGACGCAGCGGAGTTCAGCGGTGTCCAGGCCGGAGCTCAGGAAGGTCTCCAAACGCTGGGCAGGTTCCACGGTGGGGAGCCAGTTGCGGCCGCATTGTTTGCAGGCTTCCAGGGCGGCCCGTTGCCATTTTTCGCGGCGTCGTGCCGGGTCATCGATCTTGACCACGCAGCGTTCCGTGAGCAGGGGGACGATGCGGGTGGCGCCGATTTCGGTGGCCTGACGGATGATGTCCTCGATCGTCTGGCCTTTGGGAATGGCCGCCGCGAGGAGAATCGGAAGGGGGGGAGGCTCCGGGCGCGGTTCCTCTGTCAGGGTCAGGGCGATCTGTGAGTTGGTGACGTTCTCCACCCGGGCGCGGGCGGAGAGTCCTTGGCCATCGAAGACTTCCAACGGATCGCCCGGTTGCATCCGCAGGACGCGGGCGCAGTGCTTGGCCTCATCGCCAGTCAGGAGGACGGAACCGGGAGTCCATTGGGTGCTGGGCAGGTAAAACCGGGGGCACGCGCCCATAAGCTCGGTGCCTGAGGAAGTTTACCCGAAAAAGGCCTTGGCACGATCCAGGAAGGAGCGGCGGACCGGCTGATTCTTGTCTTCCAGACTGGCGATAAAAGCCTGGAGCTTGTCCCGCTGGGCCTGGTTCAGCTTGGTTGGCACCTCGACCTGGACGTGGAGATAGAGGCTGCCCTTCTCCTTGTTGCCGTAACCGAGGATGCCGCCATTGGCGACCCGCACGGTGGTTCCGCCCTGGGTGCCGGCCGGGATCTTGATGGTCTTCTTGCCTTCCAGAGTGGGGACTTCGATCTCGCCACCGAGCGCCGCCTTGTCAAGAGGGACGGGAAACTCGCAGTGAAGGTCATCGCCATCGCGCTCAAACAGTTCGTGTTCCTTGATGTGGATGACGACGTGCAAATCTCCGTGCGGTCCGCCGCGAAAGCCGGCTTCGCCGTTTCCGGGAGAGCGGAGACGCTGGCCCTCGCGGATGCCGGCCGGAACCTTGAATTTGATCCGGGCGCGCTGGAGGGTCCGGCCGTCGCCCGCGCAGGTCCGGCAGGGATCGCTCAGAACGCCACCGGTGCCGCGGCAGGAGGGGCAGGTTTGTTGCACGTGAAAGAACCCCTTGGAAGAGACGACTTGGCCCGCCCCTCCGCACGTGGTGCAGGGTTTCATCCCGCCAGAGGGGGACCCGGCGCCGGTACAGGTCTCACAGGTATCGTATTTCTCGATCTCGATGAGCTTGTTGCAACCAAAGGCGGCTTCCTCCAGGGAGATGGGGAGATCATACCGCAGATCCGAGCCGCGCTGGCGGCCACTGGCATCGCGACGGCGAGCGCCACCGGCTCCGGGGTTGCCGAAGATTTCGTCGAAGATGGACCCACCGGCGCCCGCCCCGGCGGCGCCACCGAAGACCTCGCGGAAAATATCGAATGGATCGTGGAACGGACCTCCCGCGGGACTGGCGGCCCCGGCCCCCTGTTTGAAGGCGGCGTGACCATAGCGATCGTAAGCGGCGCGTTTCTGGTCGTCTGAGAGGACCTCATAGGCCTCACCGACCTCCTTAAATTTGGCTTCGGCGGCGGCATCGCCCGGGTTCTGGTCCGGGTGATACTTCATGGCGAGCTTGCGGTAAGCCTTTTTGATGTCGGAAGCGGTGGCGTTCTTGGGAACGCCGAGCAGTTCATAGTAATCCTGGGCCATGATGGGACGGCGGGGACAGAAGGTGAGGATCAACCCTGGGACTCGGGCCCGTCAGGTCCGGCGGCCGGAGCCGGTCCCTTGGAAACCACGACATTGGCGGCCCGGAGGACCCGGTCCTGGAGCCGATAACCGCGACGCAGGGTGGTCAGGATTTTGCCGTCCGGCAGGGAATTGCTGAACTCCTGTTGGACGGCCTCGTGGAGGTTCGGATCGAACATCTCTCCGGGTTCACCAAACTCGGTGACGCCTTGGTTGGCGAGGAAATCGGAGAGTTGTTTCATGACCATGGACATGCCCTGGAAGACGATCGAATTTTCGGATTCCTGACGGGCCGCTTCCAGGCCGAACCGGAAGTTGTCGATGATTGGGAAGAGGTCTTCCAGCAGGGAGGCGTTGCCAAATTTGATGGCGTCCACCTTCTCCCGGGACATGCGTTTGCGGAAGTTTTCCAGTTCCGCTTGGCCGCGCAGCGCGATGTCCTTCCAGCGCGCCAGTTCCTGCTGGGCGGCCGAGGCTGCATCGGTGGTGGCCTCCCCCTTCGCCTCGACGGATTCAGGTCCGGAGGCGGCGATGTTGTCGAGAGGTTCTTCTTCGCTTGTGATGGGGTTCATTGTCAGGTAACACTCCGGGACCGGGCGGTCCGGGAAGGGAATATCATCCCTTTTTGATGACGATCAAGGTGATGTCGTCGCTTTGCGCCTCGCCGGCGGCAAAGCTGCGGACATCCTCGCAGATTCCTGTCATGATGGCCTCCACCGGCTGGGAAGCCCGAAGGTGCAGACTCTGGCTGAGGCGTTCCCCTCCGTATTCCTCCCCGCCGGAGTTGACCGCCTCGGTCAGGCCATCCGTGTAAAGCAGCATGGCATCCCCTTCTTCCAGAAGACATTCGCGATCCGTGATGACCCGTTCGAAGACATCGCCGTTGTCGATCCCGACGGCCAGGCCGACCGGCGCCAACGGCTCCACGAGTCCACTCGCTTTCCGGTAAACCAAGGCGGGTCGGTGCCCCGCGCGCGAGATGAGCAGGCGGCCGGTCTCGGCATCCAGCACGAGGTAGGTCATGGTGATGAACATGTCCTCCCGGATATCCGGAAAGATTTGGCGATTGACGACCGACAGAACCCGGGCCGGGGAGAGTTCACCGGCGGCGCGCGTGCGCAGGACGCTGCGGCAGGTGGCCATGATCAGGGAGGCGGGCACTCCCTTGCCGGCCACGTCGGCGATGGCCACTCCGAGGTGCCGGTCATCCACCGGGACGTAATCGTAGTAGTCCCCGCTCACGATCATGGCAGGAAAGCTGGCGGCGGCGATGGAATAGCCCAGGAATTCGGGGGCTTTTGCGGGGAGCAGGATCCGTTGGAATTCGCTGGCGGTGCGCAATTCGGCATCGAGCCTCCGTTTTTCGTTGGCTTCCCGGTGCACCATGGCGCTGCCGAGGGCGAACGAAGATTGGCGGGCCAGCGATTCAAAAACGGAGCGGTCGTTGCTGTTGAAGGGGCGGCCGGGACGTTGGCGGGCGGCGGTGAGCAGTCCGATGGTTTTTTCAGCGTAAACCAGGGGAGCGATGAGGAGTTCGACGTGAAACGCGGAGGCGTCCGCGGCACCCTTGAATTGGGGGTGTTCCGCGAGGTTCCTGAGCCAAAGGCTGCGTTGCTGCTGCAGGGCTTGGCCGTAGACGGGGTGGGCGACCGGGATGGTCTGGAGGCGGAGATAGTTGAGGCGCTCCGCTTGGCCGGCGGCACCTCGCAGGAGAGATTCGGGGACCTCGAACAGGAGCGGGCAAGCGGCCGAAATCATCATGGGCACCAGTTCCGCCCGGGAATGATCGAGGAGGTGGAGCGCCGCGCCGTCGCATTCGAGGACCTGGACCAGGCCCTCGACCATGAAGCGGTGCATGGTGCTGGAGGACTGGCTTTTCTGCAGTTGATTGCCGAGGCCGTCGAGGAAGTCGAAGGCGCGGACCTGCTCTTCTTGTATGTCCTCCAAGGCGTTGGTCAGGGAGCCGTTGCGGACGGTTTGCCGGCAGAGGAAATAGGCGGAAACGAGCAGTAGAAAACAGAGAAAAGGGAGCATTTCCAGGCGTTGTAGACGCTCCATCAAGCGGGTCCACAGGCCGGGTTGCCGGAACCGGACCTACTCGGCGAGGGACTGTCGGAGGATCTCCAGAACATTGCGGAAGCGGGGGATGTTTTCGCGGTGAACTTGGCAAAGCGTTTCATGGGCCTCGGTCACGGTGACCCGGCGGCTCTGGGGATCAATGGGGGCGGCGGGGACGGGTTCCTGGGGTTGTTCCTCCAGCATCTGGCGCTCCCGGGCCCACAGGCTGCCGCTGGAATCCACGTTGAGGATGCGATCCAACCCCAGTTCGTGGAGGGACTGCAGGTTGCGATCGCCGGGGTTCACGATGTCGAGACAACCTCCCTGGACCTGGCGAAGCCGGAGCGCCATCCCGGCAAGCGTGCCCATGAAGGTGGAATCCATCCCGGGACAGCTCCCGAGATCGATCACGATTTTGGGTTGGCCTTGAGCCACCATGAGATCGACAAACTGCCGCAAATCGCGGCTGCAATCGACGGAGCCCTTGCACTGAATCCTGACCCAGACCACCCCTCCGAGGAGGGCGGCCAGCATCGCGGTGGGTGCAAGCGAGGGGTTCATGCGGTGGACCGTTGCGTCCGGACAACTTCTGTTTTCCCGGCGCGGCCGTTGTCCGGGCGCGGCGCGGCTGGGACCGGGAAGGGCCCGGGCAATGGTTCAGTCTCGCCAGAGATAGGATCTCTCCGTGGCGAGCACGTTCTCGCCCCGCAGGATGGTGACCTTCCAAGCCACCACATCCCCGCCAGTTTTGGGCGTGGCCTTGACTTCGATGGGGCGGCCTGAACGGAGCAACTGAAGATAGGATTCGTACTCACGATCGGTGAGCGGGTTGCCATTCGGCCAAGTCCACTCTCCGGTGTATTGACGTCCGGTGACCTGAAATTTGGTGGAATTTGTGCGTTCGACTTCGTCAAGTGTTGCTTCCTGCAGATGAACCTCCGCGCCCGTGTGCGCTTGAAGATACTCGAAACGCACCACAATGCCAGGGGATGAATCTTTCGCGCGCCACAGGACGGTGAAATATTTGCCGCGGCGGGCGCGTTGTTCATCCGCCGTGACCGCGCCGTGGAGCAGGTAGCGGCGCTCAAAGCCGATCATCGGATCCGATGTCTGCTGATTTCGCTCGAAGGTCACGGCGGTGCAGAGGACCTTCCGGATCTCGATTTCTTCGGCGGCGAAAGCGGTGGGGATCGCCATCGCAAGGCCTCCCCCCAAAGACAGGAGGATTTGGCAAGTTTTGTTGGGCGTCATGGCTTGGTATTCGTGCGGTAACCCATTCTCCAAATGCCAACGCTTGGGGGTGCTGTCCAGAGAATATGGGGGAAAATGATCCCGAATCCGGGCGGGCCAGCCAAGCTTTGCCTTGCTTTTCACCCACTCTGACTAGTGTCTGGGCTCATGCTGGACATCCGTCTCCTGCGGGAAGAATCCGAACGTGTCAGAGCCAGACTCTCTTCTCGCGGCGGGGAGGCGCATCTCGCCGTCGATGAAGTCTTGGCCTGCGATCTGGAACGGCGCGAGGCGGAAACGGAGCGGCAGCGTCTCCAAGGGGAACGCAAGTCCGTCTCCAAGATGATCGGCCAACTCAAGGGCAAGGGCGAGGACACCTCCGCCATCGAGGAGCAGGTCCGCGCTTTGGGGGACAGGATCGACGAGGTGGGCCGCCGGGCCGATGCGGCGGATGCCCGGCAGCGCGAACTCTTGTTGCGGATCCCGAACCTTCCGCACGAGGCTTGCCCGGTGGGCCTTGACGAAACCGCCAATCCCGTCGTCCGCGAGTGGGGAGGGAAGCCTTCTTTTCCGTTTTCACCCAAGGATCATCTGACCTTGGCGGAACAGCTCGGGCTGCTCGATTTCGAGGGCGCCACCAAAATCAGCGGGAGCGGGTTCTGCGTTTTCCGGGGGGCTGGTGCCCGTCTGGAGCGGGCCTTGATCAATTTCCTGCTCGATCTCCACACCGGCTCCCACGGCTATGAGGAGGTGAGTCCGCCCTTCGTCATCAACCGGGACTGCATGTTGGGCACCGGCCAGCTCCCCAAGTTCGAGGAGGACATGTATGGCTTGGAAGAGAACCGCTGTTTCCTGGCACCCACCGCAGAGGTTCCGGTCACCAATCTCTGGCGGGAGATGATCCTGCGGGAAGAGGACCTCCCGATCAAGGCCACGGCCTACACGCCCTGTTTCCGCCGGGAGGCCGGATCCGCCGGGCGCGACAACCGCGGGCTCATCCGCATGCATCAGTTCGACAAGGTGGAACTGGTGCAAATCGTTCACCCCGACCAATCGTTCGAGGTGCTCGAAACCCTCACCGCAGAGGCCGAGAAAGTTCTCCAGCTGCTCGGGCTTCACTACCGCACCATTGAACTCTGCACCGGCGATCTCGGGTTCGGTTCCGCGAAGACCTACGACATCGAAGTCTGGGCCCCCGGACACGGAAAGTATCTGGAGGTTTCCAGCTGCAGCAATTTCGTCGATTACCAAGCGCGTCGGATGAACCTCCGGTTCAAGGACAAGGAGGGGAAAAACCGGTTTTGCCACACGCTCAACGGGTCCGGCACGGCGTTGCCCCGGCTCTACGTGGCTCTCCTCGAGACCGGGCAACAGGAGGATGGATCGGTCCGGCTTCCCGAGGCGCTGCATCCCTATTTTGGCGCTGCCGTGATTCGGTGAATCTTCTGCTGCCACCGGACTGTGGTCCGGATTCCCGTTTTTTGCTCGGGATTTCCGGAGGTCGGGATTCCGTGGCCCTGCTGGAGTCCCTCTGGGCCGCCGGTTGCCGCCAACTCGTGCTCTGTCACCTGAATCACCAGCTTCGCGGCTCCGATTCCGAGGCCGACGCCGCATTCGTCGCGGAATTGGCCCCCGGGTATGGGCTGGAAGTGGAGATCGGCACCGAGGATGTCCGGGCGCGCGCCGCACGGGAAGGCGTTTCGATCGAGGTGGCGGCGCGCCGCGCCCGGATTTTGTTTTTTCAAACGTGCGCCGCCCGGCATGGCACCAACCGGGTCTTCCTGGCGCACCACGCGGACGATCAAGTGGAGACAATTCTCCTGCATCTTTTGCGGGGAACCGGGAAGCGGGGATGGTCCGGGATGCGACCGGTCTCCCGCCTCGGCGGCCTGGTCCTGATCCGGCCGTTCCTGCAGACGCGTCGCCAAGATCTTCCGGTTCCGGCCCGTTTTCGGGAAGATGCCTCCAACGCCAGCGATGCCTTCTTGCGCAATCGTTTGCGAAACCGGGCGATCCCCGTTTTGCGCGAGGCCTTCGGGCGCGATTTCACGGCAGCGCTCTGCCAGACGGCGGAAGTGTTGCGGGAAGAGGACCGGTTGCTCGAGAGATTGGCGGAGGAGGCGCTCAGCTCCCTTCGGGACGGGGAGGATGGTCTGCCGTTGCCGGGTTTTCGCGCGCTGCCGGTGGCGCTGCAAAGAAGGGTTTTGGTCCGGTGGATGGACGGTTCGGGCGTTCCCGGGGCCGGGTTCCGTCACGTGGAACGGGCCCGGGCCATCGGCCTCAGCTCCGGGACCCCGGCCAAGTCGAACCTGCCGGGAGGCTGGCACCTGCGGCGCCGGTCCGGCCGGATCTTTCTTCAGCCCCCAGACTGAGGATCGGGCGCGTCCGGTTCAGGCCGCCTTGGCGCTCTGGGCCGTGCGCAGGGAGGGCCTGCGGTAGCTGACCACGGCTCCGGAATCGATATCGCTCCCCACCATGGCCTGGAAAACTTTGCCCGCCCCGGCGAGGAACGCCGGATACAGGAAAAAGTCGTCATCGATCACCACCGAAGAAATGAGATTCCGGCCGAATCGCTGGATGCGGAGTTCAACGGACATCGGCTCCGCGCTGCTGCGACAGGAGTGGCTCATGTAGCCGATGACGGCGGCGCCGTTGATCAAGTCCATGACCGCTCCGGTGATCGGGTCAATCGCGATGCCGATGCCGGACGTGTAGGTGGGGCTGAGCAGTCCGCAAAAGAGCGATTGACGAAGAAAATCGCGGCGCAACTCGACTTGGAAAGTGATCTCGGAATGGAACTGGTTCATCCTGACGGCATCGATCAGCTCAATCCCGTAAGCGGAAGTCACCGGATGATGGGGCCGGGTCTTCATCAGGATTTTGCAGGGCGCGATGGAGAAGTCCACCGCGGGCGGGGCCGACCGGGCGGAATGGGTGCCGGGAAAGGGAATGAGATTGGAGGGCGAGTTCGGGACGAAGTTCATGGAGAGAAGAGCTGCGCGAGATGAAAAACTGACTGAGTATAGAATATCAGCAAATTATAATCGGCTCTACTAAAATATTTAAAAAGTTTAATTTGTTATAAGCTCGCCGTGCCTTGCTCTTCTGTTTCCGGGGTGGACGGATCGTTCAATTGCGGCATAGCTTGGGGGCGATGACAAAATTCCTCGTTTTGCTGGTGGGTTTCAGTCTCGGTTGTGTCGCTGTAAGCCGCGCCCAGGAATGGCCGCGATTCCTCGGGGCGGACGGAAAGGCGCATGGCGAAGCCCCGAACGTCCCGAGCGAGTTCGGGGTGAAAGATTATGTCTGGCAGCGCCAACTGCCGGGGACCGGACATTCCTCGCCGGTGCTTTGGGGGAACCGGCTTTTCGTCGTGGTGGCGAGCGGGGAAACGGAGCGGAAGATCATGTGTTACGATGCGAACAACGGGAATGCGCTCTGGGAGAAATCATTCCCGTTCCTGACCTATGCAAAGCATCGGTTCAATGAGTTTGCTTCCGCCACGCCCTGCGTGGATGACCAGAGACTGTATGCGACCTGGACAAACGGGGCCGAAAGCGAGGTTCTGGCATTGACGCATGATGGAAGCGTGGCCTGGAAGCAGGTTCTCGGCCCGGTCAAGGGGGATCACGGAAGCGGTTCCTCGCCGGTCCTGGTCGACGGGGTGCTGTTCGTCTTCTGGGATCACGTGGAGAACCGCAACACCACGTATGCAGGGCTGGATCCGGCCACGGGAAAGGACATTTGGCGTCGTCAGGCGAAGTGGGCGGGCGAAGGAGAGTTGAAGACAACGTATAGCACCCCGGCGGTGTATCGGGGGAGCAAGGGAAAGAACGAGCTGATTCTCTCCAGCATGGTGTTCGGGGTGGAGAGCATCGATGCGCGCACCGGCACAATCAACTGGGTCTACAACCCGGGGTTCAAGGAGCGGACGGTGGGCAGTCCGGTGGTCGGTGATGGCGTGATCTTTGCGGCCTGGGGATCCGGGAACGGTGCCAAGAATCACGTCGCCTTGATTCCCGGTTCGGAGACTCCCGATGGACAACCCAAGGTGGCCTGGCGCAAGCAGCACGAGGACGGGACTCTGGACAACAAGGGGTTGCCCTATGTGCCCACACCAGTCTATCATGACGGGCTGTTTTACATGTGGGGCGACAGCGGCATTCTCCAGGCTCTGGATGGGAAGACGGGCGCCGTGGTGTTTGGGCCGGAGCGCGTTGGCGGGGAATTTTATTCCAACCCCGTCGTGGTCGGGAACCGCATTTTCTGCGGAAGCCGTGATTTGGGGGAGATGATCGTGATCGAGGCCAGTCGCCGGTTTCAGTTGATCGCGCGAAACCCGGTGGGAACCGGCATCAATGCAACGCCTGCTTTGGCCGGGGGCAAACTCTTCATCCGGACGAACAGCAACCTCATCTGTCTGGGCCGCTGAAAGAAGGGTGGCGGACTCTGCCGGAAGGGGCACTGCGTGGCCTCTCCGGTCGGGTTCGGTCCGACTTGGCGATTGATGCAGGAGAAAGTTGAGTCTAAAATCTATGAAAAACACCGCCGCCTTTATGACTCCGTTTCCCTTGCCCGACTCCACCCTGGAGCGCATCGTTCGTCCGCACCTGAAATCGTTGGATTTGGGGGAGGGATTGCACCCGGAAAAGAGTCTGGCCCAAGCCGGGCTGGATGAATCGGGTTCGGTGGATCTGCTTGTCCAATTGGAGGAAGAATTGGGTCTGCGAATCCCGGACAGCGTGATCGACGCGGACTCACTGGCCACCCTGAACGGGTTGCGCCGTCTTTTGGAGCGGCTGGAGGTCGGTTGAGGCTCGGGCCTGCGCCGTCTCTTACGGTGCCGTGACCGAGGCGGAGACGTCGTCGATGAAAACCGTCCCGAGCAGTTTGTGTGGGCCGGGGAGGAGTGGTTGCAGGGCCACAATGATGAGCCGCAGCGTGGTCA
>QQNE01000039.1 GCA_003402735.1 Verrucomicrobiota bacterium
AGCGTCCGACCACGGCCGGGGCCGTGAGGATCTCCCCGGAGATGGCCTCCCCCTCTCCGGACTGATTGCCCCGGAGTTTCCAAGTGGCACCTACGGCCACCGTGAGAATGAGAAGGATGCAGACGAGCGCCTTCGGCGAATATTTCCGTGTTGGTTTCATGGGTTTCTCGTTGGCTTGTCTGTCACTTCCGCAACACACTGGGGCGTCGCGGAGGGGCACGGCGGGAGGATGGAACCGAACCTGAACCGGCGGAAACATCCGGCCGCTCTTGGTTCACGCCACCGATACCCGTCGGCTTTCGTTTTTCTGCCGTTTCCGGGATCTTTTCACCAGCCGATGCCGCCGCCAAGTGCTCGGGACCGAAGCTTCCGGGGTCGATCCACCTCCCTTTTTCGTCCAGGCGCATCGTCCCCAGCTCATAATCGAGCAACATCCGGATCACCTCGTAGGCCACCCAGACATTGAGGAAATCGTTCTGCGCGTCGAGCAGATCCCCGACGGCGGAAACCAGGTCCCGAGCGGTGGTGGCCCCGAACTGGGCCCCTGCGGCCCCCGGCTTGGGTGGTTCGTTGAGGCGCAGGCGGGCCAATTCCACCTGGGCGATGGCGACCCGGACAGCGGCGCGTTTGACTTCGAAATTGACCTGGCTCAGGCGGACAATTCGCAGGGTGTTGCGCAAGCTCTGGCCGACCTGATCCTCGAATTGCATGTAGCGCCGCCGGGCCTGCTCGTAGGCGATGAGCGCCTCCCGGTAATTGTTGCGTTCCAGGAGGCGGCGGAAAGGGGAGTCGAACTGCAGGCCAAGCCGGAGGACGCCGGTTTCACCGCTGTAGGCGAACGTCTGGTTGCCGACGGTGGGCACCTGTCCACGGACGATGAGATCGAGCCCCGTCTTGAGCGCCTCGCCTTCGACGGCCAGGCCGCGCCAGGCATCGACGAGGGCGGCGCGGGCGTTCATCCAGTCCAAACGATTGACCTCCGCCAATTGCATGGCCTGCTCATAGGAAACGGAAAGCGGCTTCAACGCGACCGATTCCAACCGCGCCGAAGCTTGGACCAACGAGAGTTGCAGGAGATGACCGGACAGCGCGGTCAAGGCGGCCACGGCATTCTCTCGGGCGCGATCGAGCTGGCCCAGGGGAACCTGGACGGAGGCGGTCGCCTGCAAATTGGACTGTGCGATGGCAATCTGTTTTTCCAACGCCGCCAATTCCGCGGCGCGGCGGGCGTGCAAGCCCTGAAAAGCCCGGGGATCGAACAACGAGGGATCGATGTGGACGTTCTTCAATTCGGGCCGGTTTTGCAGGGCAACGACCTGGGCCACGCGACCGGGCACTGCCTTCCGCAGGCGTTCCAGATCCGATTGAGCCCGGCTCACCTGAGCCGTGGACTCTTGCGGGGCCGACTTGAGTTTGGCCATTTCCGTCATCAATTCCGTTTCCGTCTGGACCACCTGAGGATCCCGGACCCGTTCAAGAATCCCGGCCACCCGCGCCTGCAAAGAGCTCATCGTGGGATCGATCAGATCAAATTCTTCCATCAGGGGGTCTTCCACCCGGACCGGCAATTCCGGGGGAAGCCCGAGGGAAACCTTGTAGGTATCCGTGGCGGTATCGAAAGCGGCGTAGGCGGTGAGCAGGGAGCTTTGCCCGCTGTAAACCGCCTGACGCGCCTGATCGACCTGGAGCCGATTGTTGATCCGGCCGGCATCGAAAGCCGCCTGCAGCTGGGCCAGTGAATCTTGCAGCGCCGCCACGCTCTCCTCGCTGTTGCGGATCTGTTGTCGGCGTTGCAGAAGCCCGATGAATCCGCCGGCGGTGAACGAGTTCGCGGGCGGATTGGCAACGATGGGCGCCTGGGAACCGGCCACGGCGTTGCGCGCCGGGCCGTCGGTCAGGAGAGCACCCGCCGAGGTGGAGATGTAAAACGCCTGTTGGAACTGCTTCATGCGCCGCACGTTGGCCAAGAGGGTCCGCTCGGACTGGGTCAGTTCCTCCAGAATGAATTCACGGGCCCGAAACCGAAGCAGCGGTTGCAGGATGCTCACGTTCACCACCGAGGAGACCGAGGCCCGCGCACTGTCCGAAAAATCGATGAGGACAGCGTTTGCGAGATTGGCCGCCAACTCGGCTCCGGTGGCGAAGCGGCGTTGCAGGGTGAGGTCCGAGTCAATCTTGAGGCTGTCTTCCCGACCCGGCCGGTCCCGGGCATTGCGGACATTCTCGGCGAAACTCCCGAGCGTGACCCGGTCGCGAAACCGAAAGCGCTCCTCCGTGACATCGAGCGCCGCGAGGTAAAGCTCTTCACGCGCGGATTGATAGCGCCGGGAATGCAACAGACCGAGCCGCACGGCGCTCTCCAGGTTCAAGCTCACCATGCCATCCGGATCCCGCGGGAGAACCCTTTCCCAGGCCCCCGATTCCACCGGACTGGGCTCACCGGTTTGCGCCCAAAGCGCCCCGCCCGGTTTGCCATCGACCTCGCGCATCAAACGGGCGGAAGCTTCGTCATCCCGCGGTGCCGGAGCGTTTTCGGGGAAGGAGGGGTTGCGATAACGGGAATCGGGATTGGGAACGATGAGAAATGGATCGAACTGCCACTTCGCATCCTCCGCCTTGCCCTGGATGATCGCCTCCACTTCGCGGTCCGCCATTTTGCGATAACGCGAATGGTCCGGAGGGCTGGGACCCTCAGCGTTGGCGAAGGCCGGGAGCAGCGCCAGGAACAGCGCCGCCGCCCGGAGGGCAATTGCAGATTTCATGTTTCAAGGAGGAAGGCTGAAAAGGACCGGGAGCCCGCCCCGGCGCGTTTAGTCCACTGGAACGGAGCCGCCTGTCTATCAGGGGATTGCCGCGCCCGGATCGAAACGGGTCAGCCACGCGACGAGAATCCGCCCCAGAATTTGCTCTCCAAATTCGTTGGCATGGACCCGGTCGCGATAGAAAACGTGGGGATGACGGCCCGACGAGCGGATCGCCTCGATCCATGGCGTGGTCATGTCCAGATAAGCGCAGCCAAGCTCCGTCGCGATGCCCTGGAGCATGGGGCCGTAAGCGGAGGTGGCGGAATGGGGAGCCAGGGCCATGGCTGCGGCGTCCCGGGGATCCACGATCCCGAAAGCGCCGGTGGCGAGGACGAACTCGCAGTCTGGAAGAGAGGCGCGGATTTGGCTGATGACATCGCGGATGGGCTGCGGGTCCTTGCCCTGGCTGATGCCACCGATGAGCACGAGATCGGGACGCAACGGCACCAGATATTTCTGGACGCGTCCCTCTTCCCGATAATGCCGGCAGCCTCCGCCACCCCGCACGTAGACGGTGGCACGAATCCGGGTCTGCGGACAGGCCTGCTGAAGCCGGGCGATCCACCCGCTGCGCATGGTGTCGTTCACGATGCTGTCCCCCAGCGCCAAGAGGTGCAAATCACCCCCCTCCACGAGTCGCTTCCGGGTCCGCGCAAGGTTTTGCCAATCCTGCACCGGTGCCGCAAAGCTCACTTTGGGCATGGCCGCCTGGATCGCCTCGATTTGGGCCAGAGAACGGCAGGGCGACTGCACCCTCACGAAATCGGTTTCCGCCGGGTATCGCACCACCTCCAGGTCCGGCGGGAAAAGGGCGGGCAAGGCGCCCTTTTCCGGAAACACCACGGGAGAATCAGCCAGCATCCCGGAACGAACAGGCGCGGCGGCGGCGCTGTTGACCGGGTTCCGGTCCTGGGGCGCGGCGTCCTGGGCCCAAACGGGGACGGCGGCCCAGACCAGCAGCAGGCATGTTCGGAGGATGGGCATTCTCCCCTTCCTTTCCCGGCACCTGTCGGATTCGGAAGCAGAATCGCCGGGAAAGAAGATCCGCCTTGCCTTCCCCGCCCTTCCCGCTAGCGGTAGGCTACATGAAAAAGCTCCTTACGATCTGGACCGCCCTCTCTCTGACCGCGGCCTTTGCCCAACCCGACACCGAAGGCTTCACGGAACTTCTGAACGGCAAGGATCTCACGGGTTGGAAAGCCTCTGAGCACCCCACCTCCTTCAAGGTGGAGAACGGCGAACTCATCGCTTTCGGCGAACGCGCCCACCTTTTTTATGTCGGTGATTTCCACGGTGCCAAGTTCACCGATTTCGAGGCCAAGCTGAAAGTGATGACCAAGCCCAGCGCCAACGCCGGCTTCTATTTCCACACGGAATTCCAGGAGCAAGGCTGGCCCTCCAAAGGCTACGAGTGCCAAATCAACGCCACTCACAAAGATCCCAAGAAGACCGGCAGTCTCTACGGAATCGTCAACGTGATGAATACCGCTCCGCACGTCGACAACGAGTGGTTCGACTACCACATCATCGTCAAGGGCAAGACCATCACCATCAAGGTCAACGGCAAGGAGACCGTGACCTACACCGAACCGGCCGACGGCTCGTTGCCGGACGCCAAGAGCCCGGGACGCAAACTCTCCAGCGGAACGTTCGCCATCCAAGCCCATGACCCGGGGAGCGAGGTGCACATCAAGAGCATCCGCATCAAGCCTCTCTGAGATCCCGCCCCGGGCGGCTCACTGCGTTCCGCTAATCTTCCTTTTCCCACCCGCCCCGATTTTCAGGGCGGTGTGGGGATCCATCCGCTGCAGATCTTCGGCCGTCGGGCTGCCGCCGAATTGCCGATAGTAGATCTCCTGGAAAGGATTGATCGCCGGCCCCATCGCCTTTTCATTGACCATCAGCGGGAGACACTCCGCCCACCACCGTTCGAATTCCCCGCCCAACTGCTTGACCACCTCGGGATGCCGGGCGGCCATGTCGTGTTCCTGAGCGAAATCCTCGTTCAGATCAAAAAGCTGCCAAGCCGGTTCCGCGCCTCCCTTCTCGCTGACCAAGGTCCATCGGGAGGTGCGCACGGACGTCATCGCGTATTTCTTGGTGTTCGGGTCCGCCAGTTTTGGCCAGCGACCTTGGTGGGTGAAGAGATACCGGTCCGGCCAAGGCGCCGCCGGGTTCTCCAGGAGCGGCACCAGACTGCGCCCTTCCACCTGGGTCCTGGCGGCTTCGGGGATGCCCGCCCCGGAGATCTCCGCCAGGGTGGGAAAGAAATCGATGTGCGCCGCCAGAGCGGAACAATCCGCTGGCTTGAACGCGCCCGGCCAACGCCAGAACGAATTGGCTCGGGTCCCTCCGATCCACGCGGTCCCCTTGGCCCCGTGCATGCCCGCGTTGAACACCTTCACCCCCGCCGTGCCCCCGTTGTCGTTCATGAAGATGACCAACGTGTTTTTCGCGATTCCCCATTCATCGAGCTTGGCCAGGAGTTTGCCCGCGTTTTCGTCGATGTTGTGAATCATTCCGAAAAAGCTCTCGGTGTCCGCCGGCAATCCCTTGCCTTCATACAACGCCTTGTCTTGCGGTCGGGCGATGTAGGGGCCATGAGGCGCGTTGGTCGGAATGTAGGCGAAGAATGGCTTGCCTCCGGGCAGCTGCGACTGAATCCAACGGGTCGCCTGACCATAAAACACATCCGTGCAATATCCGCTGGTCTTTTCAAAGGTCCCGTTGTGCAGGATGAACGGATCGAAATACTGGTTGTTCGGTGCGTCCCCGCAAGAGCCGGGAAAAATCTGGCCAATGCCGCCGCCGCCGTGAATGAAGACCTCGGAGAATCCCCTACGATTCGGCTGATACTCCGCTTCGTCGCCCAAATGCCATTTGCCAAAGATGCCGGTTGCATACCCTGCGGATTGCAAGACCTGCGCGATGG
This sequence comes from Verrucomicrobiota bacterium, assembly GCA_003402735.1. GTDB lineage: Bacteria > Verrucomicrobiota > Verrucomicrobiia > Verrucomicrobiales > DEV007 > V1-115. The sequence goes on from QQNE01000039.1 coordinate 5,737, forward strand.
TCACCGCCTGAAGCGTCAGCCGTTCCCGTTCCAGGATGGTGTGAGTCACCCCGTTTTTGAATTCATGCCGCCCTGTGAACAGCGCGCTCCGTGTCGGGGAACAGGTCGGGCTCACCTGGAAATTGGTGAAACGAACCGATTCCGAACGCAGCTTATCCAGGTGCGGCGTCTTCAGCACCGGATTCCCATGGGCGGAAACATCGCCGTAGCCCTGGTCATCGGTGAGGAGGAACAGGATGTTCGGCTGCCTGCCAGAGCCTGCGGCCCACGAGTCCACCAGTCCGAACAGGATGACGGTGAGGAAAAGTCTCGGATTCATGAGGGGACTATTGCTCTTGACCAAGGAGGCTGAGGTATTTCACCAAGTGCGCCAGTTGTTGATCGTTCAACGCGGCCACAACGCCCTCCGGCATCACACTTCCCCCAGTCTCGATCGACTTGGTCTCGGATTTTGAAATCGTCTTCACGGCCCCGGTCGCCAAATCCCGGATGGCGATGCCCTCCGTGCTTTCACTCTGGCGAAAGCCCGTTTGGACCGAGCCATCCTTCAGGGTGACGGTGGCCGCCTCGTAACCCTCCTTCACGTTGAGAGCGGGCCAGACCACTTCGGTGACCAGCATGTCGATCGGCAACCCGCGGCTCACGGCGCTCAAATCTGGACCGATCTTGCTCTGCGGCGCCCCCGGTATGTGGCAGGCGATGCACCCGGCCTGTTCGTAGACCTTTTTGCCCTCCGCGGCATCGCCAAAGGTCGCGGCGTTTTTCACGATCCGGGAGATGTTTTCCTTGGTGTAAGCGGGCAACGCGGCATTCATCCCGGCCAGCTGCATCAAGGGTTGGGAAAACTTGGCTTCCGCCCGCCCCAAACGGGTCAACGCCTGCAGGGCCAGTTTGGCGCCGCCAACCGGGAGAGCCCCCGGCGTCTGCAACGCTTGCTGCAAAGCGGAGGCGCCTTCGTTGCGCGCCAGGAGCGGCTGGAGCAGCGGCGCCACCCGGTCCACCGCAGCCGGACCCAAGGCGATCCTGGCCAAGGCGAACTTGGCCGCCGCCGCCGGATTGGCGGTGACGAGCGCCTCCAAAGCCGCGCCATGGAGCGCCTCGTTGGAGGGCCCTTGCAAAAGGCCGAGGAGATCGTCCTGGGTTCCTTTCAGGGATCCCAGGGCCAGAACAGCCGCCCGACGCGACGAAAGTTCCGCCCCCGGATCCAGGGCCATGGACCGCACCGCACCGGTCAACGCATCGGCTTTCCAGACCCCCGCCAGGCGCGCCGCCTCTCGCCGCACGGAAGCATCCTGTGCCTCGATGAGCGGTTTCAAGACGGCCACCGGATCCGGGGGCACGGCCCGGGTGGTGCCAAGGGCGGCCAGCACTTCCGGGTTGGTCCCGCCCTGTTCCAGAAGGAACGGGAGATCCTCGGGAAGCGCCACGGTGGCCAAGGCCTTGAGCCAAAGCACGCGGCGCGTCGCGTCGCCCCGATGGCGTTCCACCTGCGCCCGGATCGTGGCGTTCACGGTCGGAGAAGCGGCGTTCGGCTTGTAAGCGATCGCGGCACCCGAAAGATTCTTGAGATCGTCCGGGTTGTTGTCCACCCAACCATTTTGCAGGGCAAACAAGAGATGCTCGTCCTTGGCAAAATCGAGCTTGCCGCTGGTGACGGGTCCGACCCAGGAGCCACTGGTGGCGTGCAGGGTTTTCGTCAGGGCGTGACGGTGATAGGCGTTGAACTCCTTGTCGAGGGCCCGGGCCGCCACCACCGCGGCGCGGGGTTCCGGCAGATAACTGGCAGCCACGATGGCCTCGAGACGCACCAACGGATCCTCATCGGCAATCTGCGCTTCCAAGAGCTCGAGGGCACCGTCCAGCCTTCCATCCCGCGCCCAGGTGGACAAGGTCCGGGTCGCGTAGGCCCGAACCCGGGCATCGCCGGAACGAAGCAACGCCTTGAGAAGGTCCGGCCGGGGCGTCTCCAGCCCTTCGTAGACGGAGAGCGCGAGGAGTCGCCGATGTTCGTTGGCGACTTGTCCGGGCAACCAGGCGTCCAGCGCCGCCGCCACTTCCGCGGGCGGTCGTTCCCACAACAATCGCTTCGACTGGTAGTGTTCCCAACGTTCCGGGGAATCGAGGTGTTCCAGCAGAGCTGTGATCTCCGCTCCGGCCAGGACCGCGGGTTTGACCAAGGGACGACCGCGATAGGTCACCCTCCAGACGCGGCCGTGGGATTTGTCACGATCCGGGTGCCGGTAGGAAGCCTGATAGTGGCCGATGATCGGGTTGTACCAGTCCGCCACATAGAGGGCGCCGTCCGGGCCGCACCGGACTTCGATGGGGCGGAAGACATTGTTCTTGGTTTCAATGAGATTGGGCAGCAACCGGGTTTGATAGATGCCGTCCACCAGTTGCAATTCATGCCACTCCAACAAGTTTGCATAATATCCGCCGATCACGATGCGGCCCTGCATCTCAGGCGGAAAATGGCTGCTGTGAAGAAATTCCATGCCGACCTGTTTGATCGGGGCCCGGCAGATGTTCATCGCCTCCGCGTTGACCGCCAGGGTGGAGCGCACCAGTCCGGGGGTGCTATACCAGGTGCCGACGTTCGCGCCGCTTTTGTGAAACGGTTGCCCGAAAGGCGTCGTCACCACGCCCCAGCAATTGGCGCCTGCCGAGGACCATTGGAAGAAGGGATCGAGATGACCGGTCCGCGGACGGAAACGCCAAACGCCGGAGCGGTTCAATCTTTCCACTCCGTAAGGCGTCTCCACCCGGGAATAAATGTGATGCCCCTGACTGAACCACAATTCCCCACCGAATCCCCAGTTGAGACAATTGATCATCTGGTGGGAATCTGCGGTGCCAAACCCGCCCAAGACCAGGCGTCGTTGGTCCGCCCGGCCGTCTCCGTCGGTGTCCCTGAAGTGCAACAGCTCGGTCCCTTGCGCCACGTAGAGACCGCCGTCCCCCAGCTCCAACCCGCTCGGCATGAAGAGACCTTCGACAAACTTGTGGAAATGGTCGGCGCGCCCGTCCCCGTCGCGATCCTCGCAAACCAGAACGTAATCATTGGCCTTTTCGCCTGGCTTGATCTGGGGATAACTCACCGCGCAGGCCACCCAGAGACGGCCCCGCTCATCCCAACGCATCTGGATCGGCTTGACCACGCCGTCCGCCTCACTGGCAAAGAGATTGACCTCAAACCCATCGAGGACTTTCAGGCTGGCCAGTTCTTCCTCGGGCGCCTGCGGTTTCAAGGTCGGCAGCTCCACCGGAATCGAGGACCGGATCCCGATGGGCTTGACCACACCGCCGTGCAGCGCCGCCCACACGTTCTCATCCGCCTGCTGCAGCAGCGGCACAAAATCCTCCATCTCCTGCGGAAAGATCCGCCTGCCGTTGTCCTTCCAATCCTTGGAATACGGCACTTGGACGCGGTCCCCGGCCAGGAAAGCCCAGTTCATCGGACGCCAGAAATCAAACCAGAGCCGTTCCAATTCCAGCACCTGGGCCCGCACCGGCTCCACTTTCTCCCACGGAATCGGTTCAAGGCCCAGACCCACGGCGATCTTCTCCGCCATCTTCCGGTGCCCCATTTCATGCAGATGATACCCGTTCTCCGTCAGCCCGGTCGGCAGGCCCGCCAGATCCACGAAGGCCAACCCCAATTCTTCGGCCAAGCTCCGGATCGCCGAGGCATAGGCGGCAAGGGAGGCATTGGCCCCCGAAAGATCACGCCCCAAAGGCAACGCCCCACGCTCGAAGGGAACCGGAGTGACCACCACCACGCGCCGACCGCCTTCCGCAAATTCCGCGAGAAGCCGCTTGTAGGCCTCGACAAAGGCCGGAAGACGCTCAACCCCTTCTAGCGATTCCATCTGGCCAAACTGGGCAATCACCGCCGTCACCCCCGCCTCCCCGAGTTGCCGACGCCAATCCCTCTGCTGCCGCCAACTGACCTCCGTCCCGCCATCGCGCCACTGCTCGAACACGGTGTCCCCTTCCCACCCGAAGTTGCGGACACGGATGCGGGAACCGGACTGGGAAGCGACGATCTGGGTCTGCAGGAACCCGTGAAAGCGGGTCCGCTCCATGTTGGCCCCGCCTGCCAGGGCCACGGTGTCCCCGGGAATCAACCGGAACGCGCCCTTGTTGAGCTCCTCGATCTGCAGGTCCTTGTAACGAACCACACTGGCGGCCCCACCGTGAATCTGGACCGCAATGATCCCGGCGCGATCGATCTGCGGATCGAGCTCGGTGTAGTCGACCGTCTGCACGCCGTTGAGCCACAACTGGATGCGCGGCCCCTCGGCGCGGATCCGGTAATCATTCCATTCTCCGAGCGGTTTCGCCGCCTTGGCCAAAACCTCCGGGGTCGGTTTGGCCAGAATCTTCTTGCGACGGCTCTCGTCATAGAGCGCTCCATCATATCCCGCCCCAAGATCCGCCTGATACCCGGAAACTTCATGATGATTGGGAATACGGACAGTGCGGAACTGCACACCTCCGTTCACAAATCCTTCGGTGCCCTCAAGCTTCCACTTCAAGGTCAGGTCGAAATCACCGTAGGTTCTCCGGGTGGCCAGAAAGTTGTTCTTCTCTTGCTTCTTCTCCAATGAACCGGCCACCAGCGCCCCTTCCTCAATCCGCCAGACGGTCCCTGTATCCCCTTCCCAACCGCCAAAGGTTTTGCCATCGAAGAGCGGGACCGGGGCGGCCGCCGCCAAACCGGTGAACAACACCGACAAAATACCGGGGAGGATGTGAGGATTCATGAGACAATTCAGGGTTGATCAATGTGCCGAACTCGGCACGGTGCCAGGGAACTGCGATCTCTTTCCCGGCAGACAACCAAAGCGGTCAGGAAAACGAAACTCATCGCACCTTGTAGATCTTCACGTCGTCGATCCAAACCGTGTTGGGCATGAGAAAACTGAACCAACGTTTCACGGGATGGGCGAAGCCTTCGGAGCGATGCTGCGCCAGCGGTTGGCCATCGATCGATATCCTCATCTCATCCCCCTCGGTCACCAGGACCAGGTCGTGCCATTTCCCGTCCGCCTTCCAGGGCCGAGTGGTCTGTTTGGTTTTGAGGAGCGCCTCGAGGTCGGCTGGCAACGGCTCCTTGCGGTCCAGATAGCCTTGGCGACGCTGGCGGATCTCCAGGTTCATCACGCCCGTCTTGTGATCGATCAAGGTCACGCTTCCCCCTCCCAGCAGGGCATAGCAGAGATGCCCGGCGTGGATGCCCTTTGTCTCCCGGTCAACAAACCCCAGCTGCAAACTTTCTCCCTTGTTCAACCCGGGGAATTTGAAGCGGACCCTGACCCCGCCATCCGCGAACCCCGCCTCATGATGAACGTGGGCCGCGTGGCCCGCCTCCTTCGTTGCGCTGGCCATTTTGAGGATGCCTTCATCCAAATCCGCCTGCTTCACGGACGGCACGCGATCGGCCGTGGCGCTGTTCCAGCCGTTGCCGATCGCCTTGGCCAAGTTGCCCTCCTCTTCCCGCTCGAAAGAGTCATGAAAAATCAGGGTCCCCGACTTCTCCAGCCACATGGCGTCCCGCCCCGCGGTGTCTGCGGCGCGGAGAGAGGCTGGCCAGCAGAGCAAAACCGGCAAAACGAGGAATCGATGCAACGAAGTCACGATCATGAGACACGCCTTCGAGCCCACCGTTCGTTCACTCAACCTGCTTGCCGCCTCGATAATCCCGGCAGGCAAAAACCTTCCAGGAACGCACCGGGAGTCCGTGCCGGGTCACGGTGAACCAGGACCAGAGCTTCACGCTCCCGAACGCTTGGCGGATTTCCCGGGGCGCGTTTTCGTGGCGGACCTCATCGGTGAAATAGAGGGCGGAATGTCCCCGGTAGGGCTGGCTGCCATCCTCGGTTGCGGGATCAAAGTAACTGGGCCAGAAGGAAAACTGGTTGTGGATCCGGCCCGGCTCCCCGCGCATGTGAACGACCGGGTGATCGGCCGTGGGCCGGATGATCGGCAAATCTTGCGGAAGATAAAAGGCCGCCGGGGCCGCCATCTGGTAACGGTTGGCGATTAGGAACACCGATTCACCATTCTCCTGGGCGAACGCGCGAACTTCCTTCTCCAGTTGCGCCGTCAAAGACTGCCAGCCGCGCAAGCGCCAATGCGGGTCCCGCTCATAGGGCCAACGAAGTCCCATGGTCCGCAGCACGTCCGGGTTCGCCATGAACAACGTGAGGGCCACGGAAATGGCCAGGGATGAAACGATGCAACGCTGCTTCCACCCTTCCCCGATCCGCAGGTCCGGCCAGTAGTGCACCAACAAGAGACTCACCCCCACAAATCCGGGCGCCGTCCAGTTGACCTCGCCCGTGTGAAAACAGGAGAGCAGAAAATAGCCAAAGATGATGGGGAGAGAAAACAGGCTCAGGAACAATTCCTCTGCCGAGGCCCGGAAGCGCCGCACGGCTCTCGCAATCGCCCAACAAAATCCGGCAAAGATCACCGGAGAATACACCCCGAAATGCATCCCCAGATACTCCAGGAAATCGAGCGGCTGGAGCGGAAACTTGGCCGCCTCGGCCTTCGTCTGCACCAAGCCGGTGCGCTCCCAGAGGTGACGGATCGTGATCCACTCGTGCTCCCCGTTCCAGATGATTACCGGAGCCATCGAAAGCAGCACCAAGGCTGTCATCCCGTAAAACCCCGGCCGCCGCAATTCAACCCGGCTGGAAGGCGACAACGCGAGGAACGCAACCACGGACGGATAGAGAACCAGAATCGTGTATTTGCAGAGGAAGCCGAGACCCATGGCCAGGCCCGTGATGACCCACCAGAGGATCCGGCCGCTCCGCGCCGCGTTCCAGGTGCCCAACATCACGATGACCCAGAAAAACATCATGAGCGGATCAATCGTCAGGATGATCCCGCCCGCGTTGAAGATGGGCGTGACATTCAACACGACCAACGCCCAAATCGCGGTGCGTCGGTCAAACAATTCCGTCCCAAGCCGCAGGAAAATCAGACTCATTCCCAGACCCAGCACCCCGGAGAGACAGCGAATCGCAAAAACGGATTTGCCAAACAGGCCGGTCATCACCGCCAAGGCCGTGGCCACACCCGGTCCCTTGCTGTAGTAAGACCAGTCGAGTCTCTCCGCCCAGAGCAGGTAGTAGCTCTCGTCCGACGAGATCTCGATGGTGCTGCCGATGAGAACCCGGGCCACGGTGATCACAATCAGGCTCGCCATCACGAGCCGGGTGGCATTCCAAGTCATCGCCCGATTCAACGCGACCCGGGCCGGGTGTCAAATGAAAGCCTGAAACGCGGGGCAACAGAAAGGACCCGCTTCGGGGACGCTCGCAAAGCCAATGGACGCGTCGGGGCGCCCATTGGCTCTCACTCACTCAGTATGTATTCACAAAAAACCGTTCTCCGGCGGCATCAGGGCCGGATCATGTCCAGGGTCTGTTTGATGGCATTGGCCACCGCCTCGTAATGGGGAGCGCGCTTGCGGGCTTCGTCGAGGGCTTTCTGCTTGGCCACTTGGTTGGCTTCCGCCTGGGCAGCCTTGGCGGGAGCTGCCTGCTCCACTTGGCGGGCGACCGCCACATTCGCTTTGGCGCTTTCCACCAGCTTGCCCGCCTTGGCGAGGTCCTCGGTCAGCGTCTTTTGCACGTCCGCCAGAGAGGCGTGCGGTTTCACCGCGTCCAGCGCCTTTTGGATCGCAGCGACAGCGGATTCCAGTTGCGCCACTTTCTTGTTGGCTTCGGCCGTGGCCTTGACCGTGGCTTCGACGTGGTGCCGGGCCATGTTCAATTCGTTCGAGGCCACCCGCACTTCGTTCTCGGAGCGGCCCACTATCTCCTTGGCCTTGGCCACGAGGCCGATCGCCTCCTGGTGAGCGGCGGTGAGACGCTGACGCACGCCGGCATACTCATCCGTCGCGGCAGGGGCGGGTGCCGGAGCCGGGGCAACCACCGGAGGTTTCGGAGCTGGGACCGGGGCCGGAGCCGGGGCGGCGGCTGGCTTGGGAGTTGGCGCTGGAGCCGGTGCGGGTGTCGGCTTCGCCGCAGGGGCAGGAGCCGGAGCTGGGACCGGAGCGGGCGTCGGCTTCGCCGCAGGAGCCGGGGCTGGGGCCGGTGCGGGAGCGGGCTTGGGAGCCGCGGCGGGCGCTGGAGCCGGAGCGGCGGCCGGAGCCGTCACCGCCGCGACCTTGGCGGCTTCAAATTCCCAGCCCAGATTCACCACCAGCTTGGGGATCGAGGACCGCAAGCGCTCCGCACCCGCAGGCGTTGCCTTGGACTGCCACAGGTAGACCTTGGACAAGGAGCCCAGGGACTTGAGCTTCTCCAGACCGGCATCGCCCACCTGAGTCTTGTAGAGGTTGAGGTATTCCAGATTCTTCAACCCCGAAAGGTGCGCCATGCCGGCATCGCCAATCGCGGTATTTTCCAAGTGGAGCTTGGTCAGGCCGGTCATTTTCGCCACCATGGCGAGACCGTTGTCGGTGACTTTGGTGCGGGCGAGGTCGAGCCAGGCGATCTGGTCCGCCACCGGAGCCAATTCAGCCAGTTGCTGGTCTCCAAAGGAATCGGAAACATTCAGGGCGGTGAACCGGAGTTCCGGAGTGTCCTGGGCAATCGGAGCCAGGGAAGCACCGGTCGCATTGATCTTCTTCATGACCTCCTCGGCCACCTTCTTGCGGGCGGCAGCCACGGCGGGATCCACCTTGGGAGCGGCGGGCGCCCCAGCAGCGGAAGCCGCGGGAGCCTTCCGCGTGGAAATGATGGCCGCGACGGTGGCCTGAAGATCCGCCGACAACCCGAGCTGGCTCACTTTCAGGACCTCGGTGCCACCCTTTTCCACCCACATGCGGATGAGCTGGACCTCCCCGGCCGTCAGCTGGGTCTTGTCCTCCGGCGGCATGTGCTCATCGTTGTCGGCAGGAAGGCAGATGCGGGTGACCAACAAGCTGTCGGCCACCTTTCCCGGAACAAGCGAAGGTCCCTCGCTCCCGCCCTTGATCAGCGCGGCGTAACTATCCATCCGCAACTTGCCCTTCTGCCTTTCAGCTCCATGACAGCCGACGCACTTGGCTTCGAGGAGCGGAGCGATCGCGTGAGAATAAGCAGCCGGATCTTCCGCAGCAGGAGAGACACCGACCAGAGAGGCCGCAAAAAGGGCGAGAACGGAGTTTTTTCGGAGGTTCATTTTCGGACAGTCAACGATGCTTAATTTCTAAGCCTTGCTATATAATCCATAATGACAGGCATCGTCTACACGTCAAGCCATTTTGTTTTTTTTCATCTGACGCCTGTCAATTCCTTCCCAGTCCCCGAAATACGAAAAAAACCCGGTTCTCCGCCACAAAATCGCAAGTTTGCGACGCAAAATCGCGAGCTTTCCGATGCTCTACTCTGGCAGCCGGGTCCGTTCCCGGATTTCTCGCGGCGTGACCCCGGCTTCCCGGAGACTTTGCAGGGTGCAACTCTGATCCCGTTTGGCAAAACGCTTGCCCGTCTCATCGAGCAGAAGCCGGTGATGATGGTAAGCCGGCTCCGGAAGCTTCAACAGGGCCTGGAGCAACCGGTGGACATGGGTGGAGTCAAACAAGTCCTCTCCCCTCGTGACCAACGTGACCCCCTGGAGGGCATCGTCCACGGTCACCGCGAGGTGATAGCTGGTGCCGATCTCCTTGCGGGCCACCACGACGTCCCCGAGCAGATCCGCCCGCACCGGGACCAGGCCCTTGCGGGCATCTCGCCAGGTGAGCGGTCCGACAAGACGGGTCGCCTGGGCCGAGTCCAACCTCCAGGAGGTTCCCTGGCAGACAGCCAAACGATCGGCCCGCTCCGCTGGATCCATGGCCCGGCATGTCCCGGGATAGACCGGTCCCTCGGCGCCGTGGGGCGCGGCTCCGGCCCGACGCACCTCTTCCTCGATTTCCCGACGCGTGCAGAAACAGGGGTAGAGCACCTCCATGTCCTCGAGGCACCGCAATGCGGCGCGGTAATCCTCCAGATGAGCCGACTGCAGGCGCACCGGCTCCGGCCAGGACAAACCCAACCAGGCCAAGTCCTCAAGAATTCCCTGGGTCCATTCGGGTCGGCAACGGGAAGGATCGATGTCCTCGATCCGCAGCAAAAACCGACCTCTCTCTGCGGCAAACCAGGCGGAGGCGGCGTGGCCGAGATGCAGCCGTCCGGTGGGGCTTGGGGCAAAGCGGGTGATTGCCTGGGTCACCGGAGCCACGTGCTTCGTTTCGGGCCGCTCCTCGGGAGCTTGGCGGCGGGGATCAATATTTGGGGATAACCGGGACCCGGCGCGGCTCGAACCGCTGATCCGGATGGAAGAGAAAGCCTGGATGGCTGGAGATGAGTTCGTAGTCGCGGAGCACGAACTCGGGCAGAATCTGGTTGCTGTTCGGGTCATAAACGCGCTGACCCGAAAACTCGCCGTGAAGTTTGTATTCGTAATTGTGATCAAAACCGAGCCGACCGCCGACCGGTCCGTCCTCGGCCAGGCGGTCCGGGGCCCGCTTGATTTTCTCCCCGAGCATCACGAGCTTGGCCTCGTCCCATTGCTGACCCGGCTTGCGGACGAATCCCCAGAAATTTGTTCCTTCCAGCCAGAACCGACGCCCGATGTAGTAATCCCCCGGGGGTTCCGCGGCGATTTTGGCGCGGCGGGCCAACAACTCGGCGTTGTTCGGGTTCAGCCGTTGCGAACCGTTGGGAGCGGAAACGGTGGAGCAACCGGCGGCGAACAACGCCGACAAGAGAAACAAGACAAATTGGGAGATCCGGAGGGACATGGGAGGAGATTCGCGATGACGATGCCTGATGTTCAAGAAAATTCGCAAGGAAGACGCTGGTCCACCCTCGCCCATGTCCCTCGAACAATCCGGGGTTTCCTGCAACTGATTCCAGAGCTTGAATTTTTCCCGATCTTCGGGGAAAGATGACGCTCCCCGAGGCGAATCATTTCCCGGGTCCTCACGTCGGTGCGGCTTCACAACATGTTCTCAAGGCCGACCCGCCGTGGGCGGACGACGGCCGCATGGCTCATCGGAGCCGCTCTCCTGGCCATGGGCACCGCGCTCGATCACGCCGCCTGGAAAGCGGCCTTTTCCCCCACAGACCAAGCCCTTTTCCTCCGCTATCTGGATCGGCTAGAGCAAGTCCACCACGTCCTCACGGAACACCCCGAGACCCCATCCTGGTGGAGTTGGGTTCTCGGCTATGCCCGCCCCCAACAAGTCCTCGAGGAACGGGCTATGGCCTATCGCGGAGCCCGTGCCGCCGGATTTCTTCCCGAGGCAGCGGGCCAGTCGCCGGAGGATCGCTCGGTGGTGACCCACTCCCACCAGGGTCACCCCGGGTTCGACCGGCTTCTGCGGGCCGGCCTTCTCCATCTCTCGGTTCTGGCTCTCGCTCTGCCTTTCATCGGGTTTGCCTGGCGCTCTCTGCGGGCCGGACCTCCCCGCAAATCCCCCGGGGTCTGGTCCCTATGGCTCCCGGGACCGATGATGGCCGCGGTCTTCTGGTCGCTGCTCCTCGCGACGTTGATGGCCGGCCTCTTCACCTCGCTCACGGAACGGCTGCCGCCCCCTCTGAAAACGGAGCCATGGTCCGCCACGTTCGAAACGCTCTCCTACCTCATCCTCCAGGGGTTGCCCGTGCTGTTGTGCGCGGCCCTTTTCCTGCCAAACCGACGTCATTTCACCCGGGTGCTGGGGCTGAGCCCCGGTCTGCTGCTGCGTCCCGGCACCTTGGCCCTCGGCCTCGGCTTGTTCGGCATCGATGCCCTGGCAAACCTCGCGCTCTACGAAATCGAAAAAATGAGCGGCCAAATCGACACCCGCGACTTCCTTCCCGCGACGCTGATCGACGCCGGAGGCCCCCAGCTCCTCTCCCAGTTGGTCACCAGCGCCGCCATCGCCCCGCTCGGCGAGGAGATTCTGTTCCGCGGATTTCTCTTCAACGGCCTGCGGGCCCGGCTGGGCACCTGGGGTGCGGCCATCCTGTCCGGTCTGATTTTCGGTGGCTTGCACTACTATTCCTGGTTCGGGATGGCCTCGATCACCCTTTACGGGATCTTCGCCTGCTGGATCTTTGCGCGGACCGGTTCGCTCTGGCCCGCCATCCTGCTGCACGCCCTGTCCAACTTCATGATCACCCTCGGTTGTTGGTATGCCTACTCCGATTCCCCCTTTGCCCGATGAATCCTGACCCCCTGACGCAATCCCTGCTCGACTGGCTCGGCACTCGTCTTGAGCCGAACCTCGACGCCCTGCGCCGTCTGGTGGAGCGGAACAGCTTCACCGCCAACGCGGCGGGGATCGACGAACAGGGCCGGATGACAGCCGATCTTTTTGCCGATCTCGGTTTCCGCGCGGAATTTGTGCCTTCGGAGCATCCCGGTTATGGCCATCACCTGTTCCTCTCCCGCCGCGGACGCATCCCCGGCCCGCCGCTGGTGCTGGTGAGCCATCTCGACACCGTGTATCCGCCGGAAGAGGAACAAGCCCAGAACTTCCGGTGGGAACCGGCTCCGAACGAGGGGCGGATTTACGGGCCCGGAACGGTGGATATCAAGGGCGGCACGACCCTCCTCCTGCTGACCCTGGAGGGGTTGCGCCAATTCGCCCCGGAAATTTTCCTGTCTCACTCGTGGCTCATCGCTCTCGACGCTTCCGAAGAGACGCTCTCGCAAGATTTCGCCCAGCGCACTTCCGAGCGCTGCCCGCACGGTGCCCAAGCGGTTCTCGTTTTCGAAGGCGGCCCGGTGATCAACGATGCCTGGCAAATCGTGGATGCCCGCAAGGGCCGCGAACGGTTCCGGCTCTGCGCCCGGGGCCGTGCCGCCCACGCCGGGAGCGCTCACGCGGACGGGGTCAACGCCATTGTCTCCCTGGCTGAGGCGGTCCAAAAGGCCGCCCGGCTCACCGACCCCGCCTCCGAACTCACCGTCAATGTGGGCTGCATCCGCGGCGGAACGGTCGTCAACCGCGTCCCCCACGAAGCCGAGGCCGAGCTCGAGGTGAGGGCCTACGATCCCACCTTGCTCGACCGCACCGCGGCCGCACTCCGGGAGTTGGAGCGCGACTTGATCCCGCCCCACCAGGCTGAAATCCGCGTCTCCAGCTTGGGCCGTTCCCCGGCCTGGCCGGCAAGTCCCGCCAACGCCGCCCTCGCCGCCCACTGGACCGAGGCCGCCAAGAGCCTCCATCTGCAACTCGTGCCCGGCCCGCGCGGCGGCCTCAGCGATGCCAATTATCTCTGCCATCTCGGCCCCACGCTCGATGGCCTCGGCCCCTCCGGCGGCAACGCTCACTGTTCCGAGCGCTCCGCGGACCGCCTGAAACTCCCCGAGTATGTCGAGCCCGGCACGTTCATCCCGAAAGCCGCCATCAATATCCTCGCCCTCATCCGCTTCCTTGGCTAAGACACGAAAGATTGCATCCAGCCACCGCCGTGGTTACGAATGTCCTCACGAATTGCCATGACCCTCGCCCGCCTCCTCGTCGCGTTCACCGCCGTGCTCAGCCTCGCGGCCGCCGCCGCCCCGAAAGCAAAGCCGTTCTACGAAAGCCCGGTCCTCACCAGCAAATCCAAGTCCCGCATCATCGAGGTCGATTCCGCCCTGCCGGAAACCCGCCAACTGTTTCTTGTCGTCGAAGATCTGGGCGGCGTCAGCTGCGATTGGGCAAACTGGATCGAACCGCAAATCCTCCTGCAAAACGGCTCTTCCATCGATCTCACCACGCTCCCCTGGAAAAGCGCCAAAGCCGGGTATGCGACGGTGCAAAACGGCAAGAGCTCCGGGGGCACGCCTCTCACGGTGGAAGGAAAAACCTTCGCCAAAGGGATCGGCACCCATGCCTATTCCATCATTCACTACGAATTGCCCGCGGGCGCGGCCCGCTTTCGAGGCCGAGTGGCGCTCGACGACGGCGGTCTCATGCGGGGCGGCCAATTGAGCGATGCGAAGATTCAGTTCGCCCTCTACGCCGAAACGCCCCCGAACCCCGCCGCTTACGATCCGGACGCCCCCAAAGTGGTCCCGACCGCTCTCTTCAAGGTGCCCGAGGGCTTGGAGATCACGGTCTGGGCCACTTCCCCCCTGTTCTCCAATCCGGTGAACATCGACTTCGATGCCTCCGGCCGTCTCTACGTCGCTGAGGGCGTCAACTACCGCGGCAAAGGCGGTCGCCGCCCCGAAGGTGACCGCATTGTGGTCCTGGAAGACACCGATGGCAATGGACAGGCTGACAAGAGCAACGTTTTTGTCCAGGAATCCGCTCTCGCCTCCCCTCTTGGAGTCGCCGTGCTCGACCAGAAGGTCATCGTTTCCCAGCCTCCCGATCTCCTGGTCTACACCGATCAGAACGGCGATCGCGTCTTTGATCCGGCCGTGGACAAACGGGAGGTCCTCCTCACCGGCTTCAACGGTCGTCAACACGACCACAGTCTGCACAGCCTGACCGCCGGTCCAGACGGCCAATGGTATTTCAACCAGGGCAACACCGGTGCCCAGTTCACCGACCGCTCGGGCAAGACCTTTTTCATGGGCAGCCCCTACATGCTCAGCGAGATCGCCGGCAAACGGAGCGATGATGGCCATGTCTGGATCGGCGGATTCACCGCCCGCATGAATCCCGACGGAACGAACGTCAAGATCCTCGGCCACAATTACCGCAACAGTTACGAGCAGGCCGTCACCTCCTTTGGCGACCTGTTCCAGAGCGACAACGACGATCCCCCGGCCTGCCGCGTCTCTGCCATTCTCGAGGGCGGCAATGCCGGCTTCGCTTCCGCCGACGGCCTGCGCTCCTGGGGAGCCGACAAACGGCCCGGCCAAGAGACCGCCGTGGCCGAGTGGCGCCAGGAGGACCCGGGCACCATGCCGGCCGGGGATGTCTACGGCGGCGGCTCGCCCACCGGGGTCGCCTTCTACGAAAACGGCGCCCTCCCCGATTCCATGAACGGTCTGCTGCTCGCTTGCGAGGCCGGGAAAAATGTGGTCTTCGGTTATTCCCCCAAGCCCGACGGAGCCGGCTGGAAACTGGAGCGCTTCGATTTCCTCACCTCCAACAAGGAACAGGAATGGGCAGGCTCGGATTTCCTCGGCGGCAAAGCCTCCGGCGAACTGAAGACCATGTTCCGACCCAGCGATGTCTGCGTCGGACCAGACGGCGCCATCTACGTCGCGGATTGGTTCGATGCCCGCGTCGGCGGACATGGCACGCTCGACGACGGGTTGTCCGGGACGATCTACCGGATTGCGCCCAAGGGATTCAAATCGGTCGTCCCTCGATTGGACCTCGCCACCACGGAAGGACAGATCGCCGCCCTCCGGAGCCCGGCGGCAAATGTCCGCAACCTCGGCTTCACCCGCCTCAAGGCCCAGGGAGAAAAGGCGGTCCCCGCCGTCGCAGCCCTGCTGGACGATCCGAATCCTTATCTCGCCGCCCGCGCCATCTGGCTACTGGCCCAACTCGGTGAAAGCGGGATCCCCAAAGTCAAAACGCTCCTCCAGTCATCCGACGCTTCCCGGCGCCTCGTCGCCTGCCGCGCCCTGCGCCTCGTCGATCCCAACGCCGTGGCGATGGCCGCGACCATGGCCTCGGACCCTTCCGCTGCGATTCGGCGCGAGGCCGCCATCATGCTCCGCGATGTTCCGGTGGAGCAGAGTCTGCCCATCCTGGTGCAAGTCGCCGAGGGATTCGACGGCCGGGATCGTGCCTACCTCGAAGCTTTCGGCCTCGGTTGCGAAGGCAAAGAAGCGGCGGTTTACGCGGCCTTGAACCAGAAACTGGGCGGGCCCGCCGCGACCTGGAGCGAGGCCTTTGCCTGGATCGCCTGGCGTCTTCATCCGGCCGCGGCCGTGGCGGATTTCAAAGCGCGCGCGCTCTCCCCCAGCCTCTCCACGGATCAACGGAAACTCATGCTCACCGCCCTGGCCTTCGTGCCCAGTCGGGAAGCGGCCGGCGCGATGATGGAACTGGCCAACACCGCCGCATTCCCCCTGAAAGACCTCGCCCAATGGTGGCTTTTCAACCGCAAGGGAAATGCGTGGCGCGGTTTCGATATCGATGCCGGCATGAAAGCCCTCGGTCTTTACGATCCCGCCAAGGTGAAACTCATCGCCTCCGAGTTTCCGCCCGAACCAGCCGGAGCCCAACCGCTCCCTCCCGGAGTGGAGATCGCCAAATTGACCGGTGACGCCTCCCGCGGCCAAGCGGCCATCGCCGTCTGTTACGCCTGTCACAAGATCGGATCCACCGGGGTCGAGTTCGGACCGGACCTCACCTCCTTCGGCCAACAACAGCCCGCGGAAGTCATCGCCAATGCCATCGCCCATCCCTCGGCAGACATCTCCCACGGCTTTGAGGGCAGCGAAGTCAAAACCAAGGACGGTCTGACCATCACCGGCATGGTCCTCTCCGGCGGAGACCCGCTCATCGTCAAATGCCTCGGCGGCACCATCCAAACCGTGCCCCAGGAACGGATTGCCAGCGTGACCAAATTGAAGCGCTCCCTGATGTATTCCCCGGCGCTCCTCGGCCTCACCGCCCAATCCGTCGCGGACATCGTCGCCCATCTCAAAAAGCCGCTGTGACGCCGCTCCGACTGGCCCTCACGCTGCTCGCGCTTGCCGGGAACGCCCTGGCCGCGGATTGGGTCCCGCTCGACTTCGGCCGGGACCCGGGGCCTTATCGCCCGAAAGCCTGGAAGGCCGGATGGCCAGGCTGTTCCTACGAGGACGGCGTGGCCGAAGGCCGCTTCAGCATTCTTCTGGCCGACGGCACCCCATGGCTCCGTGTCCTCTATCCGAAAGGCTCGGTCGGCCCGGAACAAGGCGGCGGGGGCTGGCGCTTTCCCCTCCCCGGCATCCGCGCGGACAACCCCGTCGCGGAATTGCAATACACCGTTCTCTTTGAGGAGGGATTCGACTTCGTCAAGGGCGGCAAACTTCCCGGTCTCTGCGGCGGCCCAAAAACCATCACCGGCGGGGATCCCGTCAACGGGAGCGAAGGTTGGTCCGCCCGCCTCATGTGGCGCAAAGACGGCAGCGGACAAGCCTACGTCTATCACATGCATCAACCGGAAAAATATGGCGATGAATTCGATTTTCCCAAGGAGAAGGGCTTCCGCTTTCAACCCGGAATCCCTGCCACCATCCGCCTCCGCGTCGCCATGAACACCCCGGGGCGGCGCGACGGATCCCTCTCCGTCTGGGTCAACGGCGATCTCCTCGTCGACCGGAGCGACATGGAATGGCGCGCCATCCCTGAGATCGGCGTTGACAGCCTGCTCTTCAACACCTTCCACGGCGGAACCGGACCGCAGTGGGCTCCGGCCCGGGATTGCCACGCCCGCTTTGCGAACTTCCAGTGGAGGGTGGATCCCCGAGGCTCTTGACGAACCCGCCGCGGGCCCGGTTCACCGGAAAATCGGCAGCCTCCAAGCAGCCTGGAAGCGGTCGTATTCGGATTTGGGCAGGATGACGTAGTGCGGGCTGGCGTCCTCACGCAGCCACTGAATCACCCGGATCAGGTTCGCCCGGGTCATCACCGTGCAGCCCGAGGAAGGTCGGTCTTCCCCGCGCCGGATGTGAAAGAAAATGGCGCTGCCATACCCGGGCACCGGAGGATCCGCGTTGTGCCGGATTTCCACGAGAAACTCGTAGGCGGCATCGCCGAGGCGCATCCTCTGCGATTCAAACCAGGGCGGCACCCGACCCGGCTTGGCGATGTAATGCCGGTTGTAATACGGATTCTTGAGATCATCCACCCAGGCGTCCCATCGCCCGATCTGGCGATAGGGATACTTGCCGCCACCCGGCAACCCGGCCGCCTCACCGAAAATTTTGCCGACCTTGAACACCCCGGCCGGGGTGCGCCGGTCCCCTTCCCGCTTCACCCGGCTGTCGGGCGCTTTCGCCGGCTCCACTCCCCTTCCCCAGGCAAGTCCGTTGCGCCCGAGCAACACCTCGATCGGCTCGCCCAACGCGGATGACCAACCCTCCGGGGTCCGGTTCATGGCCCAGAGCAGGGCCTTGTCACTCTCCCAATCCTTGGCGATGGCCACCAAGAGCTGCTTCGCGTCCGGCGGCAACCCGCCCGCAGTCCATCCAGCCGACGGCAGAGCCAGGACAAAGACCGCCCACCATCCGGGGAAACACGCTCGCAGATTCATGGGCTACCCGGTTTCACGCCCCCGGTCGAAGAACTTCCCGATTTGCTGGCATACAATTCCACCGTCCCGGAATGGCCCCGCAATTCGTGCGGCCCGAGCGGATGAAAGACCGACTTGCCGACCTCCCAGTTTTCAAAAAAATCACCGCTGGCCAAAATTGGATATCCCAGCTCCCGGGTCAGGGCCTCGATGCGGAAGGCAATGTTCACCACTTCCCCCAACGCGGTTTTCTCTCCGCGCGCCACGGACCCGACCGCCGCGGTTCCGATGTGCAGGCCGACACCGCAACGGATGGAGACCCCCTTTTTGCGCATCAGCTTGGCCACCCCTTCCGGGAGATGCTGCGGCCCCCCAACCAGCTGACGAGCCACCCGCAAGGCCTGAACCCGCGCTTCCGGGGAGGTTTGACGCCAGTAACCAAACATGCCGTCCCCCATGAATTTGTCGATCTGCCCCTTGGATTCCTCCATCAAACGGCGGCAGTCCTCATACCAGACGTTCAGAATCGCGGCCAGTTGCTCCTCGGTAACCTTTTCGCTGATCGCACTGAAATTGACGATGTCGCTCACCAAGGCAATGATCGGGATCTTCTTCACCCCCACCAGAGTCACGGTGGGCGCGGCCGGCGGCGGATTGGACGCCTGGTCCGGTTCGGTCGGGACGTGGAATTGGAAGAGGATGTCCGCCATCGTGATGATGTCGCCATCCTGCAACAAGGTCGGCTGATCGACATCGCGGTCGTTGACCATGGTGCCGTTCGCGCTGTCCAGATCATAGATCCGGTAACCATCCGCATGCAGCCGGATCATGGCGTGCTGCCGGGACACGCGGGAGCTGTAAACCTGCACGTCCGCCTCTTCGCTGCGTCCGATGACACAGGTCTCGCCGAGGGTGAAGGTCAATCCGGTGGGTTGCTGCCTGAGTTGCGCTTCCATGGTCGCGGACCCGGTCCGCTGCTCCAACTTATCGGTCTTCGCCGGGTTGTAACGTGATAATTTTCTCAGGCGGCCGGTGAACGAGGAATTCGCAGCCAGGATTTGCGCGAACGCGACGCTGATGGGAAGAGAAAGGGAGCGTCGGCCTCCGTGCCGGGCTTTGAACGTCCAAAATTTCGCGAAATCTTACCGGTTATGTCCGACGGTGCACTCTCCCTTTTGCGCGGCCTGCTCATCGGCGCGGTTGCATGGCTGACTGGCTGCAGCCCGGCCAGCAGGGAGTCGGCCTCCGAAGACCGGATCCGAATCGTGACCACGACCGCCATGATCGGGGACGTGGCCAACATCATCGCCGGAGAGCGGGCCGAGGTCCGCAGCCTGATCGGAGAAGGAGTGGATCCGCATCTCTACAAGCCGGCGGCCACCGATCTGCGATTGCTGAAGGCGGCCGACTTGGTCTTCTACAACGGCCTCATGCTGGAGGGCAAAATGGGCGATGTGCTCGCCAAAATCGGCCAGCGCGGCGGCCATGTCCACGCCGTCGCCGATGACCTCGGCCCCTACATCCTGCAATCCGGCCCCGGCCACGCCGACCCGCACGTCTGGATGGACGTGGCCGGCTGGACCCGCGCCGCCCAAGCGATCACCGCAACGCTGACGGCCTTTGATCCCGATGGCGCCGCCGGGTATGCGCAACGGGCCGGCACCTATCTTGAGGAACTCACAAAACTCGATGCCTATGCCCGTGATTCCCTGGCCAGCATCCCGGCGCCGCAGCGGGTCCTGGTGACCGCGCACGACGCCTTCGGCTACATGGCCCGCGCCTATGGCCTGGAGGTGCGCGGCATCCAGGGCATTTCCACGGAGTCCGAGGCCGGTCTCAAAGACATCGAGGGCCTCGTCCGCTTTCTCGTGGATCGCAAAATCCCTGCCGTCTTCGTGGAGACGTCCGTTTCCGAGAAAAACGTCCAAGCCCTCATCGAAGGAGCCCGCGCCGCCGGACACGAGGTGCGCATCGGCGGATCTCTCTTTTCCGATGCCATGGGCGCCGCCGGGAGTTACGAAGGCACGTATCTCGGGATGATCGATCACAACGTGACCACCATCACTCGGGCCTTGGGCGGAAACGCCCCGGAAAAAGGTCTCAACGGAAAACTGCAGTAACCAAACCGGCCCCATGGTGCACGAGCATCCTCCAGACTGTCCGCTCTCGGTCCACGACCTCACCGTCGCTTACCAACGCAAACCGGTGATCTGGGACGTGGATCTCAACATCCCCGAAGGCAAGCTCGTCGGAATCGTCGGCCCGAACGGAGCCGGCAAAAGCACCCTGCTCAAGGCGTGCCTCGATCTGATCCCCAAAACCTCGGGCTGGGTCCACATTTACGGTCAACCCTACCGAGCCAACCGTCACCTCGTCGGCTACGTCCCCCAACGGGAAAGCGTCGACTGGGATTTCCCGGTCAACGCCCTCGATGTCGTGGCCATGGGCACCTATCGCCGCCTCGGCTGGTTCCGGCCGGTGGGCAAAGCGCAAAAGGCGATCGCGCTCGAGGCCCTGGAAAAAGTCGGCATCGCTCACCTCGCCGGCCGCCAGATCAGCCAGCTCTCGGGCGGCCAACAACAGCGCGTTTTTCTGGCCCGCGCGCTCGCCCAAGACGCCAAGGTCTACTTCATGGACGAACCCTTTGCCGCGGTGGATGCCGCCACGGAACAGGCGATTGTGGTCCTGCTCCAGGAATTGCGCGATTCCGGGCGGACTTGTCTGGTCGTCCATCATGACCTGGCGACCGTGGCGCAGTATTTTGACTGGCTGATCTTTCTGAACCTGCGCGTGGTGGCCTCCGGTCCGACCCGGGAGGTTTTCACGGACGAAAACCTGCGCAAAACCTATGGCGGAAAATTGAGTCTCCTCGATCACGCCGCGGAAGCGATCCGGCGCTCCTGATCTGATTGCGCCATGCCCACGCCTCACGAGATCCTCAGCACGGTCCTGTTGCAGAGCTACAACACGCGGGTCGTCGTCCTCGGCACCGCCATGCTCGGCCTGGCCTCGGGGATCACCGGAGCCTTCCTGCTTCTGCGGAAGCGCTCCCTGATGGGGGACGCCCTCTCACACGCCACGTTCCCGGGAATCGGGATCGCCTTCGCCCTCATGGTTTCCGCTGGAGGCAGCGGCAAAGACCTGCCCGGGCTTTTGACCGGGGCCACGATCTCCGGCGTTCTCGGCGTGCTCTGCATGTTGGCCATTCGCAACACCACCCGCCTCCGGGACGACGTGGCCATGGGCTTTGCCCTGAGCGTTTTTTTCGGGACCGGCGCAGCGGTTTACGCCATGGTGCAGACCAAACCGGGGGCCGCCGGGCTGGAGTCCTTCATCTACGGCAAAGCGGCTTCCATGGTGTTCAGCGATGTGGTCATGATTTCCACCGTGGGGATCACCGTCACCGCCACGGCGCTCCTCCTGCTGAAAGAATTCACCGTGCTCTGCTTCGATGAAAACTTTGCCGCCTCGACGGGTTGGCCGGTCCTGCGCCTGGACATTCTTCTGCTGGTTCTGGTCACTGCCGTGACGGTGACGGGGTTGCAGGCGGTCGGCCTGATTCTCATCATCGCGTTTCTCATCATCCCTCCAACGGCGGCCCGGTTCTGGACGAACAGTCTGCGGCGCATGCTGGTTCTCTCCGGCGGGATCGGGGCCATCAGCGGCTGGCTCGGAGCCTCCGTCAGCGCGCTCTTCGCCAACCTCCCCGCCGGTGCCCTCATCGTGCTCACTGCCGCCAGCATCTTTCTCTTCAGCATGCTCTTCGGCACCGCCCGGGGCGTCGTCCTCAAACTCCTCGATCAGGCCAGGCTGCAGCGCCGCATCGGCCGCCAGCACCTTCTCCGCGCCGCCTATGAGATCCTCGAAACCATGAATCAACCGGTCTCCAACCAACCGATTCCCCGCCAACGGCTTCTCGAACACCGCAGCTGGTCGAACCCGGAGCTCTCCCGCCTGCTGACCCAGGCCCGGAATGAAGATCACATCGAGCCCGGATCCAATCCCGCCCAGATCCATCTCTCGGAATCCGGATTTGGCGAGGCCAGCCGCATCACCCGCAACCACCGGCTCTGGGAACTCTACCTCATCACCCATGCCGACATCGCGCCATCCCATGTCGATCGCGATGCCGACTTGGTCGAGCACATCCTCGGGGCGGAAATGGTCCGGGCCCTGGAAGCGGAACTGAAGCCGCGCCCGGTCATTCCCAACAGCCCTCACCAGATCCCCTCCCCCTCATGAATTGGACGCCAGACGACACCTGGATCGCCCTGACCGGAGCGCTCTGCGCCATGGCCTGCAGCCTGCCCGGCTGTTTTTTGGTGCTCCGCAAGATGAGCATGATGGGCGATGCCATCAGCCATGCGGTGCTGCCGGGTCTGGCCATTGCTTTTCTCGTGACCGGAGAGCGGGCCAGTCTGCCGATGTTTCTGGGCGCAGCCGCCACCGGGGTGCTCACCGCTGTGTTCACCCAGTGGATCACCCGGTTCGGAAACATCGACCAGGGAGCGGCCATGGGCATCGTCTTCACCACCTTGTTCGCCCTCGGCCTAATCCTGATCGTGCAGGCCGCGGACCACGTCGATCTGGATCCGGGCTGCGTCCTTTACGGCGCCATCGAATTCATCACGTTCGATACCGTGTCCCTCGGTTCCACGGAGATCCCGCGGGCGGCGCTGGTCAACGGCGGCGCCTTGCTGCTCAACCTGACGGTGATCGCCACGCTCTACAAGGAGCTCCGCATCAGTTCGTTCGATTCCGGGTTGGCCGACACCCTGGGCTTTTCCTCGGGCCTGCTCCACTATCTCCTCATGACTCTGGTGGCGGTGACCACCGTCGCGGCGTTTGAATCGGTTGGCAGCATCATTGTCATCGCCATGATGATCGTCCCACCGGCCGCGGCCCTCCTCCTGACCCGCCGCCTGCTCCCCATGCTTCTCCTCAGCTCCGCCATCGCCGGGGCCTCTGCGGTGCTGGGGCATTGGGCGGCCTTGATCGTGCCTCCGCTCATCGGCTTCGAACGCACCAACACGTCGGGCATGATCGCCTTCACCGCCGGGCTCCTCTTCACCCTGGCCTGGATTTTCTCGCCCACGGAAGGCTTGCTCAGACGACGCGCGGACGCCCTTTCCTCAGCGGACGGAACCACTTGAAGCCGGGTGCGGCCTCGGTCCATACAGCGGGACTGATTCCCCGGCATACGCACCGGCCCCCACCGCTTCGAGCTTCGAGAGATCCGGAGCCTGATAGAGCCGCGCGGGATCCTCGGGCAGAGGGACCTGGACCTCCACCACCCGGCCCCGGGTTTCAAACTCGGTCCCCGGAAGCATTTGAAACGTCCAGTCGCGGATTTTGCCTTCGAAAGGCCGCCCGAGAACGGCGTAGGCATTGTGATCGATGACACAATGAATCCCGAAACGCTGCACGTCCACCGCACGGCCCCGGCCCGGGCTGTAACCACCGAACGTCGCACCGGACGGGGCTGGGCCGCAGATGAACAAATTGTGGGTGATCACCGCGTGATCAAAGGGCTCCGAAGTATGGATGCCAAGACCGTCCCCCGCTTTGACGACCGTGTTGTGCATGATGACATCCCCCTGACTGAAACGGTGCAGCTTGAACGGGCTCAGGACAATGTTGAACATAACGTTGCGGAGAAAATAGTTCGGTCCGCCGAGCCCGGGTTGCGAGGAGATGCCGACAAAGCAGTTGGTCAGGCGGTTGCGCAGAACTCGGCAGTTGTGCGAGGCGAAATCCGCCTCGATTCCATCGTCGAGACCGGCCCCGATGTCGTTGTTGAGGATGTCATTGCAACTCTGGAGAACCGCGCCCTCGTCTTCCATGTGGCTGATGCAATCGCGAAACCCGCTGACGCGGTTGTGGCGGATCACATTGCCGCTGCCGGTGAACTGAATGCCTTCGCCCTCATTGTCCCCACCCGCGCCCATGATCTCCGGGGCCCATTCGCGGATGCCGGTGATAACATTGTCCTCGATGCAGGCGTTCATCATCCCCGGTTTGTAAGCCTTGATGCCAAACTGGGAACGGATCCGGCAGCGCCGCACCACGCAGTGTTCACTGCCATTCATCCGGACCGGACCGTTCACGGTGACCCCTTCCAGATACACCCATTTGCGGTTCGTGAGGCTGATCTCACGGAAAGTGGCCTTCCCGCTGAAGCTCCGGTAGACAATCGGTCTCCCGGGCTCCCCATCCCGGTTGAACACCACCTCGCCATAATCGCCATCACCCAACAACAAAACCTCACCAGGTTTCACCGCGTTCAGATCCGCCCTCGATCCTGTCTTGACCGGCGCGTCCGCCCTCACAACCGGCTCGGCCCGCGTCGCACATTTCACGGTCCTCCTCGCCGAACCACCGTCCGGATCGTGCAACTGCAACTCCACCTCATACCGCGTTCCCGGTTCCAAATCGAACACGCTGCCGCTCAGCCGGTTCGTCCACGCAAAAATCGGCGATGTCTCCCGGCTCTTCCCGGCGGGCACCCGAACCAACGGCCTGCCTTCGCTCCAGACCGTCCCTCCCTCCTTGCGAAATTTCACCTGACACGTCGCGTCCAGATCCTCATCCCCCTCGATCTCCCACTCGAGCGCGAGGTGGTTGAGCGTCGGGAAAGGCGTCGTGATCGCGCCAGGCGTGGTGAAATCCGCAGCCCCAAGCGCCGCGGTGAGCCAAAGAAAAAGGACAAACCTGACGATCATCCCCACCAAATTCAGATCTCGCCGCCCCGTCAAGGGTTTTGCCAGTCGTTTCTCGACTCTCCAACCCGGGTGACGATGGCCACAGAAAACATTTTCCGGCAAATGAACGCCCTGGGCGGAAATGGATAGGAGAGCGAGCCATGCCCAATCTCGACGATTCCCAGCATGACCAGTTTCTGCGCCTCTTCGCGCAGAGCGAGGCCGCTTTGCACACCTTGCTGAGAGCCATGCTGCCCTCCCGTGAGGACGCGAATGAGGCGCTCCAGGAGACCGTCGTCGTGCTGTGGCAGAAATTTGACGAGTTCGATCCGGACCGGGATTTTCGCGCGTGGGCCTCGGGAATTGCGCGGAACAAGGCACTCGCCCTCCTGCGCGACCGGCAACGAGACCGTCATGTGTTTGACAACGATCTGGCGAACCGCCTCGCGGACCGGGCCGAACTGCAGGAACAGCGACATTCCTCAGAGCGCGAAGCCCTGGAGAAATGCCTGCAAAAGCTGCCCGCCCCGCGCCGGGAACTGGTGCTCTCCGCCTATCGGCAAGGAACCCGCATGGACGAGCTTGCCGCCCAGCGGGGCCAGACCCCGATGTCCCTTTACAAAATCCTCCACCGAATCCGGCAGAAGCTGCACGCGTGCGTCCGGCGCACGCTCCAAAGGCAAGAGCCCGCATGAACCAGAACTGGCAAGATCTCATCCAACGGCACCTGTCCGGCCTCTGCACCCCGGAAGAAACGGAAACACTTCAGGACGCCCTGCGGCACAATGACCAAGTGGCCGACCTCTATCTCAGCCACGTGAACCTGGATGTGGCCCTCGAGGGAACGGCGACCGGCTCGGAACTTCTGGAGGCGGTTCCTGTCCCGCCCCAGCCCATTGGGAAACCGATTGCACTCCGAAGGACATGGATCCCCCAGGCATCCGCCATCGCCGCCTGCCTCGCCCTGGCCCTGATCTGCTGGAGATTCACGAATCATCGCGCCCCGTGGGCCACCCTTCTCAGCGCTGGCGGCGTCGAAATCGTGCAGGACAGAACCGCAAAGCCCGGGCCGCAGGGCGCAGCTCTGCTTTTCGGCCAGCGCCTCCGCGTCGAGAACTTGGGCGGCGCGGTGCTCGCCGTGAGGGGTCTGGGCCGGGTCACGCTCGGACCGGAAGCGGTGCTTCACCCGGCGCGCGAGCCAAGGGTTTTGGAATTGGACAGCGGTTTCATCGAAATCGAGGCGGACCCGCAACCCGCGCACAGGCCTTGGCGCATTCGCACCCCCCAGGCGGAAGCGGCGGTGATCGGCACCAAATTCAGCCTGGCTGCGGCAGACACCCGGACGGTTCTGCGCGTCAGCGAGGGATTGGTGCGCTTGACAGGCCTGTCATCTGGAAAGACGGAGTCGGTAAGCAGCGGCAGCCGCGCCTTTGTCACGGGGAATTCCCCTCCCGCCGTGGCTGGCAGCCGACCGGGAAGTGTGCTCCTCTTGACTTCGCGGACGACGCCCGACCTCGGCTGGGACCGGTTCAACCGACTCATCGGGGACAAGCTGGTGGACACCAGACTTTGGCGATTGGGATTCAAAGTGGAGATCAAACACTTTGATGAGGTCAGCTCTGCGGACCTCCGTGACCGGGCGCTCGTGATCGTCTCGATCTTCCCCGATGGCGTCGGGGAACCGGTCCTGGAGCGGATCGGACTGGCGGCGGCCGGCATGCCGGTGATTTGCCTGGAGCCGGCCGGATATCCCACCCTGGGGATGGTCAGGGGCGGACCGGAGCCGCCCTATGGATTTGTCGGTCAACCGTCGCCAGTCGCGATCGCTCCGGAACGCCATCCCATGCTCAAGGACTTGACGGTGCCGTCAACCAGCTGGCTGCGAACCATGCAGGGTTGGGGATGCCCGGTCGCCGACGGAGCCCATGTCCTCGCCCATCTGCCCGGTCAACCAAACCGGGCCGTATGGTTCGCTTACGAAAACGGAGCCGTCATGGCCGCCCCGGCCAACCGCGCGCCCGCCCGGCGGGTCGGCTTGTTTCTGGATCCCCGCAGCATGACGGACCCCGCCAGTCCCGTGTGGCAAGTGTTTGAGACCTCCGTGGACTGGAGCGTTTCCCTGGAAAACCCACCGCCCACTCCCCCATGAACCCGAATCAAAGACGCACCCTCCGCCTCTGCCTGCTCATCGGCGCGGCCACCACCCTCTCCGCGGTCGGAGCCGAAACACTCCGCCGACCCGTCGGCGATGCCTTCAGCGACCCGGAAAATCCCATCCGCAAAATCTGGAACGGCGAACGGCTCGATCTCTGGTCCCTCAAAAAGCCGATCCGCGCCACGCCGCCCGATGAGATCCCGGTTTCCAATCCGATCGACGCCTTTCTCCTGGCCAAGCTGGCGGAAAAGAATCTCGGCTTCTCCCCCGAGGCCGACCGGCGCACGCTGATCCGGCGGCTCCATTTTGATCTCACCGGCCTGCCGCCCTCTCCCGAGGAAATCGACGCCTTTGTCAACAACCCCTCACCCCGCGCCTACGACGACCTGGTGGACAAACTTCTCGCCAGCCCCCGTTACGGCGAACGCTGGGCCCGGCACTGGCTGGACTTGGTGCGTTACGCCGACACCAACGGGCATGAACGCGACGAGTTCCGACCCGAGATGTGGCGTTACCGGGATTCCATCATCCGCGCCTTGAACCAGGACAAACCCTACGACCAGTTCATCCGGGAACAACTCGCGGGCGATGAACTGCTGGCGGGTCCGCCGCGCACGCCCGCCGAAGCCGATCTGCTCCTCGCCACCGGGTTTCTGCGCCTCGGCACCCACGACAGCACCGCCAGCATTTTCCAAGAGGAGAAGAAAGCGCGCAACGAACTCATGGCCGACCTCGTCAACACCACCGGCGCGGCATTCCTCGGCCTCACCTTCTCCTGCGCAAACTGCCACGACCACAAACACGATCCCATCTCCCAGGCCGACCATTTCCGCTTCCGCGCCTTCTTCGCCGCCGTGCAAGCGCGCGACGACTTTCCCGTGGACCTCGCCCCCGAGCAAGAATCCATCAAGGCCCACAACGCCGCGCTCGATGCCCGGGCCGCGGAGACCCGGAAACAGATCGATGCCCTGCTCGCCCAGGCCCGGAAACAACTCACCGCCACCGGCAAACCCAAGACCGATCCGACCGAAAAGGAACTCCTGGCGGCGCTGGACGAGGCCAGCAAAAAAAGCCATGCCCAGCTGACCGCCGCCCTCACCGAGCTGCAAGGGCGACGGCGCCCGTTCACCACGGCGCACCTCATGACCGACAGCGGCAAAACCGCCGAACCCACCCACCTCTTTTTCCAGGGCGACCCCGGTGAACCTCGCGACGAAGTCCCGCCCGGCTTCCTGTCCGTCTTCGATCCGGGACCGGCCGTCATCCGCGCCGCTGCCGGAGCCACCACGGGCCGCCGTCTCACCCTGGCCACGTGGATCGCCTCGGCGGAGAACCCGTTCACCGCGCGTGTCCTCGTCAACCGGCTCTGGCAACACCACTTCGGCACTCCGCTCTTTGCCAATCCCAACGACCTCGGCCACGCCGGCCCCAAACCGACCCATCCCGAGTTGCTGGACTGGCTGGCCACCGAATTCGTCGCCCAGGGGTGGTCCATCAAGGCCATGCACCGTCTCCTCGTGACCAGCACCGCCTACCGTCAGGCAGGCGTCGAGGGCGAGGGGAACGCCCGAAATCACGCCGCCACCATCGACCCCTCAAACCGCCTGTTCTGGCGGCAAAATGCCCGGCGACTCGACGCCGAAACAATGCGCGACACCCTCCTCGCCGTCGCCGGACGGCTTCGTTCCCGCACCGAAGGACCTCCGCTCTGGCCCCCTTTGCCAGACGAAATCCTCCGGGCCCAGCCGGGCGTCCTCGAAGGTCTCGAAGGCAAGGACAACGGCCGACGCCAGGGCTGGTTTGCGAACGCCGAGGACGAGTGCGATGTCCGCACGATCTTTCTCATCCAAAAACGCAGCGTTCCCCTGCCTTTCCTCCAGGTCTTCGACCTGCCTGACACCACCTTTTCCTGCGCCCGCCGGGACGTCACCACCGTCGCTCCGCAAGCGCTCAACCTGCTGAACAGCGACTTCACCCTCCGCACCGCCACGTATCTCGCCGCTCGTGTCGTCCGCGAGTCCGGTTCCGATCCCAGCAGCCAAATCGACCGCGCTTTCCGGCTCGCTCTCGGAAGAAGTCCCACCCAGGGTGAACAGCACCAAGCCGCCGCTTTCTTGACCGCACAGGGCGAGAACTCCCTCACCAGCTTCTGTCGCGCCCTGCTCAACCTCAACGAGTTCGTTTACATCGACTGACATGACCACGCCCCCTCAACCATCGGTCGCCCCAACCAGCCGCCGGGATTTCCTCGCCCACTGCGGCGGCGGAGCGGGTGCGCTCGCCCTCACCGCCCTCCTCGCGGACGAGACCCGCGCCCAAACCTATCTGCAGAACCGTCACATCGATCCCCTCTGCCCCCTCGCCCCGCGCCAACCCCATTTTCGGCCCCGCGCCAAACACATCATCTGGCTCTACCAATCCGGCGGTCCGCCGAGCATGGACCTCTTCGACCACAAGCCCGAGCTGACCAAACTCCATGGAAAGCCGGTGCCTGACAGCATCCGCAACCTCAAGGACAAGGTCGGAGGTGTCTTCAACTCCTCCAAAAACGAGCTGATGGCCGGCCCATGGAAATTCGCGCGCCACGGCCGAAGCGGCCAGTGGTTCAGTGAACTCATGCCCCATACCGCCCGCCACGCGGATGACATCTGTTTCATCAAATCCCTCCACAGCGACTCCTCAAACCACGCGCCCGCCACCTACCAGATGAACACGGGCGTCATCCTTGGGGACCGGCCCAGCGTCGGTTCCTGGCTCACCTACGGTCTCGGATCCGAAAACCAAAACCTGCCCGGTTACATTGTCCTCTTCCAGGTCGGCGGATTCGGAGGCACCGCCAACTGGTCCAACGGCTTCCTGCCCGCCGCCTTTCAAGGCACCAAGTTCCGTCACGAGGGCGAGCCCGTCTTCAACCTCAAACCTCCCGCCCCGTTCGCCTCGTCGCAACGCGCCACCCTGGATTTGATCCAGAGCTTCAACCAACCGCATCGCGACGCCCGTCCCGGTCTGCCCGATCTCGATGGACGGATCGCCGCCTATGAACTCGCCTACCGCATGCAGGCCGAGGCCCTGGAGGTCGGCGATCTCTCGGGGGAATCCGCCGCCACCCTGGAACTCTACGGCATCCATGATCCTGACAAACCGAAAGCCATGTATGGCCGTCAATGCCTCCTGGCACGTCGACTCATCGAACGCGGCGTCCGGGTCGTGCAAACCTATCAAATGGTGGACAAGTTAGGGTGGGACGGACATTCCGACAACAAAGAGTTCACCGAGCGCAACGCGCGCCAGACTGACCAAGCCGTCGCCGCGCTCCTGACCGACCTCAAACAACGCGGACTCCTCGGCGAGACCCTCGTGGTCTGGGCAGGCGAATTCGGACGCACCCCGATGATGCAGGGGAACGGCGGTCGCAATCACAATCCTTACGGATTCACCGGTTGGCTGGCCGGCGGCGGCATCCAGGGCGGGCAAAGCATCGGTGCCACCGACGAGATCGGCCTCCGGGCCGCTGTGGATCCTCACCCGGTCAAGGATTTCCACGCCACCATCCTTCACGCCATGGGGCTCCATCACGAGGACCTCTTTTTCGAACACAACGGCCGTCCGGAACGCCTCACCGGCGTCGCCGGCTCCGCCAGCGTCATCCGCCAAGCCTTTGCCTGACAGGTTCTCCCCTCATCCCGCCGCCTCCAACAGGCGCTCAATCCTCTCCGTCATCTCAGGGTCCGTGCCAGGGGCGCAGTTGGCCACGCTCACCTCGTAGCCACCCTGCGGAAACGCTTCCCGGGTTGGAATATACCAGGGACCGCCGTCCCCATAA
>QQNE01000040.1 GCA_003402735.1 Verrucomicrobiota bacterium
CCGGGCAGCCAGGGCGGCGGCGCTCCTGCGCGTCGATGCCCCCGTGATGTCCGCATAGCGCTGCTCAAAGAGAATCGGCCATGTTCCCGAACCCGCCGGACGATAGAGATAAGCCGAAAGCCGCACCCCATCGCGCATCGGGATCATGACCTGCTCCTCGGTCACCCCGCCCAGGTCCAGAACAGGCAATGGCTTGGCCGTTGCGTTCAGGGCAACCAACGAAATCAGAAACCAAATTCGTTTCATGGCTTCAACTCCGCCGCCATCTCGAGCAGCGCGTTCATCATTTTCACGGAGGCCTCGGGTTCCAGATTGTTGGTCCCGGGCCAGGTTTCATACCCTCCAAGCGCAAAGTGCCGAGGCGTCGGCATGTAGCCGTAGTAGCCATGCGCCAATTCCACCATGAAGGAGTTGGGAAAAGGGCTTCGCTTGCGGAACTCAATTCCCGTCTCGGCAAACGTCTCGGTCGGCGTGGTGCCGATGCAGATGTCCCCGACCCGCAACACTTGCACCGGCGCTTTGGTCTCCGGGTTCGCCTGGGCCAGTCGCTGCACCCGGCCGGCATAGGCCAGCGGAAGATTGGCGCCACCACCCGGGATCGGCAGGGACTTCGACTCAGTCTCCCTGGCCCAGGCGAGCAAATCCTCCGGGATCTTGCGCCAGTCGAGATCCAATTCGCGGTAACGCGCCCCCAGCTTGGCCTCCGGTTGCCAAGTCACTTTCTCCAGGGCCCCCTGAACCTTGGCCGCCAAGTCCTCCGCCACGTGGCGCATCTGCTGATAAGGCTCCTTGCGAGGCTGCGGATTGCGAAAGTTGATGTTGTTTGCATCCCCGCTGGTTCCGTTTGCCATGATGGCCACGAACGGCGGATCTTCGCCCCCTTTGGCAAGAAGTCTTGCCAGCGCCTCGCAATAGGATCCAAAATAATCAGCCGAAACATCTCCCCCGTTCACGCCGCCCACATAGTGCAGGGAGTAGGCGGAATAGACCGAGATCATCCGCCCACCGGGCTCACGAAGCGCCATGAAACTCACGGTCGGGTCCGGTTCTCCGGCCGGTTCCACCAAATCCGGATTCCCCGCCCCCGGATTCATCTTCACCTTGTCGATCTTGCCGAACGGATTCGGCGGCATCTTCCCCTCTTTCAGGAACCAGCGCCGGATGTGCACATGCTCGGGAACGTCAACGCGACCAAAAGCGATCTCCGCGGGCCGCAGGTTGTTGACCGCCCGCCTCACTCCATCGGCAACCCGGCGCACCACAAATTTCTGGTAATCCGTCAGTTCCAGGTCCGAAGAGTATTGACGCACCGGACCACCAATCGCGCTGGTCGCTGAATGCGTGTGCGTCCCAGAAATTAGAACGTTCTCCGGCGGGATGCCCGTTTCTGCCGCGATCAGCTCCCGCGCCCGCACCGAAACCGTGCGGTGCAAGCCGAGCAGGTCGCAAACCACCAGCGCCAGCTTGGAGGTTCCGTCGTCGAGAACCAGACAACGCGCCTGCAATTCATCGTGGATGTGAGTGGACGGGAACGGGGCAAACCCGCCGATGATTTCACCTCCCAACTCCGGCGTGATGTTGCTGACCGCCGCCCCCGCGCGAAAGGTCGGCGGATCCGCAGCCCACACAGAGCCCTGAACGGCGGCGAAAAGACAAACCAGAGCGAACCATCGAGAGCGCATACAACCATCACCGTCCAATCGCGGGTTTTTTGTCGACTCCGATCCAAATCGCAACGCCAGACGTTTCGTTTTGATCATGACAAAGCGTTCCACCGCCCGGCTCTTGATCGCTCTTTCGGCTGCATCGATGCTCCCCTCCGCGTCCGCCGCCGATCTTTCCGGCTACCGATGGAAGCATCGCGTGCTCATTGTGACCACCACCCTCGAGCAGAACGGGAACGTGGCCGCCTCCCTGCGACAGGATCGCCCCGGAATCATCGATCGCGATCTGGTGGTGATCGATCTTTCGGTCCACGGAAAGAGACTCCCCCACGCCATTCGGCCCCCCGCCGAAGACCTTGAAAGTTTGCGGACACGCTATGGCCTCGGCGGTGAACCCCGAAACGCCTTCCTCTTGATTGGCAAGGACGGAGGCATCAAGGCTCGCCAATCCGGGGAATTGCACCTGGACCGGCTCTTTGCCCTGATCGACACCATGCCGATGCGCAAGGAGGAGATGCGCAGTCGGAAGTGACGATCGGTCGTCCCGCGAAAAATCCGATGTCCCAGGATGCAGATTGCTCCGTCCCGCCTAGACTGGCGCGCGTGCCGACGATGGAAAAGCAGCCGCGAACAGTTCTGGCAGGTCTTGCCTCCGCCCTCGCCCTGGGCCTGTTTTCTCTTTTGATGGAATCTTGCGGGGGACCGGGGACCGCTGCAGGAGAGCCGCCCTTGCGAATCGGCATGGACCTGACGTATCCACCCTTTGAGATGCTCGACGCCTCCGGTCGTCCGGATGGAGCCGGGGTGCGACTCGCCGGAGAACTGGCCGCGCATCTTGAGCGGGACCTGCAAATCGTCCCGATGGAATTCTCCGGACTCATCCCGGCGTTGAAAACCGGGAACATCGATCTGATCCTCTCCTCCATGACCGCCACGGAGGAGCGGCGTGAATCGGTCGATTTCTCCGAACCGTATGCGTTTACCGGCTTGGCTCTGCTCGTGGCCAAGGGCTCCAACATTCAATCGGTCGAGGACCTGAAAGCGCCCGGGCGGGTGATTGCGGCCAAGACGGCGACCACGGGCGAGACGTGGGCCATCGATCATCTGCCACAAGCCAAACGGGTGGTGTTCGAAGACCAGAGCGCCTGTGTCCTCGAAGTGGCGCAGGGCCGGGCGGATGCCTTCATTTACGATCAGTTGAGCATTTTCAATTACGCCAAGCAGAACCCGGAAACGACGCGTGGTCTCCTCAAGCCGTTCGTGGAAGAGAGCTGGGCGATCGCGGTGGCCAAGGGAAACGACGGCTTGCGCCAGGAAGTGAACCGGTTCATCGAAGCGTTCCGGGCGCGCAACGGTTTTGCCGAGTTGGGCGAGCGCTATCTGCGGGAGGAGAAGCGATTTCTTGAAGGGCAGGGCATCCCGTTCATCCTGCGCTGAAGCTGGAACCCGTGACCCGGCGCCAAGTCATCGCGAACGCTGTGGCGGCCCTGCTTCTGGCAGCGGCGCTCGCCGGGTTCTGCACGCTGGTCCTGGGAAGTCTGGATCGGCCGGTCGACTGGTCAAGAGCCTGGGCATATCGGGAGTCCCTGTGGCGTGGCTGGACCATGACCTTGGGCATCTCCGTGGCCGCGCTGATGGGCAGCGTGGTCTTCGGCCTGGCATTCCTCATGGGACAACGTTCGCGCTTGCCGGTGGTGCGCTGGGCCTGCCGCGGGTTCCTCGAATTTGTCCGCGATACCCCGTTGCTGGTACATCTTCTGTTCGGATACTTCGTGATCTTCGCCCCATTGCTCTCCAGACCGCTGGCTGGATTCGGGTGGGATGACAAGATGCTCATCGGCATTGTCCTGCTCTCCCTGTTCGCCGGTGCCTATCTCGGTGAGATTCTGCGAGGCGGCGTCGAGAGCATTCCGGCCACCCAATGGGACGCAGCCCGCGCCGTCGGTTTCAGCCCGTTGCAAGTCTACCGTTACGTGATTTTTCCCCAGGCGTTGCGCCGCGTCCTGCCGGCCATCGCCGGGCTGTTCGTCTCCCTGATCAAAGATTCCTCTCTGCTCAATGTGATCGGGGTTTCCGAATATTTCTACAACACCAAAAACTTCATCTCCCGCTCCTACGCCGGTCTTGAAGGGTATCTTCCCCTTGCCTTCGGCTACCTTGTCCTCACTCTGCCGGTGGCGTGGCTGGCACACTGGTTGGAGCGCCGTTTCCGCGATGAAACTTGACCTGCAGAATGTCACCAAATGTTATGGCGACACCCGTGCACTCAACGGTTTGTCGCTTCACATTCCGGAGGCCCGTGTCCTGGTTCTCATCGGCCCGTCAGGCGGCGGCAAGAGCACCCTCCTCCGCGTGCTTGGCGGCCTCGAGATTCCCGACGAAGGCACGGTGGCCCTCAATGGCCATCCCCTCACGACCGAGCCCCGGGACCTACAGGTCTATCGTCGACGCAACGGTTTCGTCTTTCAGCAATTCAACCTTTTTCCTCATCTGAACGCGCGGAAGAACATCACCCTGCCGCTTGAGAAGGTCCACGGTCATTCCCCGGAGGCGGCGCATGCTCTGGCGGATCAATCCCTAGCCAGGTTCGGTCTCTTGGATCACGCGGCCAAGCTGCCCTCACAGCTTTCCGGAGGGCAACAACAACGGGTCGGCATCGCCCGGGCCATCGCCTTTTCCCCGGAAGTTCTCTTTCTCGATGAACCGACCTCCGCGCTCGATCCGGAAATGACGGCAGAAGTGCTTGAGCTGATCCAGGAACTGGCCGAGGCCGGCCAAGACATCATTCTCAGCACCCATGAAATGGGGTTTGCCCGAGCGGTGGCGGATCAGGTGGCCTTCATTGCCGACGGTCGCGTCGCGGAGAGCGGCCCACCTCAAACCCTGTTCAACACCCCCAAATCACCGGATTGTCAGCGATTTCTCTCCCGAGTCATGCGTTACTGAGGCGTGAAATGGGCCGTTAGCCATTCGATCGCCCCCTCGGTGGTGGTGAGTCGGTCCTCGAGCTGCTCGTCCTGCACCGCGTCGAGCACCGCCTTGAGATGCGGACCGGACGTCCAACCGCGGCCGAGCAGGTCCTTGCCCGACAGGATCCGCGGCGGAATGAGCGGTCCACCGCCAAATTCCTCGAGCCTCTGCAGCAGAAACTCACGGTTCTCCAGGGAAGCGCCGGAAGCGACGCAATCCACCCGGTGCATCTCCAATTCCTCCGCAAAATGGGGCCTGGCCATGAACCGTTTCAAATCCGCAAGACGCATCCCGCGGACCTCAGAAAACTCGGGATAGTGGGCCACCGCCTCCACGACCGCGGCAATCGTTTCATTGGGGAACTTGAGACGACGCAGGATCTCGCCAGCCATCTGCGCGCTCACCTTGGCGGCGTCAGGAAACAAAATCTCTCCGCTCGGCCCCCGGGTGGCGACGGCTGGCTTGGCCACATCCTTGAGAAGCACGGCGAGGACCAGCGACAGACAGGCATCCGCAGGGAGAAGCTCCAGCATGCGGCGGCATCGCGCAAAGACATCCCCCTGGGAGGATTGACTGTTTGGCTCACACCAGCAGAGATCGATGACTTCTGGCAGGATTTCCGACAAAAGACCGGTCCCGACGAGCAGATCAAAGCCATGCAGGCGACGTGGATTCTCGAGGATCCGCTCGAGCTCGTCCCGCACACGTTCCGCACTGATCTGATGAATGCTGGACGCCTCTTGCTGCACGGCCGCCAAAGTGACCGGTTCCAATTCAAAACCGAGATTCGCTGCAAACCGCACCGCACGGAGCAACCGCAAATGATCCTCCCGAAATCGGTCCACCGGCTGGCCAATGGCCCGGACGAGACCAGCGCGAAGATCGGCCTGACCGCCCACGAAATCGATCAACTCACCGGTGACCGGGTTCTCAAACAGACCGTTGATGGTGAAGTCGCGGCGCTGCGCATCCTCCTCAGCTGAAGAAAAGCGAACATCCTTGGGACGCCGACCGTCGAGATACACCCCATCCGAACGGAAGGTCGCGATCTCAAAATCGCCCTCCGGTTCGTGAACCAAAACCACACCGAAATGAGCGCCCACCATTCCGGAATTGGGAAATAAGGAACGGACCTCACGCGGTTGGGCTCTAGTGGCGATGTCGAAATCCTTCGGACTGCGCCCAAGCAGACGATCACGGACACAGCCGCCTGCAAAATAGGCCTCGAACCCGGCTTCCTGGAGCCGGAGAACCAGCAGAACCGCCGCTTGGCGCAGCGTCGCGCTATCGGACTCGATGGGAGAGGTTGCGGACATGAGGAGGAAGGAGAATGCCGAGCGCATCGGCCGGAACCGCGACATGAGGGGTGGCGGCGGGATTCCAAAAATGCCACCACTCTGTCTTCATGGTGTGAAAACCGGCTCGACGCATGGCCTGCTGGAGAACGGCGAGATTGCCGGCCACCTCGGGATCAGTCCCCGTGTAGTCTGCGGCCGCCTTCGGCGAGAAATGATCGAAACCGGTCGGCATCTTCAATTCGCGACCTTGGGCATCGACCAAGGTCAGATCGACCGCCGCTCCCGCGCAATGCATCGAAAGGGTCTTCGATGGCGCGGAGACGTAATTGCCATTGGGCACCGCCTTCCACAGCGCCAGATGAGATTGCGGAGGCCGATAGGCATCCCAGATTTTGATCCGAAACCCATGAGTGGCCAACTCGCGGGCCGCCAGCGCCAACTGCTCGCCGGTGCGGCGCTCAATGAGACATGGCATGCCGGCCGGATAGAGCGGCCTCCCGGCCACATTCGCGGCCGTGGCATACCGCAGATCAATCACCACACCGGGCACCACCGCGCGCACATCGACCAAGCCGTGACGGGAAGCGGCCTCCACGATGGCGGCCGGACCGGCACCGCTCGGCGTCTGGCACTGCACGCAAAGCAAGACGCCGAGGAGCAGCAAGGGCAAAGTCGCGATTGATTTCGGAGCCATGATCTTTTATCTAAGCAGAAGTTAAGGCTTTCCGCAAAATTTCCACGCTGACCTTTCGCCGGTCCTTCCCAATCCACCCATGTCCGATCTCGCCTCCGTCCTCCCCGCCTCTCTGGAAATCGGTCCGCCGCCGCTCGACGCCGTTCTCCGCCACCCTCTGATCACGGCCATGGTGCTGGCATTTGGGGCCTGCGTAGGATCTTTTCTGAATGTCGTCATCTATCGATTGCCGCGAGATCTCTCGGTCTCAAACCCCAAGCGTTCCTTTTGCCCCGCGTGCAAAGCGCAGATTCCCGCCTGGCAAAACCTCCCGATCCTAAGTTGGATTCTCCTGCGTGGCAAATGTGCAAAATGTCAGGCCCGGATTCCGGTCCGTTACGTGTTGGTCGAAGCCTTCACCTCGGGCCTGTTCCTGGCCATCTGGTGGCGGTTCCTTCCGGATGGCTGGGGCGTTCCAGTCGTCAATTGGTTGCTGGTCTCCCTGCTCATCGCCGCCACCTTCATCGATGCCGAGCACCTCATCATTCCGGACGGGCTGACCTGGAAAGCCGCGATTGCCGGGGGCATCCTGGCCGCGCTCCTGCCCGCATTGGACAACTGGTATCCTTCCGCCGGGATTCTCCACGTGGCCGACCTCGGATCGCAATCCCTGCCCAACGCCCCCTGGCAGAAGGCGCTGCTGCTCTCCGCACTCGGCTTCGCTTCCGGTTATGGCCTGCTCTGGTCGGTCGTCAAACTCGGAAAGATGGCTTTTGGCAAGTTTACTCATGTCTTTGGAGAGGATACAGAGTGGACCATCCATGAGCCGGAGCCCGAGGCAGAGCCTCAACTTGAAGCCGGAGAGTTCACCCATCTTTGGAGCGAGATGTTCGGATCGGAGCAGGACCGCTTGGTCATCGAATGCACCGAGGTCCGCGTCGATGGAGATCTCAGGCCCGCCCCAGGCGGCGTCGTCTTGCATTACAACCGGGCCATCATCGATGGCACCGAAGTGCCTCTGGAAAACGTCAAGAAGTTACAGGGGGTCACCCGCCGCATCGTCCGCCCCCGCGAGGCCATGGGGATGGGGGATGTGAAGTTCGTGGCCATGATCGGCTCCTTTCTCGGTTGGCCAGTCACCGTCTTCTGCCTGATGGGCGGATCGGTGCTCGGAGCGATCGGAGGCTTGGCCCAACAGCGGCTCGCGGCGCATCGGCCATCCCGTCCCATCCCGTTCGGGCCCTATCTCGCCTTTGCCACCCTCGTCTATCTGTTCACCGGACCGGAGCTGATCCATTGGTATCTCCAGTCCTGCGGTCTGCGCTGACAACGGGATGCTGGTCGATGGTCAACCCTACCGCACGATCTGGCCCCACGGGGACAGCGTCCGCATCATCGATCAACGGCACCTGCCTTTCCGCTTCGTCATCGCGGAATTGCGCTCCGTGAGCGACACCGCAACGGCCATCCGGGAGATGCAGGTGCGCGGCGCCGGTCTCATCGGAGCCGCCGCCGCCTGGGGCATGTGGTTTGCCGCCCGCGAGTCCGGCGGAGACGAATCGTCGCTTCGCCGCCTCGCCGAAACCCTATTCGCGACGCGCCCGACCGCCGTGAACCTGCGGTGGGCGATCGATCGGCAACTCGCGGCCATCCAGTCCGCAGCGGATCCGGTCGAGGCGGCTCATGCCTCGGCGATGGCGATTGCCGAGGAAGATGCACAGGCCTGTCGCCAGATCGGGGAACACGGTTTGCCGCTGATCCGGGCCATCGCAGAGACCAAGCACGACGGCAAACCGGTTCAAATCCTGACGCATTGCAACGCCGGCTGGCTCGCTTTTGTCGACTACGGTTCCGCAACCGCGCCAATTTATGCAGCTCACGATTCCGGCATTCCCGTGCACGTCTGGGTGGACGAGACCCGCCCCCGAAACCAGGGAGCCCGACTCACCGCCTGGGAGCTGAGTCGGCATGGAGTGCCCCACACCGTGATCCCGGACAATGCCGGAGGTCACCTGATGCAACACGGACTGGTCGATCTCGTGATCACCGGCTCAGACCGCACCACGCGGACCGGGGACGTCGCCAACAAGATCGGCACGTATCTCAAAGCACTCGCTGCAAAGGACAACCACGTTCCATTTTACGTGGCGCTGCCCTCTTCCACCTTTGATTGGACCGCCCGGAACGGGATCACCGAGATCCCCATTGAACAACGGTCCGGTGAGGAAGTGCGCTGGTTGGACGGAGAAGACGCGCAGGGGGAAATCATCGCCATCCGCCTGTTTGAAGAGCACTCGCCCGCAGTGAACTACGCGTTCGACGTGACCCCAAACCGTCTGGTCACTGGATTGATCACCGAGCGCGGTCAATGCCCCGCCACCGAGGAGGGCATCCTGCAGCTCTTTCCCGAATGTCGCGCCGGACGGGCGAACTCGGGAACTTGAATTGGAATGCCGGAGAAAATCCGCCGAGCGCCCTGAAAGTCCGGCACCACGGTGCGTCTTACGTTCCGTCATGACTCTCTCCCGCTCCTGCTGCGCTGCGGCGCTTCTGCTCGCCCTCGCCGCTGTCTCAGGTGCCGCCCCGCGCCAGGCCGGGCTCCCCAGGCGGCCGGTCTTCAAAGCCTACCAAGACAATCTCTTTCCCAGGGAGGCTCCGATCTTGGCGGGAGCTTGGTCCGTGCAACCGGCGTTTCCCGCGTTGCGCTTCCAAAATCCGATGGGCCTCACTTCGGTTCCCGGGACCGACGATCTTCTCGTCTGGGAGCGTGAGGGCCGACTCTGGCGTTTTGCCAACGATCCCACCACCACAACCAAACGCCTCGTGCTCGATCTCTCCGCCGAGTGTCAGGGTTGGCACGACAGCGGTCTGCTCGGCGTGGCACCCCATCCCCGATTTGTCGACAACGGCCTGATCTTCGTCTACTTCACCGCTGTGGCTCCGGGGAAACCCAGCGGCAGCGCCGAACGACAACCGGCCACGGAAATCCCGAACCGGGAACGACTGGCGCGCTACACCTGTGGATCCGACGGCATCGCGGACCCGGCCAGCCAGGTGATCTTGATCGACCAAATCGCCGAAACCGTCTGGCACGAGGGTGGTGGTCTCTTTTTCGGTCCGAGGGACGGTTTCCTCTACCTCTCCGTGGGTGATGACGCCCGGGCCGGCAAGAACCAGAGACTGGACGGCGGTTTTTTCAGTGGCGTGTTGCGGATCGATGTCGATTGCCGTGGCGGAGGGATCAGCCATCCGCCTGTGCGGAAGCCGTTGCCGGAAGCCAGCGTGGCGGAGCATTACTTCATCCCGAACGACAACCCGTTTGTGGGACGGCCGGATTCCCTGGAAGAATTTTTCGCCCTCGGGCTGCGCAACCCCCACCGCATGACCTGCGATCCGGTGAGCGGCCGGATTTTTGTGGGGGACGTGGGGGAAGGAGCCCACGAGGAGTTGAACGTCATTGAACCATCAGATCCTCCAGGCCTGAACTTCCAATGGAATCTTCAGGAGGGAAGCCCCACCAAACCCGTGAAGGTTGCCCTGGGCGTCAGCAAGAGTCCCCTGCTGAGCTATCGCCACCTCGAGGGGCGAGCCATCATCGCCGGTCACGTTTATCGCGGCAGCGAATTCGCGCGCGACCTCGGCGGAAAATTCCTCTTTGGCGACAACGTCACTGGCACCGTCTGGTATCTCGACGAGTCCACCACGCCTGCCAGCAAACACCTGCTCTGCACGGTCCCGGACGGCCCCGGACCAAACGCCGGGGCCAACTATTGCGGCCTCTCCTCGTTCGGGGTGGATGCCCGGGGCGAAGTCTATCTCTGCCAAATGTCGAGCACCGCAGGTGCCATCCTGAAACTCTCCCGCCAGGGCCCGCCTCCGGTCGCCTTGCCCAGAAAACTCTCGGAGACCCGGCTCTTTGCCAGCCTCAGCAAACTCACCCCGTCCGCCGCCCTCCTGCCCTACGAGGTCAACAGCCCGCTCTGGTCGGACGGAGCCCTGAAGTTTCGCTGGATGGCCATTCCCACCGAGGCCCGCATCGGATTCCAAGCCTCGGGCGAATGGAAGTTCCCGGACGGGAGCCTCTTCGTGAAACACTTCGAACTGCCCAGGACCGGTCCCGGAGGAAGACCGCTCGCCAACACCCGTCTGGAAACGCGCGTTCTGGTGCGCGATGCCAATGGCTACGTCTACGGAGCGAGCTATCGCTGGCGGGCAGATCAAAGCGACGCCGACCTCGTGGAAACGGGGCAAAGCGCCAACGTCGTGGTGGTCGTCGGATCGAAGGGAACTCCTGACAAGGTGCAAACCTGGTTCTTCCCCGGGCGCCAGGATTGCCTGACTTGCCACACCCGAGCCAGCGGAGGTGTGCTTGGGATCAACACCCGTCAATTGAACCGCCCCTTCCGCTATCCTTCCGGCGTGACCGATCACCAGCTGCACGCCCTGTCCGCGATGCAGATGTTCGATGCCCCTCCCACGGAGGCTAGCCTGGCAGCGCTCGGTCGTCTGGCCGCCCCGGACGAATTGGACGAATCCGTTGAAGTCCGCGCCCGCAGTTACCTGGACTCCAACTGCGCGCATTGCCATCGCCCCGGCGGCGTCCACGCCTTCTGGGATGCCCGCTACGAGACCGCTTTGCACGAGACCGGGATCATCAACGGACTGGTCAACAACAGCCTCGGCCAGGCCGGGGCCAAAGTGGTCGCTCCCGGGGACTGGACCCGCTCCATTCTCTTCCAACGGATCAGTGTGGCTGGCCAACCGCACTCGATGCCCCCTCTCGCCAAACAACGGGTCGACAGGACCGGGATCGGGCTCATCGCGGAATGGATCGCCCACATGGACGACGAACAGGATGAGCCCCTGCCGGGAGGCTGGCAGTTCGCCGGAATCGGTCTCCAGGGCGGGCCAGTTCAAGCGGGATGGCGTAAGGGCTCCTTCTATTTGAGCGGGCAAACCGCCGATCTTTGGGAGCAAGCCGACAGCGCCATCGTGGCCCACGCCTCCCCCATGGAATCCGGCCAGATCACCGCCCGGGTGCTCAGCCTGACACCGACCGATGCCTGGACCAAAGCCGGCGTCACCCTCCGAGCCGACACCACGCCGGACGCGGCGCACGCCATCATGGTGGTCACGCCGGGCCAGGGCAGCGCCTTCCAGTATCGCGAATCGGCCGGGCAGCCCACCCGGCACACCGCAGGTCCCTCTGTGACCGCACCCTACTGGGTTCGCCTCGCCTGGAAAGATGGAGCCGTGATTGCCAGCACCTCCAACAACGGCCAAGCCTGGACGGAGATCGGACGCGCCCTGGTTTCCTTCCCTGGCCCGCCTTTGCCCGGGCTCTGCCTGTCCGGCCATCAATCCCAAGCCCAGGCCTCCGCTGGCTTTGATCAGGTAAAAATCGAGCCCTATCAAGTCCCCTGATCCGGCCCGATGATCCTCGGATTCGTCAGGTCGTAAGTGGAAAACTCCAGCTGGATCCTCTCCCCCACCACCAGCGGAGGAGGATTCTCCCGGCACGTCTTGTCGAGATGGGCGTCCGCGCGAAAGCCATTGGGCATCACCACGGTGCAGCGATTCCCCCCAAGTACGGCTTCAACATGTCCCCAGGCACGCAACGGGCGGCGGGGGATTCTTCCAGAATTTGGACCATGGTTCATAGGGAACTGCCAAGTCGTGAGGCGGGAGGCGTCGGAAAGAACCTGAGGATGCCCTCTGTCCAGGCCCACCGGACCGATCGTCACCAAAATCGAGTTTGGCGAGGATCTAGTTTGCACCGTTCGCTTAACCAGATACGGTTTTCGCCCGTGCGCAAATTCCAAATTGCCTTCTCATGAGCGCCCCCGCCCTCACCTCCTTGCAACAAATTTGTCCGCAGATTCGCCAACTCGGCGAGCACCTCGTTCC
This sequence comes from Verrucomicrobiota bacterium, assembly GCA_003402735.1. Taxonomy (GTDB): domain Bacteria; phylum Verrucomicrobiota; class Verrucomicrobiia; order Verrucomicrobiales; family DEV007; genus V1-115. Next base: position 12,513 of record QQNE01000040.1, read on the forward strand.
CTACACGAGCCTCTTGGATCCAGAAACCGTGGCCTTTGTGCGGAACGCCTCCACAGAAATCGTCAAGTGCATCGGGGAACTTCCGCCACAGTCCGACGCCGCCTTGGAGAATCAGGAGATCCGGCACGATCTCCGCAACAAAATCGCGGGGGTCAGAGGTTCTTGTGAATTGATCCTGATGGACCTGCCACCATCGCACACGGTAGTCCCCGCAGTGAAACAAATGATCATCTTCTCGGATCAAGTTGTGGCGGTCCTGAACTCGGTCAGAGGGCGCTGACCTCCCTTTCAGGAGATCAAGCCTCGCAAGCTGAGAGAATCCTGCGCAATCCGGGCGCAAAGCTGGTCAAACTCAATCCCGACCGCCCGCGCCGCCTTGGGCAGGAGACTGGATGAGGTCATGCCAGGAATCGTGTTCACTTCCAGAACCACAATCCGACCGGTCGCATCGTCGAGCAGCAAATCCACGCGCGAATAGATCTCCACCCCCAACGCCCGATGCGCTTTCAGAGCTTCCTGACGCACCGCTTCGCTGACGGATTCAGGCAAGTCCGCGGGGCAAAAATATTGGGTGGACCCTTTTTGATTGAGCCAGGGATACTTGTTGTTGATGTCGTAAAATCCGTCCTGCGGCTGGATGTGAATCACTGGCAGGGCCTCGTCTCCCAGAATCCCCACGGTCAGCTCCTTCCCTTTCACGTATTCCTCCACCATCAGAGAGGCGCCATAACAGCCGGCGTCCTCCACCGCGGCGCGCCATCCCGCCGCCTCCTCAAGGATGTGGACCCCGACACTCGAACCCTCACACGGCGGTTTCACGACACAGGGAAAACCGATGGGCGAGGCGAGGTCAGGATCCGCCGGAATGACCTCGTGATGCGCCACCAAAACGCCTCGCTCCAGGAATCGTTCCTTGCTCGCGATTTTATTGAAAGCGAGCCGACTGCTGGCCACCCCGGCTCCGGTGTAGGGAACGCCACGGCGCTCCAGCTCCAGCTGCAGTTCCCCGTCCTCGCCAAACGTGCCGTGAATCACGTTAAAAACAAGATCGGTGCCCGACGGCAGTTCAAACTCCCTCCCGTGCAGTTCCAACAGTTCAACGGCTGCACACCCGGGCCGCAAGGCTTCCAGCACCGCTCTGCCCGAGGCCAGGGAGACGAGCCGTTCCGAACCAGGCCCGCCCGCCATCACCACCACTTTCATTTCCGTAAACCGCTTCATTCCCGTTTCCAGTTGATCAAGTCATCGGGGATTCCTCCCCAAGAATCTGCACCTCCGTCTCCAACTCGACCCCGCGTTCTGCTCGGGCTTTTTCCTGGATGACCGAAATCAATTGCAACGCCTCCGCCGCCGTGGCTCCGCCATCATTGACGATGAAATTGCCGTGCACATCGGAAACCCGGGCCCGGCCCACCGCGGTGTTTTTCAATCCCAGCTCATCCACCAGTTTACCCGCCCCGCAAATCTCCGGATTCTTGAAAATGCAACCGGCACTGGCCGCGGTTGGCTGACTCTCCTTGCGCTTGCGTTTGGAGACTTCCATGAGACTCCGAATCCCTTCATCTGTCCCGGGATGCCCCTTGAAAACCGCTGAAACCACGTAGTTTCCGGCAAACTCAGGAACATTGCGGTAATCATGCGCGATCTCCTCGGCGAGCTTGGTGCGCAACTGGCCCTCCGCATCCACAAACGTCACGCTCACCACTTGGTCAAACGTCTCTGTTCCCATGGCCCCCGCGTTCATCCGGATGCCTCCCCCCACGTTCCCGGGAATCCCTTCCATCCATTCAAACCCCGCGATTCCAGCCTTCTGCGCGGCGGAGGCCAGCTTCTTGAAGCGCGCTCCAGCCCCGGCCTCGATCCAATTCTGCCGGACATCCACCCGGTCAAAATCGCCGCCCGAAGGATGAACCACCACGCCGTCGATCCCGCCGTCCCGGATCAGCAAATTGGAGCCGCGGCCGACCACCCGCAGGGCCAAGCCCATCTCCCGGCAGCCCGAGACCAGCCGGGCAAACCCCGCGATGGTGGTCGGCTCGATCCAGTAACGCGCCGGTCCCCCGATCCGAATCGTGGTGTGACGGCTCATCGGTTCATAGAGCCGAAGAACCGCCTCCTCCTCGTCAAGCACGGCGCGCAAACGGTCGAGCACCTCCAAATCAGCGGAGATCGCTGCGGTCACCTCGTGGACATCACCAGCCCCAAGACTGATGACCAGATCCCCCCGCCGGATCAGGTTCCCCAGAAGGAAACGGGCTTGATCCTTGCGCGGAGTCGATTGGACCTGTGCTTTGCCAAACTCCCGGACCGCCTCACAGATCGTCTCCCCGGAAACCCCGGGTATTGGAGGTTCACTGGCGGCGTAGACATCGGTGACAAGCAGGTGATCGACGTCGTCAAATGCCCGGCCAAACTCGTTGCGCAACAGTTGGGTCCGGGAATAGCGGTGCGGTTGGAAGACACAGAGGACGCGCTTCGGCTCCAAGGAGCGCGCCGTGGCCAGGGTGGCCTGGACTTCCGTTGGGTGATGCCCGTAATCGTCGTAAACCAGGCAATGTTCGGATCGATACTTGGCCTCGAATCTCCGCTTCGCCCCCCGAAACGTCCCCATGGCAGCACGCACCACCGGAAAACCGACTCCGAGTTCGGTGGCCAGGGCCACGACCGCCAAGGAGTTCAGCACGTTGTGACGGCCGGGAATCCCCAATTCGATCTCTCCAAGATCTTCGCCCCGGCGCAGGACATGATAGGACGAAGTTCCCCGCCGCTCCCGAATATTGACGGCTGCGTAGGCACAGCTGCGATTCCACCCATACGAAATGGCCCGCTCGTGAGGCACGCCGACGGAGTGGCTTCCCGGATCATCCCCGCAATAGATGAAAAAACCCGCAGTCTGACGGATCAACTTCTCGAAAACCGCTTTGATCTCATCCAGGTTCCGATAGAAATCGAGGTGCTCGGGCTCAATGTTGAGGATGATGGCATGTTCCGGGTGGAAAAGCGCCAACGTCCCATCGCTCTCGTCTCCCTCCGCCACCATGTAATCGCTCCCGGGTTCCCAATGAGCGTTGGTCCCCAGCAACGGGATCTCCGCCCCGACGTAGTGGGAAGGCTTCAGCCCACCACTCCGCAATACGTGAGAGGCCATCGACGACGTGGTCGTCTTCCCATGCGTTCCCGCCACGATGATCCCGCGCTTCTGCTGCATGATCGCGGCCAGCGCCTCCGCCCTCCGCACCATGGCCACTCCCATCTCCCGCGCAGCGTCATACGCCACATTGCCAGGCTTGATGGCTGAAGAATAAATCACCAGGTCCGCGCCCTCGATTTCGCCGGGACCTTGCGGAGAAAAAAATCTCAGCCCGGCCCCCAGCAACCGGTCCGTCTCCACCGTGCGCACCTTGTCGGAACCGCTCACCTCATGACCGATCCCCATGAGCAAAGAAGCCAGCCCACTCATCCCCGAACCCGCCACCCCAATCAGATGGACCCGAAGCGGGGTGCTCCTGGGGTCCCGCAGCCGTTGCAGAATCTCGACGCTCACTTGCTTGTCTGTGCCTTACTTCATTTCCCTGCCGACGGCTGCGGCCTTGTCCAACGCCGCTTCCTCGATGAGATCGCCGATCGTCAATGCGGAACGGGAGGGCGCCAGGGCGAGCATGGCTTCACGCATGGTCTGCATCCGCTCGGGATTCGTCCCCAACTCCGCCACGAGATGCGCCAAGTCCAGCGAATTCAGATCCGCCTGAGCCCGAACAATGCAGGCTCCCGACGCAGCGAACACCTCGGCGTTCCGGGTCTGATGATCGTCGGCGGCATGCGGATAGGGGATCAAAATCCCGGGCAAACCCGCCACCGCCATTTCATTCAAGCTCGAAGCCCCGGAACGGGTGATGCCCAAATCACTGGCCGCGTAAACCTTGCCCATATCACTGCAAAACTCCGCCACATACGATTGAATCCCAGCCGCGTCATACGATTCCCGGATGCGATCCGCGTTTCCCGGACCGGCGAGGTGAAGGAACTGGACCAGTTCGGGATCGAAGTGCTCCAACATGCCGATGACCGTTTCATTGATCCCCTGAGCCCCCTGACTTCCTCCCATGACCATCACCGTGAACCGGTCCGGATGCAGCAGAAAAAAGGCGCGCGCTGCCGCCACACTCTCACCGGTCGCCACCGAGGGACGCACCGGCGTGCCCACCACCTCTGCCTGGCCGCCGGGAAAATGGGATTTGCAGGCTTCCCACCCCACCAGAACATGGTCCGCAAACTTTGCATTCAGCAGATTGGCCTTGCCAGGGATGGCGTTGGACTCGTGAATGAACGAGACGCATCCACTGGTCCGGGCGGCCACCAACGGAGCGGTCGAAGTAAAGCCGCCCATCCCCAAAACCGCCTTGGCGCCGATCTCCCCAATCCATTTCCGGCAGAGCCAGACGGCCCGCAGAAACGCCACCACGAACGGAATCATCTTCGCCGAAAACGGTTTCGGCATCGCAAAGCTCGGGATCTTCTCGAACCGATAGGCCGGATACGCCGAGGCCGCGATCGCATCGATCTCCTTCTCCGAGATCACGAAGATCACCTGATGCCCGCGCCGCATCAACACCTCCCCGACGGCGATCCCCGGGAAAAAATGTCCTCCCGTGCCGCCACAGGCAATCAGCACTCCGGGAGAGTTGAGTGGTGGAAGGATCGAAGACTCCATATCGGCTCAGAGGCGGTGGCTCCGCGGCGCCGGAAAGGAAGTCCGGCCTCGCGAATGCACGAAAATCGCACGGGTTTCGCGACGCGCCAGCACATTCCCCCGGATCCAACCTGACATTGCCAACGCCTTCACTTCGCGCCTCAAGGAATCCGGAGAACCTGACCGGCCCGCAGCTGCCGCGGGTCGCTCATGCCATTGACCCGCAACAGTTCCTGCCAGTCGACCTTGTGCCGACGCGCAATCGAATAAGCGGTGTCCCCTTTCGCCACAAGATAGTTGCGGACCGGAAGCGCCTTGGGCGGTGCCGACGGCGGTGGCTCGTCGGTGGAAGAAAGGGAAGGCCCACTCTCGGATTTGGGGCCCGGGACTTGTTCCTGCGGGACCGGAACCCGGACCGGTTCGGACTTCGGCTTGGCTTCCTCCTTCTGACCGATCACCCGGGGTACGATTGGCGCCTCTCGCCCACGATCCTGCGAAGGTCCCTTGGCCTTGTTGTCCGGAATCGTGAGCCACTGACCACTCACCAACGGCTCCCCCGGTTTGAGACCGTTGAGTTTTTCAACCTCCGCCACACTGGCGTGAAATTGACGGACGATCTCCACCAGCGTCTCCTTGTCTCCCACCCGGTAGCGCTTGAACCCGGGCTTTTCCGGATAATCGAGCACCATCGGCGTCACCGGACCGCGGCGCGGCGCCAGCAGTTCCTCCACATCCGGCCGATTCGACGCCTTCGTCCCCGCCTTGCCCTGCGCCGCCCCGTCCGCGGCTTTCACCCCTTGGGAAACCCCGGACCCGGCAGGATCCGGATTGATCCATTTGTAAGCGGCGAAACCGCCAATCCCGACCGCGTGCAGCAGCAGAAAAACGAAGACAACCCGTCCGAAGCCAGGCCCCTTCTCAACTTCCACACCGAAGGGATCGTCGCGGGCAATGGCGGCGGCGAGCCGTGCAGAACGAACGGGACGTCGGGATCTCGATTTCATGGGCGGGACGATAAGTAAGAAATCTTAACCGATTTCTCGCCTCGCGCCACCGGAGGTTTGCCTTCGCTGCACCTCCCGTCGAAAAGAATCCCCGCGGTCCTCGTAACTCGTGAACATGTCGAACGAGGACGTGCCCGGAGAGAGAAGGATGGTCTGACGGGGAAGCGCCCTTTGCAGCGCCTCGTCGATCGCCCCACCCAAACTGTCAGCCAAGGAACAGGGCACCACGCCTTCCCAGTCCCGGGCGATTCGCTCCCGGGTCTGTCCGATGAGCACGGCATGGCTCACCTTTCCCACCAGGGCTTCCCGGATCTCGGTGAAATCAAGTCCCTTGTCTTTCCCTCCGGCAATCAGCACCACCGGCTCCAGCTGCCCCCGCAAACTGCTCTCCAATGCGTGCAAATTCGTGGCTTTGGAATCGTTGATGCACTCGTGAGCGTCGATCTCCCCCACCAACTCACAACGGTGCGACGGAGCCCGATACTCTTGCAAAGCCTCCGCCACCTTTTCCGGACCAATCCCGAATTCCCCGACAGCCGCCAGAACGGCCATCACGTTTTCCGCATTGTGAACCCCCCTGAGCCGCGTCGCCCCGAAGTCGAAGACCCGTTCGCCCCGAAAGAGAATCCACCCGTCCGCATACGTGTAATCGCCCCCGCCAAAGGCACTGAAGGTGACCACGGACGACGACACTCCGTCGGCATACCCGGCGATGGGGGTCTGGATGACCACCCGGTCCTCAAGACCCATGTTCTCAAAAACCCGCCCCTTGGCCGCCCGGTATTCCTCGAGCGTGTCATAGCGATCCATGTGATCCGGCGCAAAATTGAGCCAGATCGCGACCCGGGGATGGAACCGCTCAATCCTTTCGAGCTGAAAGCTGCTCACCTCCAGGGAGACCGCGTCCTGGACCTCATTCCGAAGCACAATCTCGGAAAACGGCACCCCGTAATTTCCCGCACATTCCGCCCGCAAACCCGCGTGGCGCAGAACCGCCCCGATCATCTCCGTGGTCGTTGTCTTCCCGTTCGTCCCGGTGATGGCGATGATTGGTGCCCCGAAATGACGAAACGCAAACTCGATCTCCCCAATCACCGGAATCCCCCGGTCCAGGAACTGTCTGACGATCGGTTTCCGCGGATCAATCCCCGGACTCTGCACCACGTAATCAACCATCCCGGAAAACTGGTCGGCCCCGGGCCCAAAAACCGTTTCCACCCCGAGTTCCCGGAACCTTGTCGCCGCCTTCGCCAGCTTGGCGGGATCCCCGCCATCGAGAACCACGACCCGCGGGGCCAATTTCAGCGCCAGAGCCGCGGCGGCGAACCCGGAACCGCCCGCCCCCAACACCGCGATGCATCCGGCCCGTTCCCGCTCGTCGATCATGACTTTTTCCTAACGGATTTTGAGAGTTGCCAGACCGGCCAGGGCAAACATGATGGCGAGAATCCAGAACCGGGTAATCACCTTGGTCTCCTTCCAACCCATCAGCTCAAAATGATGATGGATCGGAGCCATCCGGAAAATTCGTTTCCCCGTCAGTTTGAAGCTGCCCACTTGCAAAATCACACTCAACGCCTCCATCACAAACACCCCGCCAATGATCACCAACAACAATTCCTGACGGCTGCAAATCGCCATCATCCCCAACAATCCCCCCAACGAGAGCGATCCCGTGTCCCCCATGAACACCCGGGCCGGATAACAGTTGAACCAGAGGAACCCTGCCCCAGCCCCCACCGTGGCCATGCAGAAGACGGAAACTTCACTCACCCGGCTATGGTGCGGGAGCAGCAAATACTTGGCGAATTCCGCGTTCCCGGTCACATAGGCAAAGATCGCGTAGGACATCGCGGCCACCATCATGCAGCCAATCGCCAGACCGTCCAGACCATCGGTCAGGTTCACCGCGTTGGAGCCTCCCACCATCACCAACAGAAAAAAACCGAGCGCCACCCAGAACATCACTTGCGGGGTGGTGGCAAAAAACGGCTTCACCTCCCCCAACTCCACGCCAATCACCGGATTCTTCAGGAACGGAACATAGATCGACTGCAGGTAATCGCGGGTTTCCGCATCGTGAAGCAGCAAAAACGCCGCCGCTCCCCCACAGAACAACAATTGCAGCAACAGCTTGCCCTTGGCACTGACCCCAGCCGTGTTGCGCTTTTTGACTTTGCGATAGTCGTCCAGAAATCCCAGAAAACCCAAACCGAGCAAGACCGCGGTCAGGGCGATCACAAACGGATTGGTCGGGATCGCCCAAAGAAGGACCGCGCCCATGATGGAGGCGATGATGAGAACCCCGCCCATCGTCGGCGTCCCCTTTTTCCCCTCATGCAATTCGTAGAGCTTGTGCACTTCCTCCGCGGTGCGGATCGGTTGCCCGAGCTTCAACGAAACCAGCTTCAGAATGATGCGGTTGCCGAACATCATGCTGATCAGGAACGCCGTCAGACAGGCCCCACCAGCCCGGGGCGTCACGTTTTCCAGAACCCGGAGCGGACCAAAATAGTCGCTGAATTGCGAAAGATAGTAGAGCATCAGATGCCTTCGTTGAGATGGGTCAGGACGGTCTCCATTCGGGCGGAACGGCTCCCTTTGAGCAGCACGAGATCTCCCGCGCCGGATCGCTCCCGAAGGAAGGCCGCCACCTGTGCATGATTCTCAAACACACGAGACTCGACCGCGCCGGCCGCACCGTCCGCCAGCAACGCCCCCTCTTCACCGATTCCCACCAGGATGTCAATGGCATTCTCCGCCACGGCCCGTCCCACCAGCAGGTGCTGTTCCACTTTGTGCTCGCCCAATTCCGCCATCCGTCCCAGCACCGCGATCCGACGCCCCTCGACCGGCAATTGCCGCAACGTCCGCAAGGCCGCTTTGACCGATTCCGGGTTGGCGTTGTAGCTGTCATCCAGGAACGAAATTCCGGCCACCGTCTTCCGTTGCAGTCGACCGCCAGTCAGTTCCATCCCGCTCAGCCCGGCCGCGACCTCGGTCAGGGAAAGACCCATCCGCAAGCCCGCCGCCGCCGCCAAGGTCGCGTTGCGCACCATGTGCTCCGCCGGCACCGGAAGAAACGCCGCCACACTCTCTCCCCCGAACGCCAGCTCGAACCTCACTCCGTCCCAGCCGATCTCCAAATTGCGCGCCTGGACATCCCCGACGCCCACCCCACCGGTGAGGACCTCCGCCCGACACCGCCCACGAATCGACTCCGTGAAATCGTCTTGTGCGGGCAGGACCACCCAACCACCCGGCTCGATCGCTTCCGCCAGCATCCCTTTCTCGAGGGCAATCGCCTCCCGGCTCCCCAGGTTCTCGATGTGGGCCACGCCGATGTTCGTGATGATGGCCCCGTCCGGCGCGGCGAGTTCCGCGAGCACCTCGATCTCGCCCGCGTGATTCATGCCCATCTCCACAACCCCGACCTCGGTGGTCGCATCCATGGAGAGCAGGGTCAGGGGAACGCCGATGTGGTTGTTCAAGTTCCCCTTCGTCGCCGAAACCTGCCAACGCTGCGACAAAACCGCGCGAACCAAATCTTTGGTCGAGGTTTTCCCGCTGCTGCCGGTGATCCCCACCACCGGAATCCCCAGCTCCCGACGGAAATGCCGGGCCAGGTTCTGCAGACCGTCCAGGGTGTCTTTCACCTTCACAATGGCCCCAGCAAATCCTTCCGTCTCCAGCGGCAGGTCATGGAGCATCAGGCCAGCCAACGGCACCGGAGCCTGCACCGCCCTCTCCAGAAACTCGTGGGCGTCGAATTTCTCTCCTTTCAGGGCGATGAACAGTTCCCCCCCGCTGAGCGCACGGGTATCGGTCGAAAATGCGGAGACGGTCTCTGCGGGCGTCCCCTGGAGGAGCAATCCTCCGGACCATTGGGCGATCTGGCTCCAGGTCAGCGGTTTCATGAAGGCGGTTTCAGATTTCGTAGCGGAGATCACGAATGGCAAATCGAGCTTCCTGTCGGTCGTCGAAATCGAACTTCGTATCCCCAATTTGCTGATAAGTCTCGTGCCCCTTGCCCGCGATCAACACAATGTCCCGCGGTCGAGCCAATCCAATCGCACGGCGGATCGCCTCGCGCCGGTCCACGATCCGCTCCGAGCTGGCCCCTCGCAACCCCTTGGCCGCATCGTCCAGAATCTGCTCCGGATCTTCCGTGCGGGGATTGTCTGAAGTGAGAACCACCAGATCGCTGGAACGAGATGCCGTCTCCGCCATGAGCGGTCGTTTGTTGCGGTCCCGATCCCCACCGCAACCAAACACGGTGATGAGGCGCTCCGGCCTCAACTCCCGCAGGGTGGCACAGGCTTTCTCGAGCGCGTCCGGGGTGTGCGCGTAGTCGACAAACACCCGGAACGGCATCTTTTCCCCCACATCCTCCATCCGGCCCGGCACCTGGGGAGCTTCCGCCAGATTGGCGATCGCCTCCCGCAAATTGAGCCCCATCCCCTGCACCGCAGCGAGCGCCCCCAAGGCGTTGGCCACATTGAACCGTCCGATCAGCGGAAGCCGGACCAGGAACTGACGACCTCCGGTATCCAGTTGAAAGGTGGTCCCCTCAAACGCCGGATGAAAGTTCGACGCACGGTAGTCGTTGCGCACCCCGAAACCGAAAGAGACCAGTTTCACCCCCTCAACCTCTTCATGCAACAGGCGTCGCCCATAGGAATCGTCCCCGTTGATCACCATGATCGGCTTTTTTCCCGTTCCGGACGGCTGCTCCCCGAGGTGAAGCAGGAGCCGACGTTTGGCCAGGAAGTAGTTCTCCATCGTCCCGTGATAATCGAGGTGATCCTGGGTCAGGTTCGTGAAGATCCCGACATCGAATTCCACCCCGTTCACCCGATGCTGATCCAGCCCGATGGACGACACCTCCATCACGGCCGATCGGCAACCATGGGCCCGCATCTCCGCCAGCATCGACTGGATGTCGGCTGATTCGGGTGTGGTGTTGGCGGCATCAATGACCCGCCCCCCCGTCTCGTGACGCACCGTCCCGATCAACCCGCACTCGCGCAACGCCGCTCGGTTGAGGTGCTGGATGAGGAACGCCGTGGTGGTCTTCCCGTTCGTTCCCGTCACTCCCGCCACCTTCAGATCGCGAGAAGGTTGTCCATAAAAATTGGCCGCAACCCGCCCCATCGTCTCACGCGCATTGGCCACCCGGACCCAACTGATCTCGGTCCGCACAGTTTCCGGAGCATGCTGGGCCACGATCCCCAACGCCCCCGCTTCAATGGCCCGGGCGATGAAACTCCGACCATCGACCTTCGCGCCGGGCAACGCGAAAAACAAGGCTCCCGGACCCACCCGACGCGAATCATACTCAATCGAGGTGATTCCAACGCCGAGATTTCCCCATCGCTCGATGGAGGGAACGTTTTTGAAAGCGGTTTGCAGATCCATGCCAGGGAAGAAATGAGGTCGCGGGCCACCGGGACAGTCCGAAAGTCATCAGACGGAACCGGCTTGGGCGCAACTTGGGAATCACAATCAATTGCACCGACCGGCTTCCCGATCGCCGGTCCGCTCAATGGATGCGTTGCCCGGGCTCCGCCCCGCTGTCCGGCGAGAGGACGAAGACTTCCTTTCCGCCCGGACCCGCCGCCACGATCATGCCCTCGCTCACGCCAAACTTCATCTTCCGCGGGGCCAGGTTGGCGACGATGACGACGAGCTTCCCCACCAGGGACTCAGGCGGGTAAGCCGCCTTGATTCCGGCGAAAATGTTGCGGGTTCCGGTGCCCCCGAGACTCACGGTGAGCTGCAAGAGTTTGTCCGCACCGGGAACTTCCCGCGCCTCGAGCACGCGGGCGACCCGGAGATCGATCTTGCCGAAATCCTCAATCCCAATCTCGGTGCCGATCGGCTCCTTCTCGATCCAGACCGCGCTGTCTTGAGGGGCGGCGGGTGCGGGGGCCGAAGCGGTTTCCGGAGCGCCCCCTTCCCGACTCGCTTCGATCATGGCTTCGATCCTGGCTCGTTCGACTCGTTGCATCATGTGTTTGAATTGGGCGACCGGCGTTCCCAGAAGATGCTTCTTGGACTGTTTCCAATTGAGGATCGGGTCGCCGAGGAGTTCTTCGCATTGCACCGCAAGCCTGGGTAGGACTGGCGCCAGGTAAATGCAGAGCTGCCGAAACAGGTTCAGAGCCACGGTGCATACGTCCTGAAGCTGGCTGGCCTTGGACGGATCCTTGCGCAACTCCCAGGGCGCCGCCTGTTCCACGTAAGGATTGGCCCGGTCCGCCAACTCCATGATCCGTCTCATCGCCCGGCTGGAATCCCCAGTTGCGTAATCCTTGGCAATCTGGGTCCCGGCATCGGCAAAATCCGCGAAGAGACCGCCGTCATCCGGATACGTGGCGGACAACCCGATGCCCGAGACAAATTTGGCGCTGCGCGAGGCCAGGTTCACGACCTTGCCCACCAGATCCCCATTCACCTTGGCCACAAACTCGTCGAGTCCCAGATCCAGATCCTCGACCTTGCTGGTCAGCTTCGTCGCGTAATAATACCGAAGATAAGCGGGATCCAGGTATTCCAGATAGGTCGACGCCTTCACAAAGGTGCCGCGGGACTTGGACATCTTTTCCCCATCCACCGTCAGGAACCCGTGGATGTGCACCTGGGTCGGCAGGCGGAATCCGCCCACCCTGAGCATCGCCGGCCAGAACAGCGTGTGGAAATACTGGATGTCTTTGCCGATGAAATGATGGATCTCCGTCTTCTCACTGCGCCACCAGTCATCGACCTCCTCCCCGGTCTTGGCGCACCAGTCGGCGGTGGATCCGATGTAACCGATCGGCGCATCGAACCAGACATACCAAAAATTTCCCGGACTGTCGGGAATCTCAAATCCAAAATAGGGGGCCGGACGCGAGACATCCCAATCATGCAGCGCTTTGGGCCGGAGTTCCCCCGTCTCGTCCTTCTCATTGAAGAAGTAGTTCTTCAGATAATTCGCGCTCTCGGAGGGAAGTGGCCCAGATTGGGTCCAATCCTCGAGAAAGGCGCGCTCCTTGTCCAATGTCACGAAGAGATGGGTGGCACGACGCACTTCCGGGCTCGTGCCGGAAATCACGCTGATCGGGTCCGACAAATCGGCCGGAGAGTAGGTGGCCCCGCAATGGCCGCAATTGTCCCCGGGCTGATTCTTGCTGGCGCAACGCGGGCAAGTGCCGCGCACCTGGCGGTCTGACAGGAACAACCCCTTGGCGGTGTCATAGAGCTGTTCCACTTCGTGCTCGGCCACCAACCCGGCCCCGCGCAAGGCTTTCCAAATCTCATGGCAATACCGCCGAGTCGACTCGCTGTTGGTGCTGCCGTAATGATCGAACGCAATTCCGAAAGCGGCGAAATCACGCTGATGCGCCTCACTCATTTCGTCGATCACTTCCCCTTCGGACCGGCCCTCTGCCTGGGCCCGAAGACTGATGGCCGTGCCATGTGTGTCGTCCGCGCAGATGTAGACGCAGTGATTCCCCATCAACTTCTGGAACCGCACCCAGATATCGGTCTGCAAATACTCCACCAAGTGACCGATGTGGATGTGGCCGTTGGCGTAAGGAAGGGCGGAGGTGACGAGGATGCGGCGCTTGGCGGCCATGCGGATCAATGCGGATTCGGGTGAACGATTGCGAAAGGAGAAGGATGCGGAAACGCCCCTACCATTCCACCATCAATCCACAACTCTCAACCAATCTTGCCCCCAAGACCAAGAACGGCGGCATTGCGCTTGGCCTCCTCTGCTTCCGCAATTTTTCCATCCGCCACATACATCTGGGAAAGCGCGGTCCAAACGAGCTGATCATTGGGATTGATGGTGGTGGCCTGGAGCGCCGCCCCAATCGCCGGACGAATCTGCCCCGCCTTCAACAGCGCCATCCCCAACGCATGCCAGCCATCGAAGAACTCAGGGTCGAGCTCAATGCAGCGACGATACTTGCCAATCGCCTGATCCAGATCCCCCACGGCCAGATCGCCGTTGGCATCGTCAAACAAATCGTCCCGCTCCGAGTCCACGGCGAAAACTTCCACCAACGGGCGCGCCGTTCAGCGCCGCGGCGCAAAGGCTTCGATGCTCAGGGGCACCGAATTGCCGTCCCGATCCTTCACCATCGGCCGATTCAACTGGGTCCCGGCGCGCCGCGCGGCAAACCAAGCCTCAAAACCCGAGGAAGCGGCGGCCCCGCTCATTTCTTCGGAGAGCCGTTTGCGATCCTCGGGCTCGGAATCCCTTTTGGGAACATCCCGCGCCGCGAGATAAACGAGGAGCGCACCGTCGGGTTGCATGCTGGGCTCACTGAGCTGGCCGGGCACAAGTTCAAGAGCCTGGGCCTTCACGGCAGATGCGTTGCCAGTTCCCTCCGGGTTCGCATCGCGGTCAAACGGCTTCACGGCCTTGGCCTCCACTCCAGCCGACTTCGCGGCCTCGGTGATCGTCTTGCCCTTGCCCAACAGTTCCGAGAGTTGCTTGCGCACCTTATCCGCAGCCGCGGTCAATTTGGCATCCTTGTCCTGGGCCTCCAATCGCTTGCGCACCTCCGCCTTCGCCTCTTCCAGGGAGAGCTGCGCGGCCGGCACTGGCGCCTCCTTCAACCAATACAGATAAATCGCCGTATCCGTGGCCACGGTATCGAAAGCATTCCGATCCTTCTCATCCAGGTTGAAAATGCGGTCGGCAAACTGTGAACCGCCCTCCAAATCAGACGGCGGAGCGGACGCCGGGAAAGGGGCGGTCTCGGCCGGCTTCAACGCCTTGAAACCATCGGTCGACTGCAGCAACGCAATGGCCTCCGCGAGCGACTTTCCGTTTTCCTCAATGGCGCCCCGAACCGTCTTGAACGCCTGCCTGAAGCGGTTGGCTTCGACATTGCGCCGGGCCTGCCACTGGTCCTCCGCTTCCTTCTCGCCCTTCGGCGGAATGGAAAACTTCAAATACCGAATGGCGCGCCGCGGCTCAGACTGAAAACTGGCCTTGTTCTCGTCGTAATACTTGCGGATCTGGTCGTCTGTCACCTTCAAATCCTTGGCGAAAGCCTCGGCCTTCAGGAAGATCTCATAGGCAGTGAACGTCTCGTAACGCGCCTTGTAGGCCCGATCCACCTCCCACTGGGAAACGCCCAACCCAGCCCCCGTGAGCGTCTTGATCGTCTCGTAATTCACGAAATCAGCAATCAGTTCGCGAAGATCGAACTCGTAAAGAGCAAACCGGCTCAGTCCGTTTCTCAAGTAATTCCGGTAACGGACCGGATCGAACTTGCCGGCATCGTCGTGAAACAGGGAGATCGATTCAATCGCCTTCTGGATCTGCTCCTCCGTGGCCGCTACCCCCAGGCGTTTGGCCGCGCCGCGAAACTCCAGCAAGTTGATGACAAAATCGGTGCGATCGATGTTGGGATTGAACATCGCCATGCCACTCTGATCCCCGAGGATATCGAGCGCAAATCGACCCATCGGTTGCACGCTGAACGGAGGGGAGATCCCGAGATCCCGGAGAGCGACGTGAAACAGATTGGCCAAACGATAGGCTTCGCTCCCGTGGTAGGGCCGCCCCTCGAGCGTAAACGCCACACTGGAAGGGCCCTGTTCCGCACCCGTATCGTAGCGGTTGTAAAGGTAAGCAAACGCGATGCAGATGACCGCCGTCAGGACGATCAGGACCGATTTCTGGACTTTGCGAAGGTGACCGAGCATGGCTGAACCGACCCCCAGGCGGATGAAACCCGGCGGAACGGTGCGTCACCGTAGGGGGAGGAGCCCGATTGAGCAACCGGAAACTGTCGATGGCCGACGCGGATTTGCGCCGTCAATCATTGATGAACCGCTCGATGGCAGGGTCGCGCTCCGCACCGTTCTTGCAGGCCCGCCGATAATAGTCCCGGGCCTGATCCCGGGAGGGAGGTTTGGACGTGGAATAGAGCACAGCCAAGTTGAAGCAGGCCTCCGCATGATTGGCATTGATCGAAAGGGCCCGCTTGAACTCGGATTCAGCCCGCGTCGTCCAGCCCTTGCGGCTCGCGATCAGGCCGAGGTAGTTGTGGGCATCGGCGTTCCGGGCGTCCAGTTGCACGGTTTGACCAAAGGACTCCAGCGCCTCGTCATACTTTGCCTTCCGGTAAGAAAGCACCCCCTGATGAAAGTGCGCCGGGGCATACGAAGGGTTCTTGGCCCGGGCCCTTTTGAGATAGCCTTCCGCCTCATCAAGTTTCCCGAGACGAAGGGCGATCACCGCAAGATTGCAAAGCGCCATCTCGTTGGTCCGGTCCCAGCGCAAGATCTCCTCATACCCGCGGGCCGCCGCGACGAAATCCCCCCGGCGGAACTGCCCGTTGGCCTCACTTCCCAAACCGGCCAGATCGACCTGAGGCCTGGCCAGGATGACCACGTCCGCATACGGAGCCAGGGCGGGAACCTTTTTCACAAGCTCGGCTGGGGCCGGAGCGGGAGCAGCTTTGGCGGAAACGCCCGGGCTGGCAAAAACCTTGGTCCCCGATGTGGCCGGAACGACGGGCAAGGTGGAGAAAGGGACCTCGGGACCGGTCTCCGTCATGGCGATCAGCTTGAGGTCTTCGGGTTCTTTGAACATGGCTTTCTCGTTGTCCGAGAGCTGGATCACCGGTTTGGACATTTCATCCAGACTGGCCAGCAACTGGGTGGAATGGACATCCACATTGCGAAGCTCCGCCAGGACCAGGTCGCGAGCCTCCAGAAGACGCGCCTGACGCACCAACTGCTTGCGGATGAGGCTCCGCAACAGGTCGTTCTCTTCCTTGGAATTGGCCAGAGCGCTAGC
This sequence comes from Verrucomicrobiota bacterium, assembly GCA_003402735.1. Classification (GTDB taxonomy): domain Bacteria; phylum Verrucomicrobiota; class Verrucomicrobiia; order Verrucomicrobiales; family DEV007; genus V1-115. The sequence goes on from QQNE01000040.1 coordinate 29,017, forward strand.
CTCGGCTTTGGATTCCTGCAACTGCCCCGTGATCCGCGCCAAAAGACCGTCCTTCTGGTCGAGCAAACTCTTCAACCCGTCCCGCTCCTTCGTCAGCGAGGTCACCTGTTCCGTTCGGGCATCGAGCTGGGTCAGCATCTCCTTCAGCCGTCCGTTGAGCTCGTCCACCGTCTTTTGATAACGGGCGTTCGACTCCTGGAGCGACTGCCGCTCTCTCTGGATCGAGGTCAGCTGCCCCTTGAGCGAGGCAATCTCGTTGAGATAGCCGCCTTCGCGCTCGGTGAGTTTCGAGATCTCCGCGCGGGCTTCGTCCAGGGAATGGCGCCACTTCTGATTCGCCGCGAGGATGTCTTTGATGTCCCCACTCACCCGATCAGAGGCGTTCAGGAGAATCGCCATCTCATCCAGATCCTTCTGCAACTGATCGCGTTGGGCCACCAACGAATCCCGTTCCTTGCTCAAAACCTGGTTCTCGCGCTCCAGTCGCGACCGATCGACCTCCAAGCGTTCCACCTGCTCGTTGAGCTGCTGGATCGATGCCTGGGATTTCTCCAATTCGGCGAGCAATTTGGCGTTTTGCTCCGACATGGCCCCGCGGCCCGCCAGTTCCTCCCGCAAGTTCTTGATCAATTCATCCCGCTGCTTCAGTTCGCCGACACCTCGCATCGCCTCCTGCTCCAATTGCACCACCTTGGCCTGCCACACCGCCACTTCCCCACGCGCCCTCTCCAAGGCTTGGGCCCCGTCGGGCGAAACCGAATTCATCTGCTGCAATTTGGCCAATTCCGCCTGGGCGACCTCGAGCGCCTTCCGCGCCTCGTCACGCTCCGCCTTCGCTTTGTCGCGATCCGCCCGTGCGCTGTCCCGGTCCGTGGCCGCCTGATTGGCCTCCGCCATCACCTTGGCGACCTCTTCCATCGTTCCCTGGCGGTCCCGCAACAATTCATCTTTTTGGGCCGTCAATTCCGCGATCTGTTTCCGGGCCTCGTCCAGGGCCTTGAGAATGCCAGCGCTGTCTGCGTTCGCCCTTTTGAGCTCCTCCACAGCCACGTCCAGTTGGGACTCCAACTTGGCCACCTGATCCCCCCCGGTGGTCTTGGCCTGCTGCAACTCCTGCATGGTGCGGGCCAACTGAGCCTGCAACCGTTGCTCAGCCTCCCGAGCCTGCGTCAACTGAGTCTGCAAACCGCTGGCTTGATCCTTGTGCTGCCGCAACGTCTGCTCCAGGCGCTGATTCGCTCCGGTGAGCTGGTCAATCCGCGCCTGTTGATCCTGGAACTCGGTCGAAAGATCCCGGATGGCACCCTGCGCCACTGGGGCCACCCCGCCCGTCAACGGAACCGCAGGGAGCGGCAACGGACGCGGCGCCGGTCCTGTTGGCGACTCCGCAATCCCCGCCGAAGACGGGACTTCCAGGGGAACCGCCTCCCGGGGCTGCATGGCAATGACGGGGGCCACCGTGCCGGGCGGTGCCGCCTGCGGCTGGCCATTGCCTCCGTTCTGGCTCTCCCAAGCCTGCAAGGCCGCGGCATCCGTGGACTGCAATCGGTTCTGCACCCCTTCGATCGCATCCAGAATGGCCCGCCGCCGATGATTGACCATCTGGGGACGCCAGCTCGGGTGGGTCCGGGCAATGAAATCGAAAAGCCGCTGCGATTCCCGGTATTTGCTGAGGGCCTGCAGATCCTGCTTTTCCTTCTCTGCTTCCTCAGCCTGCTGGAACAACATGAAGCCCCGGAGCCAGACGTCCGACGGATCGCCGGCCGCAGCTTGGGTAGGCGCGGACTGAGCCGAAGCCGCTGGCACACCGCTCCAGGTCACCCCGAACGTGACCAGAACGGCGCAAAGACTAAAATGCCAAAATTTCATTCCCGGTGCGCGAGAGTTTTTCGAATCGTTCGACCGATCTCCTGCGTTTCGCAAAGTTGTTCACCACATATTCGCAGGCCGCCTGAGAGTTTAACAGTTTTTTCACCGTCCGTCTGCTGCATTTTTTTGCGTTTTTGCAATGCTCAACCCTCGCGCCTCTCCCGAAAGACCTTGCCGGATGGCCGGATGAAAATACAGTAATCCAGCATTGCAGCATCCCGTAGCCATGATCGTGTCATTGAACAATCCTGTGCTCGTGCTGAACCGGCATTGGCAACCTGTGCACATCTGCACTGCCCGGCGAGCTTTCTCACTCGTTTGCCTGGGACACGCCCTGGTCGTCCATCTCGATGGGGAGTCGAACTTCTCAACCCACGATTTGCAATCATGGATCAGGTCGAGCCGCAACGATCCCTCTTTGGAGGCGGTGCGCACGGTCAACGCTACCTTCGGCGTTCCCCAGATCATTGTTCTCTCGCTGTTTGACCGATTGCCGAAAAAAGAAATCAAGTTCACCCGGCAAAATGTTTTCGAGCGGGACAACCACGTCTGCCAATACTGCCAGAAACGGTTCGATGCCCGGGAACTGAATCTCGATCACGTCATCCCCCGGGACAAGGGCGGCAAGAGTTCCTGGGAGAACATCGTGACCAGCTGCGTTCGCTGCAACACCCGCAAGGCCAACAAGCTTCCGACCGAGGCCAACATGTTCCCGATGAGAGAACCGAAGGCTCCAGTCTGGCGCCCCTTCATGTGCCTCGCGGAACGGAGTTCGCGGCGGCGCGCCTACCCCAGTTGGCGCTTTTTCCTCGATCTCGAACCGGCCATGGTCGAGATGAGCGGCTGAACCTTCAACCCCGGGCCCGTCACTTTTTCTGCCCCACCGCCGCGCCCGGCTTGCGTTTGGCAGCGGAGGCTGTGCCCTTGCCATCGTCCGCCTTCTCTTTGCCCCCAAAAAGACCGAGAAACCCGTTCCGGGATTTCTCGGCGGGAGCCGGAGCAGGTTGAGGTTCTTGCCGGGGCGGACTCTGTCCCCGAGCCACGGCAACGGGGTTCTCATCGCGCCGCACGAAACGCCGCAAAAGCCAGTGCCGCTGCAAGGCCTCGGCAGCGATTTCGTATTCGCGAGCCGTCTCCTGCAGGGTGGAAGCCACGTCGCCGTAGCTTTCGATGGCCTGGTCCGCCTCATTCACCGTGGCCGGGAGCGTTCCGGCCGCTTTGGTCAGCGCCATGGCCGCTTCATTCGCCGACTTCGAGGCCCGAGACACGTTCTCGAGCGTCTGCTTGATCTGCTGCTGCGCTTCCTGGTCCTTCAGGAGAACCCCGGCGGCTCCCTCCCCGTTTTCAATTTGGACCATCACCGAAGCAAAGGAGGTGGCGGCCTCGTTGAACCTCGCCAGGGAATCGCGGAGCTGCTTGCCGGTCTCTTCATCCCGGAGCAGAACCCCGGCTGCGCTCTCTCCCTTTTTGACCTCGTCCAGGAGTTCCCGGATTCCCCCGATGGCGATCTGAAAATCTTTCTTCGGATCATTCAAGGTCTCCGCCAACAACTCGATGTCGCGCGAGCTCGCCTGCAATTGGTTGATGGCTGGCACCAACGCCTCATTGAGTTCCGCGACCATCTCCGTCATGTCCTTCTGCCCCGAACTGGCCGGATCCGCCAACGGCAAAGTGGTCAGGTCAGGCACCGGGGTGTTGCCACGGCTGACCTCGAAGTAGGCGGCGCCCAGCCCGCCGAGTCCCATCTTGAGAAAGGCCTTGGATTCCTCGCCCACAAACACGGTGTAATCCCCCCGCAATTCCAACACCGCCACCAGTTGCAGCTGCGTCGGATCCATATTGCGCTTCACCGGCGCACGCCCGGTCCGCTTGTCCCGAAGCTCCACGGAACGCACCGACCCGGCTCGGGCCCCCAAAATGCGCACTTCCGCTCCCGGCCGAATGCCGAGGGTTCCGGTTTCCGGAAGCACCACGTCATACGATCTCTTGCCCTCAAACCACCCCTGCAACTGGCCGCTCAGGAAAACCAAGCCGACCAGCAAGATCGCCACGGTCAACGCAAACGCCCCGGCGATCTCGTTGACATGGCGAAATTTAAATGGTTTGGCGGGCATCGGATGGCAAGAGGTTGAATGGGCCTGGGTAGTTCAGAAACGGCGGCTCACCGCTGCCGGCACCCCATCATACCTCAAGGTTTCGTCAAGACCAGTGGCGGCACCAAGATCAATCCAAATCACCACGGTGCCGGATGCCCTCGCCACCCGAACCTGCTCCCGCAACTTCCCCGACGCGCTGCTCCGCCCACCCCCATCCGGGGCCTCCAAAACCAGCAACCGCAACGGTTCAGGCAAAAAGGCCCGAACCCATTGCGCCCGCATCAGAACATTCGACGGAGTGTCCGCCGGGCGGGTGGAGGGCAACTCCTCCAGCCCGAAGGCCCCGCACAAGGCCCGGGCGCGCTGTCGCAACCCCTCCGGGCTCTCCGACAGCTCAAATTGACGCGCCAGATACACATTCTCCTCCACATCCAAATTTTGCAGCCACGCCGCCCGTCCCGGAGCCGCCAGGACACGCCCGGTCTGGCGCCGCAAATGCTCCGCCTCCCGCGGATCCATCGTCTGCCAATCCTGACCCAAAACCGTCACCCGCCCCCGCGCGGGAGCAATCAACCCCAAAAACAAATCCCCGAGATGATGCAGACTGTCCGCCTCCACTCCCGCAAAGACCACGCATTCCCCAGCTCGCATCGCCAGATCAAAACTCCCCGCCTCCGGCTCCGGACAGGTGGCCAGTCCTTCACAAGCAAACACAATGTCCGTTGCGTCTTTCATCGGATATAGGTGATCGCCATCACCAAAGCCGTGATCCCAACGGCGACACTGATCGAGCGCAGGATCGCCCGGCTCACGGCTTGGGGCACCTCCGTGGAAGCACCGCGGACCCGCAACCCTTCATAGCAACAGATCGCTCCCATCACCAACCCGGGCAAAATCGTCTGCACCGAAATGGAAAGCAAATCCACGGCAGAGAGGGATCCCAGGAGCGACCGGAAAAACGGTCCCGCGTCCACCGTGCTGCCGCTCACCAGGACGAAGCCCAGGGCAGCAGAGATCATGGCCACCACCACACACACCAGGCTCAACCCAAACACACAAATCGCCAGGCCGATCATCCTCGGCACCACCAGGTAATGAAAGATGTCAATTCCGAGCGACTCCAACAACGCCACTTCACCCGACGTCTTCATGGTGGCCATCTCCGTCGTGATCGCGGAAGCGCTCGCCCCGATGACGATGAAGGTGGAAAGGAACGGAGCCGCAAGCTGCACCAACAGCGTCGCAACCATCTTTGCCGAGAGATCCACCTGGCCCGTGTATTCCAGCCAAAGCAAACACTGCAAATAGACCGAAGCCCCCATCAGCGCGGCCACCACGCCGGTGAAAGGAATCGCTTCCACGCCGGCGAAGAGAATCTGTTTGGCCAAGCGATCCCGCACGGGGGGCACCCATGTCCCCGGCCGAACCGCCATCGAAAGCGCAACACACAGCATCGTGGCCAAATAAAACAGCCGGCGGAAGAGTTCGAGGATTCTCCCTCCCAGAAAATGGAACAAAGCGACCTGCGGCATCGAATCGGAGAACCGTTCGCTCCTCAACCCGCCACTTTCAACCGGCAAGGTGCCCGCACCGCCCCGGGCCGGTCAAGGCTCCTGGACGGAGGCCACCTTCGCCTTGGGCGCCAAGTTGAAAAGCGGCTGCGGAGCGACGCCAAAATAGAAAACCGCGACCACGAGCCCGATGAGCAGCACTCGCATCGCCGGGCCAACCACAATCTTAGCCGCACCCGCCTCGGCCGGAGGCTGCATGTAAGCCGCGCGAATCACCTTGAAATAGTAATAAAACCCCGCCGCACCCGAAACGACCGCCACCGCGAGGAGGAACCAAGCATGGGCTTGGACGGCGAACCAGAAGACGAAAGCCTTTGAGACAAATCCTGCGGTCAGCGGAACTCCAGCCAAACTGGCCATCGATACCAACACCACGAAGGCGAGGAACGGAGAGCGCTGGTGCAGGCCCTGGAAAGAGGAGACCTCCTCCCCGCCAGTCTGCACCCGGACGAGGGTGACGGCGGCGAAACTGAGGGTGGCCATCAACAGATAGCTGGCCAAGCCGTAAGCGACCACGTTTTCGGGCCCCACCGACCCCGGCGCATGCGGAACGAGCGGGGCACAAGCCACCGCCAGCAGGAGGAACCCGGCCTGGGAAACCCCGGAATAAGCCAACAACCTCTTGAAATTGGTCTGCGAAATCGCCGCCAGACTTCCGAAAAGAACCGTGGCCCCGGCCAAAATCATCACGATCTGGGTGACCTTGTGGCTGAGATCCACCAGTGAAGCACCGGCTCCCCAGAACGGCTCGAGGACGCGGAGCAGGACGATGAAGCCCGCCGCCTTGGAGGCCGTCGCGAGGTAAGCAGTGACCGGAGTTGGGGCCCCCTGGTAAACGTCCGGAATCCAGACGCTGAACGGAAAGGCGCCGACCTTAAAACCGATGGCCACCAGAAGCAGGACCAAGCCGAAGAGCACGGCGGTGGAGTTGACTTCTCCGGACGCCAGCCGCGCGGAGATCACCTCAAGGCTGGTCGATCCGGTCGCTCCAAAAATCCAGGTGATCCCGTAGACCATGAACCCGGTAGAAAGCGCCCCCAGGACGAGATACTTCACCCCAGCCTCGAGGGAGCCGACGTTCCGACGCAGAAACGCCACCATCACGTATAG
>QQNE01000041.1 GCA_003402735.1 Verrucomicrobiota bacterium
CGGAGATGGACTTTGAGAATCGTCGCGAAGTCGATGGGCCGCTGAAAGCCGTGATACGCGCGGATGTTCTTGCCCTCCTTGTCCCAGAAATGGGCCTGCATGAAGGCTTCGGCGGCGCGGTTTTGATCGATCGCGGTCTGGAGGAGTTCCGGTTTGACGCCGGCCAAACCGGTGGTGAAGCCTTCCTCGTCCCGGCGGCGGTAGAAGAGGATGTCCGGGCGCTCCCCGCCAGATTGCGCCAAGGCTTCCAGCATGAGGTGCCATTCCCGTTCCGTGCCCGAGGCGTAGGTGCGATCCCCGATCGTCACCGGCGTGCCGAGCCGGGACCAGAGGATGAAGATGGCGATATCGATCCCCTGATCCGCGGAGAGCACGGCGTCGATCCCGGGTTGGAAGCCTTGGTTCACTTCCAACGGCATCTGTTTCCAGAGGACCGGCTGGAGGACGAGGGTGTCCCCGTAAAACTTCCCGAGCTGGTCGATGACCTGGGCGGCCTTGAGCCGCTCCGGTTCCACGTCGCCCGGGGAGGAAATGAAGATGCGGATGGTTTGGGCCGCGGGTGCGGAGGAGGAAGCGGAGTCCATGACGTGAGCAGCGTGATCCTCAACGAGACTGCAGCGCTATGTCAAACCACGAAACTGGGCGCGAGATGCATTTCTCCATCCTGGTCGAGCATCGGAAACAGGATTTCATCCCCCCTCCCCCAGAGCGCCGTTGTCTCATTTCCGCAAGGTGTCAACATTTTGGGTTCGATTCCCTCCGCCGAATGGGTCTTTGATCTGTGGTCGTGAAGAGCCGAGCGGCCAGCGCTCACGGAATCGTTGGGGAAGTCGGTGACACCCGTCAAGCCTTTGACGCCCACCTGTGGCCGCAGGACCGTTGCGTCCACAGGAAAAGGAGTTGTGATCGGCTGAATTATGCCCATATTTACGGCCATATGAAAACGACGATAGAAATCGACGAAACCAAACTCGACCGGATCATGCAATTGACCGGCATCGGCACGATGAAGGAGGCCGTCGATTGGGCGCTGAGCGAGGCCTTGCGGCTCGCCACCATCCATCGTGTCATGGAAGAACCTTGGTCGCCGCAGGAGGCTCGCGAAGCCGTCGATCCCGCCTATGACGTCATCGCCATCCGGAACGGGGCATCGCCGGTTTCCTACCTTCCCGAAAAGGCCACCCGTCGGGGGCGGCCACGCAAGGCCAAGAACGGGAAATGAGGGAGGCCGACTATCTGGTCGACTCGGCCGCCTACATCGATCTGATGCGGGCCGGGCAGGATCCGCGGCAAGTGCTCGCGCCGCTCCTGCGGACGGGTCGGCTCTACAACTGCGGCGTGGTTCGGGCCGAAGTTCTGCGCGGGATCAAGATCGAGCATCGCTCCGTCCAGATGGAGCAATTCTTCGACATAGTCCCCGAGATCCCCACCGACGCGCGGCTATGGCGCGAGGTGAGTCACCTCGGCTGGGAACTCGGTCGCAGGGGAAAATGGCCGCCGATGAGCGATCTCGCCATCGCCGTGGCGGCTCTCCGAGTGCGGGCCGTCATCATTTCGCCCGACGCGCACTTCCGTGATGTTCCGGGTCTGGAGGTGTATGCGACGCTGGATGAGGCCCCGTGAGGCCGGGTTTGACGTGGCCGGCTCCGAGCGCTTCGCACCCGGTGACTCGGGGTGACGGTTGCTTCGATTTCGATTTCGATTTCGATTTCGATGAGTTTGGGGGGCAGGATTTGGGGCACGCAAACCATCACCATTTCAAAAGGGATCGTTGCGGGCGGATGCGGAGATGCGTAGATTCTTTGATTCTCTGGGATCCGCGTCCGGAGGCGAAGTTCCCTGACCGGGAAGTCGCCCAAGGGAGAGGACACCGAGGACCGACCACCCGACCCCTTTCATGAACCTGCAGGATGATGTTCCCCTCCCCGTGGCCCCCCTGTTGCGCCGTCGCGCTTCGTTCGGTTGGTCGTTCCCTGGCCGATTGTTGGCGACAATCTGCCCGGTGATGATGGGGAATCCTTGTTTCCTGCAACATGCCGCCACGCTTCGAGGTGTGGAGGGGTGCGCTGGGCCCTCCGCCGCCGATCCGCACCCCAACCGTCACGCCAAGTAACTTGCCCAAACCGAACCCGCCGTTCATGTCCCCTGTTTCCACCTCCGCTCTCGAGGCGATCATCGGCCGCTTTTCTGCCATGCCCGGCGGACTTTTGCCCGCGTTGCACGCGATTCAGCACGAACTGGGATATGTGCATCGCGATTGCATCCCGCTTCTGGCACAGGCCTTCAATCAAACCGTCTCGGAAATTCACGGGGTCATCACTTACTACAAGGATTTCCGGACGGAGGCTCCCGCGGGTCCCGTTGTCCATGTCTGCCGGGCTGAGGCCTGCCAAGCGCGGGGCGGTCGTGCCGTCTGGGACCGAGCGCAGCGATCCGCCCCCGGCGCGGCGGTGCAGGTGGAGGAGGTCTTCTGTTTGGGGCACTGCGCGCTCGGCCCGGCCGTGGCGGTGGGTGGAAACCTCTATGGTGGCGTCACGCCGGATGGGTTCGAAAGCATCATCGCGGAGGCCACAAACCACCGCGTGCCCACGCCGAAGATCGATTCGTGCAGCGACGGAGTGACTGTCTTTGTTCCCCGTGATGCCGCGTCGCGCGCTGCGGGCGCGGACGATGTCGCTGCCGCCCTGGCGAGCAAGCCGGGAGTCCGAGTGGTGCGAAACGGGTCCTGGGGAATGCTCTGGCTTGAGCCAATGATCGAGGTCCAGACCGGGACGGGACGCATCGCCTACGGACCGGTGCAAGCGTCGGACATTCCGGGATTGTTGAGTGCTGGACTGCTGCGAGGCGGGGAACACCCGCTGCGGTTGGGGCCGACCCACACCCTGCCGTGGATGAAACGGCAGCAGCGGTTCACCTTTGCGAGGGTGGGACTCGTGGACCCGCGTTCGTCGGCAGACTACGAGGCCAACGGCGGGATGACGGGATTGCGTCGCGCGTTGGGCATGGGACCGGCAGAGATCGTCAAGGAAGTGACGGACAGCGGCTTGCGTGGCCGGGGAGGCGCGGCGTTTCCCACCGGGATCAAGTGGCGGACGGTTCTCGAGGCCGGGGGTCGAAAGAAATACATCGTGTGCAACGCGGACGAGGGAGACAGCGGCACCTTCGCGGACCGGATGCTGATGGAGGGTGATCCCTTCACGCTGCTGGAGGGGATGACGATTGCGGCGCGTGCCGTGGGGGCCGACGAAGGCTACATTTACGTGCGCAGCGAATACCCGGACGCGATCGAGGCGCTGCAGGCCGCCATTGATGAGGCGCACCGGCGGGGATGGCTCGGGGAGAACATCCTCGGCTCTGGCCTGAACTTCCGGATCCACGTTCGGGTGGGGGCCGGTTCCTACGTTTGTGGGGAGGAGACGGCTTTGCTGGAGAGCTTGGAAGGGAAGCGAGGCGTGGTTCGCGCCAAGCCCCCGCTTCCGGCGCACGTGGGATTGTTTGGACAGCCCACCGTGATCAACAATGTGCTGAGCTTGGCGACGGTTCCGGCGATCCTGGCCAAGGGGGCCTCCGCGTATGCCGCCCTCGGTTTCGGGCGGAGCCGAGGGACCCAGGTTCTGCAACTCGCGGGAAACATCGCCCGCGGCGGCATCCTGGAAGTCGCCTTTGGAGCGACTCTCGGGGAGGTTGTCAACGAATTCGGCGGCGGAACCGCCAATGATCGGCCGGTGCGCGCGGTCCAGGTGGGCGGTCCGCTGGGGGCTTACCTCCCGCCGGAGCAATTTCACCTGCCCTTCGATTACGAGTCGTTTGCCGCGGTCAACGCGATTGTCGGACACGGCGGCATCGTGGTATTTGACGACACCGTCAACATGGCTGAACAGGCCCGGTTCGCGATGGAATTCTGCGCGCTCGAAAGTTGTGGCAAATGCACTCCGTGTCGGATTGGCAGCACGCGGGGCGTCGAACTGATGGACAAGATCATCGGCAATGTGAATCGGGACGCGAACATTGAACTGCTCGAGGACCTTTGCGAGGTGATGGCGGACGGTTCATTGTGCGCGATGGGAGGTCTGACCCCGCTCCCGGTGCGCAGCGCGCTTCATCATTTCACCGAAGACTTCCAAATCACGAAAGGAACTGCACCATGATTCTCGTTGAACAAGACCTTGGCACTCCGGAACCGAAACGGAACTCTCGCCACGAGGTGCCGCGGACGGTGGAACTGACCGTGGACGGCGTGTCCATCGCGGTTCCGGAAGGGACCTCGGTGATGCGGGCCGCCGCGCTGGCGGGCGTGGACATCCCGAAACTGTGCGCCACGGAAAAGCTGGAGCCGTTCGGGTCCTGTCGGCTTTGTCTGGTGGAAATCGATGGGCGCAAGGGAACGCCGGCCTCGTGCACGACCGTCGTCGCGCCGGGCATGAGCGTGACCACGCAGTCGCCGAAACTCGAACGCTTGCGGCGCGGCGTGATGGAACTCTACATCAGTGATCATCCGCTCGACTGCCTGAGTTGTCCTGCCAATGGCGACTGCGAACTCCAGGACATGGCGGGCGCGGTCGGCTTGCGGGAGGTCCGCTACGGTTACCAGGGCGAGAACCACCTGGACCTGCCCAAGGACACGTCGAACCCTTACTTCACGTTTGATTCGTCCAAGTGCATCGTTTGCTCGCGCTGCGTGCGGGCCTGCGAGGAGGTCCAGGGAACGTTCGCGCTGACCATCGAGGGACGCGGATTCGGATCGCGGGTCGCTGCGGGCGCCAACGGGAACTTTTTCGATTCCCCATGCGTCTCCTGTGGCGCTTGCGTGCAAGCCTGTCCGACGGCGACCCTGACGGAGAACGCGGTGATCGAGCATGGACAGCCGCGCAAAACCGTGCTGACAACGTGTGCCTATTGCGGTGTCGGCTGTTCGTTCAAGGCCGAAATGCAGGGGGAGGAAGTCGTCCGGATGGTGCCCTACAAAAATGGGGGCGCCAACGAAGGCCACTCCTGCGTGAAGGGCCGATTCGCCTGGGGCTACGCCACGCACCCCGATCGCGTGATCCAGCCGATGGTGCGGGAATCCATCGATCAGGATTGGCGAATCGTCTCCTGGGAGGAGGCCATCGAATTCGCTGCCACAAGACTCAAGGCCATTCAGGCCCGGCACGGCCGTTCCTCGATCGGCGGCATCACCTCTTCCCGCTGCACCAACGAGGAGGTTTACGTCGTTCAGAAAATGATCCGCACCGCGTTCGGGAACAACAATGTCGATACCTGTGCCCGGGTCTGCCATTCCCCGACGGGGTTCGGCCTGAAAAACGCTTTCGGGACGTCGGCCGGCACCCAGGATTTCAAGTCCGTGGAATACGCGGACGTGATTCTGGTCATCGGCGCCAATCCGACCGACGCGCATCCGGTGTTCGCGTCGCGGATGAAAAAACGTCTGCGCGAAGGGGCGCGGCTCATCGTGGTGGACCCGCGCCAGATCGACCTCGTGCGCAGCCCTCACATCCAGGCCTCGCATTTTCTCCAGCTTCGGCCAGGAACCAACGTGGCCATCATTAACTCCATTGCCCACGTGATCGTGGAGGAGGGATTGGTCAACGAACGATTTGTCTCCGAGCGTTGCGATCCCGCAGCGTATCAGGAGTGGAAGACCTTCATTTCCAACCCGGAAAACAGTCCGGAAGCCACGGAACCCCACACCGGAGTGCCTGCCTCCGACGTACGGGCCGCTGCCCGTCTCTATGCAACTGGCGGCAACGCGGCGATCTATTACGGGCTGGGCGTCACCGAACACAGCCAGGGATCGACCATGGTCATGGGAATGGCCAATCTGGCCATGGCCACCGGAAACCTCGGGAGAGACGGGGTCGGGGTCAATCCGCTCCGGGGCCAGAACAATGTCCAGGGAGCCTGTGACATGGGGTCCTTTCCGCATGAACTGACCGGCTACCGCCACGTCAGCGACGGCACGACGCGCGCGATCTTCGAGTCGTTCTGGGGCGTCAAAATCGATCCAGAGCCCGGCCTTCGGATTCCCAACATGCTTGACGGAGCGATCGACGGACATTTCAAGGGGATCTTTGTGCAGGGGGAAGACATCGCACAATCCGACCCGAACACGTTGCACGTAGAGGCCGCGCTCCGCTCGATGGAGTTGGTGATCGTTCAGGATCTCTTCGTGAACGAGACCGCGAAATTGGCCCATGTGTTTTTGCCCGGGACTTCGTTCCTCGAAAAGGACGGGACCTTCACGAACGCGGAGCGCCGCATCAACCGGGTGCGTCCGGCGATGCGCTCGAAGACCGGAAAACAGGAGTGGCAGGTCGTTTGCGAACTGGCGACTGCGCTGGGGCACCCGATGCACTATGCGTCTTCCAGCGCCATCATGGACGAGATCGCAACGCTCACCCCGACCTTCGCGGGAATGTCGTTCGCCAAGCTGGATGCCTTGGGAAGCATCCAATGGCCTTGCAATGAACAGGCACCGACGGGCACCCCGATCATGCACCTGAACCAGTTCGTGCGCGGGCTGGGCAAATTCACCGCCACCCCGTATGTCCCCACCAGGGAGAAATCGACCCGCCGCTTCCCGCTTCTGCTGACGACAGGTCGGATTCTGAGCCAATACAACGTCGGGGCCCAGACCCGGCGCACCCAGAACGTGGAGTGGCACCGCGAGGATCTCCTGGAAATCCATCCGAGCGATGCCGAGACACGCGGCATCCACGATGGGGACACGGTGACCGTGGCCAGTCGGATCGGGTCGACCGTGCTCCGTGCGCATCTCAGTGAACGGATGTCGCCCGGAGTGGTTTACACCACGTTTCATTACCCGGTGAGCGGAGCGAATGTGGTGACCACGGAGCACTCGGACTGGGCGACGAATTGTCCTGAATACAAGGTGACCGCGGTCCAAGTTTCACCTGGCCATTCGGCGGCCACCATCGAACTCGATCAACCCGAGCACCGTTTGAGCGCGCTGGTGAGGATGGCCAACCAGATTGCCCGCCAGTGGTCCGCGGACCCCGGGGCGGATGCGGTCGAGTGCACGGCGCGCCACCTGGAGTCATTCTGGGAACACGACATGCGGAGCGACTTGGCCAGCGCCGTTGAGGCGGGGTCGGTGACGGTCGAACCGGTGGTGAGTGACGCGGTCCGGAAGCTCGTGGCGCTCGCGCGGACCTGAGCCCTTGTCCGTCGGTTGAGATCCTGCCCGGCCACGGCCCCAAATTGGGGGGACCGCTGTTCGGTGAGGTGTGAAGGCTTCGCTTGTTGGGAGCGCTCATTCCTCGCTTGACCCCGGCAAGGAACTGGACGAATTGTAGTCTTGTTAGATTTTCTCGCTTCGTCAGGGCAACCACCCTGACCTGAAGTCGAAGGTTGCATCGCCCTGTACTGACCCACTTCAAGCCGATGATTCTCAATCAAGTATCCGTGGTCATGCCGACATTGAACTCGATGTTGCTGCTGAAACCGGTGCTGCCAGAGTTGCGAGCGGTGTTGGGAAAGGTGGGTGAGTTGATCTTGGTCGACAGCCACTCGACGGATGGGACCGTGGAACTGCTTCGCGATGCGCTTGATTTTCCTCACACGAGGTTCCTGACCCATCCCCGCGGCCTGTATGCGTCGTGGAACTTTGGAATCAGTCAGGCAACCCGGGAATGGGTGCACATTGCGACGGCTGGCGACGCGATTGGTGAAGCCGATTTGGAGCATCTCGTCCAGGCGGCGGAGGCCAACGCGGCGGATGTGGCGGTGGCGCCGCCCCTCTTTTTCGACGAGGATGTGCGCCCCCTGCCGGATCCGAATTGGCCCATCCTGCAACTTCTGGAGGCGAACCCCGGACGGGACGAGATCGTGTTGTCCGGGGATGAGCTCGCTTACTTTGCCCTGTTCCACTGTCACCCTCCGTTTCGCTACGACTGTTGGATGGGAAGCTCAGCCAGCAATGTTTACAGAACCCGAGTCTTGCAGGCGCACCCGTTTCCAGTCCATGCCCGAAACTTCGGCGATACGCTGTTTGGGGTGGAGAATGCCCGGAACCTGAAGGCGGTTTTCTGTCGGCGGCGATGCGGAAGGTTCGTGATTCATCACCGGACAAATCTCCAGGCCCCCGAAGACCGGGAGTGGTTGTTTGAGGTCTTCGATCCGTCTTGGCGACGAGTCTTCGCGGAAATCCGCGGTCCCCTTGCGCTGGCTCCCGAGGCGTCCAGGCTCATCGACCATCTCCTGGCAGACACGAGGCATTCCGGCCAGGTGATGGAGCAGGTGCGGGACAAACTGTGGACGGAGACCGGGAAGAGAAGGCGGCTTCAATCGCAACTGACGGAACTGAAAACGCAGCGCGGTGACCGAAGAAAGACGGGACTCTCCAGTTGGCTCAAGCTGAGCAACTGAGTTCCGGCTGGGCGCTGTGGTCGTCTAGTGTAGCCCGCCCAACATTCTGCACTTTATGGTTTTTTTGTTTCAAGCAGGGAAATCAGTCGCTACGCGGTTCTTTTTCTAGAGACGCATGCTTTCCCGCAGCTTCTGCGTTGCTCGTCGGTCACTGAGCCAGCTCAACTCCCTCCTCGCGCCTTGAATTTGCAGAAAATCCTGCGCCCCATAAAACGCATTCTGCTGGACGGGCTACACTAGCCCGCCGATTTCTCCATTTTTCATGGGTCCCATCGGCTTTCCGACGAAAAGGAACGGCTTGGCACACCGTGTTTCGGATGTCGGTGTGCTGCCTCAATCCTTTGCTCGAGACCCCGTGAAATCCGCATTGTTCTTTCTCGCTTGCCTGCCCTCCCTGACGCTGTCCGCCGCCACCGTCAGTTACAACCGCGAGGTCCGTCCCGTTTTGAGCGACAACTGCTTCGCTTGCCACGGACCGGACTCAGGCAACCGCAAAGCCGGATTGCGTCTCGATCAGCCAGGCACCTGGGACCGTGCGGAGTTCATGCACCGCATCGAGGCCACCGATCCCGAGGAAATCATGCCTCCGCCGAAGGCGCACAAGGTGCTTTCCGCCTCGCAAAAGGAGATTTTGCGCCGTTGGATCCGAGAGGGAGCGGCCTATGAATCGCACTGGTCCTTTGTGCCTCCGGTTCCGCCGAGCTCCGGCCGGGGCATCGACGACTTCGTCCGGGCCGAGTGGCCGAAGCATGGTTTGGCACCGTCGCCGCGGGCCGAACCGGCTGCGCTGGTGCGTCGGCTGGCGCTCGATCTCACCGGGCTTCCCCCGACGTTGGAGGAGCAAGCGCGCTTTGCGGCGCCGGATGCCTACGAGGCGATGGTGGACCATTTTCTGGCCAAGGCCGCGTTTGGCGAACACATGGCGGTCGCTTGGTTGGATGCGGCGCGCTACGCGGATACCAATGGCTATCAAGTGGACCGGGATCGAGAACTCTGGCCGTGGCGGGACTGGGTGGTGCGAGCTTTCAACGCCAACATGCCCTTCGATCGGTTCACCATCGAACAGCTTGCAGGCGATCTGCTGCCGGGAGCGACCCTCGATCAGCGCATCGCCACCGGCTTTCATCGCAATCACATGCTGAACGAGGAAGGGGGAATCATCGCGGAGGAATTTCTCGCGGAATACACGGCGGATCGGGTGGAGACCACCGCTGCCGTCTGGCTCGGCCAGACCTTCAACTGCTGCCGATGCCACGACCACAAATACGATCCCTTCACGCAACGCGATTTCTACGCGATGAAGGCTTTCTTCCACAACGTGCCGGAGCGCGGCGTCGGTCTCTACGGCAATCCCATCCGCACCAACGCGCCGCCCTTTGTCAAACTGCCCTCGCCGGAGTTGGAGCAGAAGATCACCGCGCTGACCGCGAAACTGCAAGGGATTGAGGAGCGCAAAAAGGGCTTTGCCTCCCAGGACCTGGAACCCTGGGCCCAGAGCCTTGCTCAGGATCGGATCGAGTGGCTGGAACTTGCCCCGACCCAGGCCACCGGAGGCGATCAACCGCCCGTGATCACCGGAACCACGGTTCGCATCGGCCCCCAGGAAACGCGGCAGAACAACATCACGATCACCCTTCGACTGCCCGCGACCGAAATCACCGGAATCCGTCTGGAGTGCACGACGGCGGACGCATCGGCCAGCTTTCAGTGGAGCGAACTGCAGGTCGCCAAAGCCAAACTGCGCAGTCTCGATCCCGCCTACGTCAATCTGCTCGACAACGATCGGCGCACCCGATCCCCTCTCTCCCTGAGGCCCGACAATCCCGCACAAGCACTCTTCGAGGTCGCCCCCGGGCTGACCGGTCCCGAGACTCAGCTCACGCTCGCGGTGGAGAATGCGGGGGGCACCAGCCAATGGCGGGTGTCCGTCTGCAGCGCGCCCAGGGACAGCCTGGCCCCCGCCCGGATCCTCGCCATCGCCAAGACACCCCCTGATGCCCGCTCCGCTCCGGACCGAAAATTGCTGTCGGAATACCGACTGTCCCAGCTTCCGGACTACCGCCAGCTCCTGGACGAGGAGGCCGCCTTGCGCAAGGAGATCGCCGCCCGCGAGGGAGAGATTCCCACCACCCTGGTAATGGAAGAACAGAGGGAGGCCCGGCCGACTTTTGTCTTGATGCGAGGGGCCTACGACAAGCCAGGCGCCCAGGTGACACCGGCCACGCCCGCGGCCTTGCCGAAACTGGCCGCTGATTTGCCCGGGAACCGCTTGGGCCTGGCACGCTGGCTGGTGAGCCGCGAGAACCCCCTCACCGCCAGGGTCACCGTCAATCGGTTCTGGCAGCAAATCTTTGGCACCGGACTGGTGCGCAGCAGCGAAGACTTTGGTTCCCAGGGCGACCTGCCGAGCCACCCGGAACTGCTCGATTGGCTGGCCGTCACGTTCCAGGAGACCGGTTGGGACGTGAAACGCCTGATCAAACTCATGGTGATGAGCGAGACCTACCGGCAATCTTCCCGCCACGCCGCGGACCCGGCGGTGAGGGAATTGGATCCCGGCAATGTCTGGCTCGCGAGAGCCCCCCGACACCGTCTGCCGGCCGAGGTGATTCGGGATCAGGCACTCGCGTCGAGCGGTCTGCTGGTCGGCAAGATGGGGGGTCCGGCGGTCAAACCCTATCATCCCCCGGGCCTTTACGAGCAGGTGGTGGCTCAGAAAGACAACCCCAAAGCCACCTATCAACAGGGCACCGGCGAAGACTTGCACCGCCGCAGCCTCTATACCTACTGGAAACGCAGCGTGCCCCACCCCGGCCTGTTGCTGTTCGACGCTCCGTTCCGCGAAGTTTGCGCCCTGCGCCGCACCCGCTCAAACACTCCGTTGCAGGCTCTCAACCTCATGAACGATCCGACCTATGTCGAATCGGCCCGATTCCTGGCCCAACGAATGATCCTGGAGGGCGGGGCCACGCCGCAGTCACGCCTCGCCCACGGGTTCCAGCTCTTGCTCGCCAGAGCCCCCTCCGCCCAGGAATCCACGATTCTTTTGGCGGCACTGGAGCGCACCCTGGCCGATTTCCGACGGGAAACCGGAGACGCAGCCCAATTTCTCGCCGTCGGTGAGGCCAAGCCAACCGGCGCAATTCCACCGGCCGAGTGGGCCGCCTACGCCACCGTGGCCAGCACCTTGTTGAATCTGGACGAAACCATCACCAGAGAGTGAACTCATGAGCCCGACCAACGCCCCGTTTTGTCGCCGCGACTGGCTGAAAGCCCTCGCCTTTGCCTCATTGAGCGATCCGGGCCTCTTCGCTGCCCAGGCCACGCACCTGGCTCCGCGAGCGCGCCGCATCATTTACCTCACCCAGGCGGGCGCGCCATCGCAGATCGAACTCTTCGACCACAAACCAGCCCTTGCGACCCAGTTCGACAAGGATCTGCCGGACTCGATCCGCAACGGACAGCGGCTCACGGGCATGACCGCGGGACAGAAACGATTCCCGATCGCGCCATCGGTCTACAAATTCCAGCAACACGGGCAAAGCGGGATGTGGCTGAGCGAGCTCCTTCCGCACACGTCGAAGTTCGCGGATGACCTCTGCCTCATCCGCTCGATGCACACCGAGGCCATCAATCATGACCCCGCGATGACGCTGCTCCAGACCGGCCACCAGATCGGCGGACGTCCCTCGTTTGGCGCGTGGGTCTCCTATGGTCTGGGCTCTGAAAACTCGGACTTGCCAGCGTTCGTGGCCCTCATCTCCCGTCCGAGCGGTCCCACCAACGCGCAGCCCCTTCACGAACGCATGTGGGGCAGCGGCTTTCTGCCCTCCAAGTATCAGGGGGTGCGGATGAGTTCCGGCAAGGATCCCGTCCTGTTTCTCTCCAATCCGCCTGGCATCACCACCACCCGTCGCCGGGCCATGCTGGATGATGTGGCGGCCTTGAACCGACTCAAACTTGGGGAATCCCACGATCCGGAAACCCAGGCGCGGATCGACCAATACGAGATGGCCTTTCGCATGCAATCGGCCGTCCCGGACCTCGCGGACCTTTCCCTGGAACCCGCGCACATTTACGAACGCTATGGGCCGGAATCCAAAAAGCCTGGCACCTACGCCGCCAATTGCATCCTGGCACGGCGCTTGGCCGAGCGCGGGGTGCGCTTCATCCAACTCTATCACCGGGGCTGGGACCAACACAACAACCTGCCCAGTGGCATCAAGAGCCAGTGTTATGATACGGACCAACCCACCGCCGCCTTGCTGGGCGAATTGAAAGAGCGCGGACTGCTCGACGACACCCTGGTGATCTGGGGCGGTGAATTTGGTCGCACCGTCTATTCCCAAGGAGTGCTCTCTCCTGAAAACTATGGCCGCGATCATCACCCGCGCTGTTACAGCGTCTGGCTGGCCGGCGCGGGGGTGAAAAGAGGGCACGTCCACGGAGAGACTGACGAGTTCAGCTACAACATTGTCAGGGATCCGGTCCCCATTCATGACCTCAACGCCACCGCCCTCCATCTGCTCGGCCTGGAACACACCCGGCTGACCTACCGCTTCCAGGGCCGTGACTACCGCCTGACCGACATTCACGGGGAAATCGTGAAGGGCATCCTGGCCTGATCCCTCCCGGCCTCCCGCAATCCGGCACCGCCTCAGACGGTGGAGAGAGACGAGGGATCACCGCCGCAACAGTCCCAGGACCAGCGTCAACACCACGCTGACCAGGACACAAGTCACGATGGGGAAGTGAAAGCTGAATCCTTCCCGCTCGATGTGGATATCCCCGGGCAACCGCCCCAACCAACCGAAACCGACACCGGACATCATGAGCCCACCGATGACCGTGAGCCCCAAACCGAGAATCACCAAAAGTCTGCCTGGTTCCATCATCCGACTCCAGAACGCCTACGCCCCGTCCCGCAAAAAGCAAGGGCCCACGGGTTCAACCCGATCCATGGACTCGATCCAGCAATCTCCCATCACCGCCACCGCCGGGCGCGCCCGGGTCAACGCGAACCCTGACTCAACGCGCGGCCGGGCCGATTCCCTGAGGATTCTTGGTTCCGGGACGCTCGATCCGTCGTGCACCGCTCGGCAGCTTGGCAGGATCAAAGGGAATCAGCTCCGCCTTTTCGCGGATCACCTTGATCTGCAGTTCCCGAATCTCCACGGTGTTGGCATTGCCGCGATGGAGCTGGATCGCGAGCAATCCTTCCAAGGCCCGGCCCTTTTCATCGCAATCGATCAATTCGGAGGAGACCTGACCGTTCACCTTGTGGATCAAACGGTTGCCCCGGGCGATCACCGTATATTCGTTCCAGTCCGAGACATTGACCCTCACCGGTTCCTGCTCGGCGGTGAGCCATCGCGTGCCTGACGGATCGAGAATCACGGACTTGCCATTGAGGCCGAAAATGCCGCGCCCCTTTTCCTCATAGGTCATCCCCGTGTGCTCGACTGCTGGATGCACATCGCACTGGTAACCCGAAATCGCCCACGGTCCGGCCCCGGGAGCCGGGCGGCTGCGGTATTGAATCCCGGAATTGTTGTCCCCCTTGACCCGCATGACGACGCGCAGCTCGAAGTCGGTTAGGACGCCGCCCCGCCAGATGAGAAAGGTGTTGTCAGGAAAGGCTTCCGGTCCCGCACAGACACCGGTGACAATGCCGTCCCTGACACTCCAAAGCTTTGGATCCCCGTCCCAGCCAGACAGATCCTTGCCGTTGAAGAGCGAAACAAATTCTTCCCCGGCTCCGACCGGACTGACAAACACTGCGACAACCGCCCAGTAGAGAAACTTCATCGCCAAATGCTTCGGGGCTTCCGGGCGGTTGTGCAAGGCAACTTTCCGGCACGGACAGTCAAGTGTCAGGCTCGGGTCCCGAGTCCTCACCGTCCCCTCGCCCAGAGACAGAGGGCGGTGATGTTTGTCACGAAGGCATCCCCATGAATCACCCCGGCGACAGGTTGGGTCTTCCGACCTCCCGCGTCCCGCATGATCCCGCGATCCCCCTCCCGCTCCACCCAGGCCCCGTTGGCGTCGAGCGCGCCCAGGATCCGGTCGGCTTCCCCGTCCGAAAGTCGCTTCACCGGCGGCAAGGTGTAGAGCCCGGGAGCGACACCGCCCACCGCGAGCCGTTTGCCCGTCGCCTCGATCGCGTCCAGTTCGGACTCCCATTTCCACCCGTAATTCGAGGCGGTGTTGTCGTCCTCATAGGTCAGTTCATGCCCCTTTCCCCCGGGCCCACGTTTGAAGTAGATCGGCTTGTTGGTCTCAAGTTCGTAGAACCGCGCCAAGCGACCGTCGGGCAGAAGGGACCTCCGGAAATAGGCCAGTGCAGGTGTCAGGGGGGCAAGAAATTTCTTGTCTCCCGTCGCGGCGCAGAGCGTCAGCAGCGCCCACATCATCGCTTGAGATTCCCGTCCGCTGACCGCAGGCGGCTCAAAAGCACGGCTCCATACCGGTTGCATCTGGGGGTCGTATTGCTGAGCCCAGCCGGGTTGTGGCTCGGGGAGCTGTGCCAGGATGAGAAATTCCCCCGCGCGCTTTGCCGCTTCTGTATATTTTGAATCCCGGTAGACTTGAGCGGCCAGCAACAGGGTGCGGATCATGGTGGCGTGGAGATTGTCGTTCGTGACATAGCAACCGGTGAAATCCTTCGTCCAGGTCCTCGACCAAGCCTCCGGGTTGGAGGCCCGCCTCAAGGGATACCGTTCGGCACTGGGTGAGGATGCGGGGTGGGTTTCAAAAGAAGCGGACCACGCTCCGCACGGATACTGCGCCGTGAGAATGGCCTTCATCCCATACTCGACACTCTCGTGGATCTCCTGGTCCGCAAAGCCAAGGGCCTGGTCCACCCGAATCAGGAGGCGCAAGGCGCTCTGGGTGACATCGTCGTCGAGGGTGGTGGAATTTGTCTCATGATGGTTCCGCTGCCGCCAAATGTGCCAACCCGCCTCCCCGGACGGAGCCGCGGTGCGGTCCAGAAGCTTGCCGTCAGGATCACGCCGGTAGAATTGCTGGTCCCGGTGAGCGCCATCAAAGTGCCCCGAGTAATCCCAGCCACCCGACGCCATTTGGGTGCGCGTCAGGGCGTGGGCGGCATCGACGGCTGCGGCAAGGCAAGCCGGGTCCCGGGTCCATTCGTAAACATCGAGAAACGCGCCTCCGACGGCCGGTGTTCCCGGAGGCTGGATCCAGATGGTATCGGGTCCGGGAATCCCTTCCGCTTCGCGGAGGCTGAAGTCTCCGCTGCAACGATAGACATACCCGCCGTGGGACGAGGCCTTTGCGTGGTAAAAAGCGACGGCCTTCACCAGGGCATGTTTGACGGTCTCGGGCGCGGGGCCGGCCTCGGCTGGAGAGAGGGCGCAGAGAGCCAGCGACAGAGCAGCCGATGCGAAACGATTCATGGAGAGCCCAGTCTGATGGCAACTTGCCAGGACAAACAAGACATTTCCGCTTCAGCCGATCGCCCCGGCCCGAACTTCAGAGGCCCGCGACTGAATCGCCGCGCGTTGCTCCGGCGAGAGCCGGCTGAGATTGCGCACCTGCATGACCATCCGAGGATTGCGACCAAGTTCCGCCTCGTGCCGCAATAGAAAATCCCAGTAGAGCGTCGTGAATGGACAAGCCCGGGGACCGGTGGACTCGTCCGGACGAAATCGGCAACCGCGGCAATAGTTCGACATCCGCTGGATGTATTTGCCGCTCGCGGCGTAAGGTTTGCTGGCCATCACCCCGCCGTCCGCGTATTGCGACATACCCAGCGTATTGGGCAATTCAACCCACTCCACCGCGTCGACATAAACCGCGAGATACCACTCGTGAACTTCCCGGGGGCGGACCCCGAGCAGCAGGGCATACAAACCGGTGACCATCAGGCGTTGGATGTGGTGAGCATATCCGAACCGAAGGGTTTGCCCGATGGCCTCGCGCAGACAGACCATGGAAGTCTTTCCGGTCCAGTAAAACTCCGGCAGTGCTTGGTCCGCCCCCAGGGCATTGCGTTCGGCATATTCGGGCATGGATTGCCAGTAGATGCCCCGCACGTATTCACGCCAACCCAGGATCTGCCGGATGAAACCCTCCACCGCCGCCAATGGCGCCCGCCCCTGACGCCACGCTTCCTCCGCCCTCGCAATGACCTTGGCAGGACCGAGCAGTTTCAGATTCAGCGCCGCGCTCAAACGGGCGTGAAAAAGCCAGGGCTCACCGGTCCACATCGCGTCCTGCCATTCCCCAAACTGCGGAAGTCGTGCTTCGACAAAGTCCTGCAAGGCCTCCTCCGCCTGCGCGGCGGTCACCGGCCAGTCAAACTCCTGCAAATCCCCCGGATGCTCGGCGAACCGCTCGTTCACAAGCTGAATCACCTCGCGAGTCAGCGCATCCGGAGCAAACCGGCGTGGTGGCAAGCGAAGGGGCGGCCCCTCTTTGCCGAAACTCTTTCGATTCTCCTGATCAAAATTCCACTCGCCTCCCGCCGGTTGCGCCCCGTCCATCAAAACCCCGTGCCTCTTGCGCATCTCCCGGTAAAAAAACTCCATCCGCAGTTGTTTGCGCCCGCGGGCATGAGCGGCAAACTCGGCCCGGGAACAAAGGAAATGCCGGTCCTCACGCCACTCGATTCCCTCGATGTCCGACAACTGCTGGCGCACCGTCCACTCCCCCGCCTCCACCGCGATGACCTTTTTCGGTCGATGCCGGGACGCGTCCATTCGAAGTTGACCGACCAAGCTGCCCGGTTGCAGCTCCTGATACAGGACCGTCCAACCGCGCTGCCGCAGTTCATCCCGGAAATGCCGCATGGCCGACAGGAACAGGGCGATCCTCGGCTTGCTGCACCAGACCTTGGTGCTCTCCTCCTCCACCTCGGCCATCCAGACCGCATCCTGCTCTGGATCGAACCCATCGAACGCAGCGGATCCCGCATCCAACTGATCTCCGAGCACCACCACCAAATTCCGCAAAGCCATCGGCAAAACCTACGAACGTCACGGGCCGCAAGGCAACCGGGATTGAAAAACGAAGACTCCGGCGATGGGAATCAGTGGCGGGTGAGGCAGAACCGGATACAATGGGAGAGCGCCTTGTCCCGTCCAATTGGTCCCATGATCGAAAACCGATCAAACGAACACTCCTTGTGGTATTGCGTTCAAACCAAACCAAAGTGCGAGCACATCGCCTCGGCGAACCTGGAGCGTCTGGAAGGAGTGGATGTCTTCTGTCCGCGGATCCGCTTCCAGAAAAAGACGTTGCGCGGCAAGGTCTGGTTTGTCGAAGCGCTCTTCCCCGGCTATGTCTTTGCCCGGTTCGGAATCCATCAGAATCTGAGGGCGGTCAACGGCGCGCACGCAGTCTTGCGGGTCGTCCGCTTCGGCACCGACTCTTACCCGACCGTTCCGGACGAACTCGTCAGGGAGTGGCAGCGCGCGGTAGATGACAGGAAATTGATCAATGTCGCGGAACAGTTTCATCCGGGCGACGAAGTGGAGATCGTCGAGGGTCCCTTGCGCGGCATCCACACGGTCATCACCCAGGTTTTCCCGGCCCAGGAGAGAGTTCGGATCCTGCTGGAACTTCTCGGGGAGGTGCGCGAGGTGCAAGTCTCACTGGACGCCGTCAGCAAGAAGGAAAACATTCGGCTGGCGTCTTCGGATGTTTCGCGTTGAGTCGGGATCTCGGTATCGTCCTGACTGCACATGACCCGCGACCGCATCGATGCGTTTCTCTCCAGTTACCGCTCCAAACGCCTCCTGGTGATTGGGGACCTGATGCTGGACCGTTTCATTTGGGGCAACGTGAGCCGCATCTCTCCGGAGGCTCCCGTTCCCGTGGTGCACGTCCAGCGGGAGAGTTCCTACCCCGGCGGGGCGGCCAATGTCGCCCGAAACCTCACGCCGTTCACCCCGCATGTCTCCCTGATGGGACTGATCGGCGCGGACGATTTTGGCTCGCATCTGGTCCAGTTGCTCGGCGCCGAGGGCATCGATACGGAGGGCATCGTCCGGGACAGCGGGGCCGAAACCATCGTGAAGACACGGGTGATTGCCCGGCATCAGCAAGTCTGTCGCGTGGACCGAGAATCTCCGATGTCGCTGACCCCTTCCCAACTTGAGGGGATGATGGATCGGCTGGCGAGCCAGGCGCCACAGATCGACGCCATCATCCTGGAGGATTACGGCAAAGGCCTGCTCCACCAACCGATCATTGAACGGATCGTGAGCCTGGCCCACCAGCATGGGATCGTCGTCACCGCGGACCCCAACCCAAACAACAAATTGTCCTGGGATCGGGTGACGGTGCTCAAGCCAAACCGGCTGGAAGCCTTTCGCATGGCCGGCATTCCGGAGCCCGCTCCGGCGGCAAACCCATTGGAGGACAAGGCCCTTCTCGAGGTGGGCCGGCTCCTGCTGGAACGCTGGAACATGGCGATGCTGCTGATCACCTTGGGAGAACACGGAATGCTCCTGTTCGATCGCTCCGGTCCTCCCCGGCATGTGGCGGCCCGGCACCGCGAAGTGTTCGATGTTTCCGGTGCGGGCGATACCGCCGTGGCTCTGCTGACCCTCACCCTCGCCGCTGGCGGTTCCGCGTTGGAAGCGGTGCAGATTTCCAATCTGGCCAGCGGGGTGGTGGTCGGGAAATTGGGCACCGCCACCTTGACGCCGACCGAGTTGCGAGAGTCTATAGCTGTCTGACGCCTTTCATGGATCCAAACCTTTTTTCGACCCGGCTTGCGGAGCACCTTTCCGTCATGCACGCCCTGGAGAGTCAGTCCCTCTCGTTCCAGGAGATCGTCCGAATCTCCACGCAAGCCATCCGGTCCGGAGCCAAAATCTGCTTCATGGGAAACGGTGGCAGCGCCGCCGACTCCCAACATCTGGCTGCGGAATTGGTGGGCCGGTTCCAAAGAGAACGCTCCGCCCTCCCCTCCATCGCCCTGACCACGGACACCTCCATTCTCACCGCCGTCGCCAACGATTACGGCTACGAGGCCATCTTTGCCCGCCAAATCGAAGGTCTCTGCCGCCCGGGCGATGTGGTCATCGGACTCTCCACTTCGGGAAACAGCCCAAATGTTCTCCATGGAATCGAGGCGGCAAATCGGATGGGATTGACCACAATCGGATTTTCTGGGGGGTCTGGCGGGAAGTTGGCACAAATGGCGCAGCACTCCATCATCGTCCCCTCACCCAAAGCGGCTCGTGTCCAGGAAGCACATATCTTCATCGGGCACACCCTTTGCGAGGCCATTGAAAACGAGATCGCTCCGCCGCCCGCTTCATCATGATCTGTCCCGAGGATATTCAGTGCATCGGCCAGGAAGTTGCCATCCGCTGGCAGGATGGAACCGAGGATTATCTCCCCATGGAACAACTCCGGGCCCTTTCGCCGAGCGCTGAACAACAGGGCGAACGCGATTTGCTTGGCAAAACCATCGGCGGAACTTCGCTCCGCCATTACCCGGGCGTCCTCGTGACCGGATGGGTCCCGGTCGGAGGTTACGGGATTCAATTTTCCTTCAGTGACGGTCATCGAACCGGCATCTACAGCTTCGCCTACCTCAAGGAAATCGCCCGCTCCCCCTCCGCATGAACCCGGATCAACGCCCGCAAATCGGCTGGCGCGAGTGGCTGGCTCTGCCCGACCTTGGCGTGCCAGCCATCAAGGCCAAAATCGACACCGGGGCGCGCTCCTCCGCCCTGCACACGCACGATTACCAAATCGTGGAACGAGGCGGTCTCCCCTTCGTCGTTTTCCGGTTGCACCCGTTCACCGACGATCCCTCCATCGAGGTCATCCGCGAGGAACCGGTGACCGAGTTCCGGGTGGTCAGAGACTCCGGGGGCCACGCGGAACGGCGCCCCTTCATCCGAACCCGCGTCCTCCTCGGCACCCACGAATGGAACATCGACCTCAACCTCACCAATCGGGAGCGAATGACGTTTCGGATGCTGCTGGGGCGCGAGGCGATGAACCGGAGGTTCAGGGTCGTTCCAGACGGAAGTTACCTCCTGAGCCCGCAACAAATCGGAGTGGCTCGGTGACCGGATCACGCTCCCGCATCAGAGCGCGACCAGAACCGCGACCCCGATGATGAGGAGAATGATCAAACCGGAGCCGCTCTTCAGACCAGCCTCGGTCTCGGCCAAGACTTCCTTGTCCAGCTCCTCTTCGACCGCCAGTTGGGTGATCTCCTGAAGATTGAGCGGCTTTTTCTCGACGGATCCGGCCTGGGCAACCGGACTGGAAAGGAGCATGGCGGCGGCGAGAAACGAGGCGGTCCGGATTTTCATCTTGGCTTCTAGTATCAAAAATGCATGATAAAAGTCAAGGATGCGACTCAAATTTGACAGTTGAGCCATTCGGAATCACGATGGGTCGGATCATGCCCCTGGTAATCAACGGCGAAGAAGTCCATGACCGAGTGGTCGAGGAGGAGTTCGACGCGATCAAGAAGCACCACGAATCTCGAGGTGAGGTGGTCTGTTGCGACCGCGACCCGGAGTTTCGCCAGCGTGCCCTCGACCACGTGATCAACCGGACGCTGCTGCGTCAGGAATGTCTCCGGATCCTCGGGGAGAACCCGGAAGAAGAACTGGACCAGTCGGTTGCCGACTTGAAGTCGCAACACGGAAGCGAGGAGAATTTTTATCGGAACACAGGCTACACCCCTCAGCAGGAAGATCAGATCCGGCAGCGGGTTGGAGAGACCTTGGCGGTGACGCGGATTCTCGATCATCTGCTGGGTCCCGATCCGCAGCCATCGGATGAGGGACTGCGGAAGTTCCAGCTGGAACACATTGAGAATTACCAGACGCCCGAGGAGATCCGGGCTTGGCACCTCTACCTGGAGCCGATGGGAGCCGAGGACGGTTACCACTGTTATGAAGTGCTGCGCCAGGCGCGGCGGGAGCTTCTCGGCGGAGCTGATTTCGAGGGCAAGGCCAAGCAAATCTGCCGCCCGGAACACCAGACGGACCTCGGGTTCTACCGGCAGGGCACGATGCTGCGCGAGCTCGAGATCGTGACTTTCTCCATGGAACCGGGAGAAATCAGCCCGGTCGTCTCCAGCCACTTCGGTCTCCATCTCTTCAAGGTGGTGGACCGCAAACCGCCGGTGCCGCTTCCTTTCGCGGACATCCGGGACGAGCTGGCCAAGCAATATCTGCAGGATTGGCGCGAAACCAAGATCCAGGAGATCATCGCGCGATTGAAGAGCGGATCGACCATCGAGACGCCAACCCTCGAAATGGCGCACCACTGAAATGAGCGGTCCCGACTTCCAGCCATGAAATGGTCGTATCCAATCCCCTGTTTGGAACGGGCCCAGGGTTACCTGGATCTTGGTCTGTTGGACGACGCTTGGTCGCAACTCGCCTTCCTCTCGGCGGAGCAGCGGGATTCACCGGAAGCCCTGCACATCATGGCCACGCTGCTGATGAAACAGAAGCGCTGGGATGAGGCCTTGATCGTCAGTTTTCGCATCTGTGAGCTGCTTCCCTCCAAATCCGGTGGCTTCATCCATGCGGCCTATTGTCTTCACGAGCTGGGACGCACCCGGGAAGCCTGTGAGATCTTGCGCAGCGGTCCGGACTGCCTGCAGAGAGAGCCCCTCTTTCATTACAACTTGAGCTGTTATTCCGTTTCCCTCGGCAGCTTTGACGAGGCCTGCGCCTCTCTGGAGCGTTCCTTTGAGCTGGATGAACGGCTCGCCGGAATCGCAGAACATGATCCCGATCTGGTCCCGCTCTGGGCCACTTTGCGATGCTGACCCCGGAGGCTTTGGGGGCCATCCAGGGAGCCTTTTTCAACAACTTCAACCTTCGCGGCGAGGTCGGGGCCTCGGTTTCTCTCTGGATCGGGGACTCGGAAATTTGCTCGCTGCACCACGGTTTCCGGGACCGCGAGCGCAACGTTCCCTGGGATGCGGCAACCATCGCCCCGGTCTGGTCCGCCACCAAGGGCCCGGCGGCGGCGGTCACCTTGCTGGCCCTTCACGATCGAGGTCTCACTCCAGACAACCCCATCGGAGAAATCTGGCCCGAACTGGCTCGCGGCAGACTCGCCCATTTTCCCTTGGCCACCCTCCTCTCCCATCAGTGCGGACTTGCCGCCCTCGACCTACCCGTCCCGGTACAGAATCACGAGGCCGTCGTCGCCGCGCTCAATGCCCAGGCACCGAAATGGCTCCCCGGAGAAGGGCATGGATACCACCCGCGCACCTTCGGATTCCTCGTCGATGAACTTGTCCGCCGTTGCCATGGCCGCCCCTTGGGCGAACTCTGGCGCGACCGCATCGCCGAACCCCTCGGCCTCGACTTCTGGATCAGTCTTCCCGCCTCCGAAGACCATCGTGTCGCGGAAATGCTGACACCGCGGGCCGCCATTGATCCCAGCTCCCAGGACTTTTACCGAGCCCTGAGCCAGTCCGGGAGTCTGAGTGCCGCCGCGTTTGCCTCGCCACGGGGCTTGTCGGCGGTCACGGAAATCAATCAACCCGAGACCCGGCGGCTCGCCCTGGCCGGTTTTGGGGGAATCGGCTCGGCCCGGGCCCTGGCCCACTTCTACGCGGTCATGGCCTCGGGAGGGCGCTCGAACGGAAAACAGATCATCCCGGAAGCCGTCTGCGAGTGGGCCCAGAACCAGCGCAGCGAATCGTTCGACAAGGTTCTGCTGGTCCCGACCGCCTTTACGGCTGGGTTCATGCGTCAGCCCCCGTCTTTTCCGAGCGGCACCTTTGGCCACCCCGGTGCCGGGGGCAGCCACGCCTTTGCCGCCCCCTCACGCGGGCTCGGTTTTGCCTATGTCATGAATCAGATGGAGCGGAGCGTGTTTCCCACCGAGAAAGCCCTTTCCCTGATCCGCGCCCTCGCGCTGCACTCCGAATGAAAGCGCACGCCGACACCTTTGTGGTTTCCACATCCGGCAAACGGACTTACGAGGTCACCGGGCAGGTGGCGCGGATCGTGCGGGCCAGCGCGGTGCAGACGGGTCAGGCCACGATTTTTGTGCGTCATACCAGCGCGAGCCTCATCATCATGGAGAACGCGGATCCCTCCGCACGAACCGATCTTCACGGCTTCTTTGACCGCTTGGTCCCGGAAAACGAACCCTGGTTCGTGCACACCTGCGAGGGACCGGACGACATGCCCTCACACATCCGCATGGTCCTCACCGGCTGCTCGTTGACCATCCCGATTCTGCACGGAGATCTGGCCCTGGGAGTTTGGCAGGGAATCTTCCTGTTTGAACACCGCAAGGCCCCGCACACCCGCGAAATCGCCGTGAGCGTGGTGGGAGCGTGAGTGGGCCCGACCAGGAACCAGCTCAACCGGCCATCTCCAGGATGCAACGGAAGCCGGTGTCATCGTAGCCATGCATCGGATTCCTCATGACCCTGGCGGAACCCAACAGCTCCTGGGGATTGCTGTTGCGCCAGGAAGCTCCCCTCACCATGCGTCGGCTCGATGAGGGGCCGCAGGCATCCGCACACCATTCCCACACATTCCCTCCCAGATCGAAAATGCCAAAACGGTTCGGAGCGTAGCTGCCCACGGGAGCGGTGAACGGATGCCCATCCCGATACCCGCCGATGCGCAACACCCCCATCCCCTTCGCCTCGTCTCCTGCGTAATTCCCCGAACCCGGCGGAGGCGGCCACTCCATGCCCCAAGGAAACGACACTTCCGGCTCCCCGTCGCAACTCAAGGCCAGGGTCCACTCCGCATCACAGGGAAGGCGGTAGCGAACTCCCTCGCGTTGTGACAACCAGGAGCAGAACGCGGCAGCCTCCTGCCAAGTGACCCGCACCACCGGATGGTCGCGCCCTTGTTTCAAAGAGGCCTTTCGCCAATCGCCTCGCGCCACCGCGCACTCGGCGGCAAAGAGCGCGTAATCCTGAACCCTCGTCAGCCACTTGCTGAACATCACCTGGGTTCCTGGCACCGGCGCGAAGGGCATTGCCAGGGAATTGGTAAACTTCTCCGGGATCATCGGTGCGCTCGCGCCTGACAGCTCCACCTCGCGTTCCTCACCCGCGTTCGCCTCGTGCTGCAAATCCCGACTGAGACGCACCAGAACCGCATTCACCTCGGCGGACGAGAGTGAATCCAACGCCCCCTGGGTGTCGTTGGCGCACTGATAGACCCCAGCCAAACGGTCGGCGAGCAGACAATCACTCACCAGGAGCCAATACAATTTGAGTTCTCCCGCTTCCGCGTGGGTCAGCAAGCGCGGAAGTTCGTTCTCCACAATGAAACTGGAGCTTTGAAAGTTCGGACTGACCAGCAAGACGGCGGCGCGGCTCGTATCGATGGCCCGGACGATCTCGTCGCTGTAACGATCTCCGTAATCAATCTTTCCGGAGTCGACCCAGGGCTCGATCCGCTTGTCATGGACCAGCGGGGCAAGATGGGCAACCAATCGGTCCAACCATTCGCGATCGCGCCGGCTGTAACTGATGAAAACACGTCTGGGGAAGCGTTCTGCCATGAGTCAGAGCGCTCCGTCCCCACCCCTTGCCGGAGACTAGCTCAACCTCGCCTCCCGCAGAAGCGGTGTCAACCCTGACGCACGATTGCTCCGCCGATCCCGGGAACCGCTGTTAACAAAGATACGCGGCAATTTCGTCTGCAACCATCATGCCACCGATCGTCAGAACGAACCGGCCATCGCGAACCGCGGCCAGCCCCTCGCTTCTCAAATTCTCCGCCAGATCCTCCTCAACCCAGTCCATCGGCACGCCTTCGCTGGTTCGCAGAAGCAGGGCGAAGCGCTCCATGCCCAGCTGCAGGTCGGTGAGGCGCTCCGCATCGAGACGCGCGTGTCCCAATCCTTGAATCTGCTGCACCCACCGCGCGGTGTCGGGCAAGTTGCGCCAACGATCGCCCCCCACGGTGGATACGGCGCTCGGTCCCAGGCCCAGGTAATCGGCCCCTGCCCAATAGGCCCGGTTGTGGAGGCTCTCACGCCCCGGCCGGGCGAAATTCGATACCTCATAGTGCATCCACCCGGACTCCCCCAGAAGCCGGTCCGCCAGCAAAAAGAATTCGGCGTCCCGATCCGAATCCGCCGTCCACTCGCCGGACTCGAAGCGCTGGAGGAACTCCGTATCTTCCTCGTAGGTCAGGTTGTAGGTGGAAATGTGATCCGGCTCGAGTTCCATGGCCGCCCGAAGTGAGAGGTCCCAGTCCTCCAAGCGTTGTCCGGGAACGGAAAACATCAGGTCGATGTTCACCTGCGGAATCCCTCCGCCGCGCAGGGCGCGCACCGCTTCCGCCACGTCCGCCGGTCCATGATCCCGGCCCAGCACGCCCAGGGACCCCTCATCGAACGCCTGAACGCCGAGACTGACCCGGGTCACGCCGCTCTCCGCCCAGATCGCAGCCCTCGCCTCGTCGAAGGTGCGCGGATTCGCCTCAAGGTTCCACTCTTCGAGACCGGAGAGGTCAACTTCGCGGCCCATGCCGGTCACCAGGTCCCGCCACACCGCTCCCGGAAGGAGCGATGGCGTGCCGCCGCCGAAATAGAGGGTGCGCGGCACCACCTCGCAATCCCCGTGGGCGAAACGCAACTCACCGAGCAGGGCGTTGGCAAAGTCTCCATAGGAGGTCTTGCCCGGTTGATGCTTGTAAAATCCGCAATACGGACAGATCCGGTGACAAAAGGGAACATGGACGTAAACGTGTTCTACCCTCGTCCTCTTTCCCATCACGGCCAGTTCCTCTCGTTGTGAATTTCTCGACAAGTCCCCGTCAGGCAAGCGGTTTTGAAACCGATTCCAACAGATCGCTGTTGCGCGATGTCTCCCGGTCATTCTACATCTCCCTCCGCCTCCTGCCACCCGGAATGCGACCTGCTTGCGGGTTGGGTTATTTGCTCGCCCGACTCTGCGATACGGTGGCGGACGCGTCCCGAGCCCCCCTGTCCCGACGCCGCGCCTGGCTCCTGGAACTGCGTGAAGCCTTGCTCCACGAGGGCGCCCTCCCGGACCTGAGCCCTTTGCTCTCCTGCCTCGATCATCCAGGCGAGCGAACGCTCACGGAACGGGCCCGGGATTGTCTGCTCGCCCTCCGGGCCTCGGACGGTCCGGAGCGGGAACCCCTCCGCGAAGTGCTCGACTCGATCACCCGCGGCCAGTTGCTCGATCTGGAGTTCTTCGCAAACGCCGCTCCGGGCCAGCCGCACCACCTGCCCTCGGAGGACGCCCTGATCCTCTACGCCGACGCGGTGGCCGGATGTGTGGGACGCTTCTGGACGAGGATCGCCTGGCAATCGAATCCTTCCTTTGCCACCGAACCACTCGACCGGATGATGGCCTGGGGCACCCGATTCGGTCAAGCCCTGCAGTGGATCAACATTGTCCGCGATCGCCACGAAGACCTGCCCAACGGACGGGGTTATCTGCCTGACGGCGAAGCCCCCGCGGTCTGGTTGGACCGGGCGGAAGCTGGTCTGCGCGATGGCATCCGTTACACCGCAGCCCTTCGGGGACTCCGACTGCGCCTCGCCACCGCCCTGCCGGCCCTCCTGGGCGCCGCCACCATCCGCGAACTCCGGGCCCACGCGAACACCTTCGACACCGAGCGCATCAAAATTTCACGCAATGAGGCCTCCGCCATCGTCCGCGGCGCCGCCTGGCGCATCGTCTGCCAACGCCCGCTCGCCGCTTACTTCGAGACCTTGCTCCAGCCGAAGCGAACAAACTCCGGCGGAACCGGCGCCTCAAAGTCCAGGGGGACACCCGTGACCGGATGATTCAGCCCAAGCCGCCAGGCGTGCAGCATCAGCCGAGTCGCCCCGACCCGATTCAGAGTCCCTTTCCCGTAGATGGGATCTCCCAGGATGGCGTGCCCCAGATGGTAGGCCATGTGCACCCGAATTTGATGGGTCCGTCCCGTGTGAATCCGGCACTTCACCAGGGAAGCCCCGTTCTCTCGGACCAAAACTTCCCAATCCGTCAAGGCGGGCTTTCCCTGGGGGGCGGTCACGATCGCCATTTTCTGACGATTCCCCGGGTTGCGCCCGATCCGGTTTTCGATCCTCCCGCAATCCCCGCGCACCGTGCCCGCGACCGCACAAAGATATTCCTTTCGGGTCTCACGGGAGGCGAAGGCAGTCACCAGGGCGAGGTGAGCCTGGTCGGTCTTCGCGACCGCCAGACACCCGCTGGTGTCCTTGTCCAGGCGGTGAACGATGCCGGGCCGCTCGGGATCCCCGAGCTTCGAGAGTTGTTCTCCGCAATGATGGAGCAGCCCCTGCACCAGCGTTCCGGTGGGATTGCCCGCGCCCGGGTGGACACAGAGTCCTTCCGCTTTGTTCAAGACCAGAAGGTGTTCGTCCTCGAAGAGAATGTCCAGGCTCATCGTCTCACCCGATAGAGCCACGGGCTCGGTCGGCCCCGGCAAGATGTCGATCTTGTCCCCCACGGTCACGGGTCGCTTCGGCGCTGCCGGCTGTCCGTTCACCAGCACGCGGTTCTCCTTCGCAAGAGTCTGCAACTGGGAACGGGAGAACTCGGGAAGCCGGGCCGCCAGATACCGGTCCAGCCGCTCCCCGGAACTCTCACTGTGTTCCACTTGCAGCGTGATTGTTTCTCGGTCTAATTTCCCGCTCATTTTCAGAATCTGCTGGTATCCATGCCCAATTCGTCCGCACCGTTGTTGAACACCTGTCCGGAATGCACTGGAGTCATCGATGTCAGCGCCGTCCGGCCCTTTGAGAAGATCTCCTGCCCGCATTGTGGCCGGGCCGTCCGCGTGCGGATCAACTTCGGCAAGTTTACCATCCTCGCCGAAATTGGCGAGGGCGGGATGAGCCGGGTCTTCCGCGCCCAGGACAGCACCCTGGGTCGCGAGGTTGCCCTCAAGGTGCTGCACTCTCACTTCGGCGACCAACCGGAACTGATCGCTCAATTCGAGAAGGAGGCGCGCCTCACCGCCTCGATCAATCATGCCAACGTGGTGCAGGTCTACTCGGTCGGTCGGGACCAGGGCTACTTCTACATCGCGATGGAACTGCTCCAAAGCGAAAATCTGGACACCAAGTTGGCCAGTGGTCCGCTTCCCGAGGCCTCGGCGCTCCGACTCATCCACGAGGTCGCGCAGGGCTTGGCTGCTGCCGCCAAGATCGGTCTGATCCACCGGGACATCAAACCGGGAAACATCCTTTTCGATCGCTCGGGCACCGCCAAGCTCGTCGATTTCGGACTGGCTCTCGTCCTCGGCACCGAAGAGGAGATGGCGGACCTCTGGGCCACCCCGCACTACGTTCCGCCGGAGAAGCTGAAAGGTCTGCCCGATGACTTGCGGGGGGACATCTACAGCCTCGGAGCCACCCTCTTTCATCTGCTCGCGGGCAAGCCACCGCACACCGTGGACACCGTTTCCACTGGGGAGATCCTCCAAATCAAGTCGCAGCCGGCCAACCTTCGCGCCGCGGCCCCCCGTTTGCGCGGCCGCACCATCGCCCTGGTGAATCGGATGATGGCCTTTGATCCAAAGGACCGCTTCAACAACTACGCGGAATTGATCCGGGCCATCGAGGAGGCCCGGGCCGCCGCGGATCCCCATTTTGTGGTCCCGGGGCGCCCCCGAAAGCGACCGGTCTGGCTCCAGGCCGCTTCCGGAGCCGCGGGCGGCCTGCTCCTTCTGGCCATGGTGGCGCAATTCTTCAAGCCCCGCGAGGGCGACCAGGATGCCGATTCCAAGACGCCACCTCCCCTCCGACCCGGCGGAGGCGAGTTGATTGTCTCCGCCGATCAGGCCGCCCGGCTGCGCTCGGTGGAGATCGCCCGCAAACGGTATGCCGAGGGCAATACCGCCGAGGCTCTGGATCTGTTCGCCAAGGCCGAGAAAGACGACAAGATGGCCGCCGATGTCCGGGCTTGGGCGGCGTTTCACCTCGCCACCGAGGCCGCCATCAAGGGAAACACCGCCGAAGCCAAACGGCTCTTCACCATGGCCACCACCCACGCCAGAAATTCGTCGTCGGCCCTGGCTGAATGGTTCGAAAGCGTGGAAAAGGGGACAGCCTCCGCCGAGGATCCCCTCGCGGCCCTCGCCCTCGGCTGCCAGGCGTTTTCGGCGGGAGATTACCCGGTCGCGGCCGATCTCTTGCAGCGGTATCAGTCCGCCAAGTTCTCCGCGGAAGAGGCGTGGAAGGGCCTCTATCAACCCACCTGTCAGGCAGCCCTGGCCGATGCCCTGCTTCTCCGCACCCTCCCGGGCGAACCGGCCCGGGACGATCCGGCGGCCGTGCAAACGGCACTGGACGGCTGGACGGCGCTCTTCGCGAAGCTGCGCCAACCCTCCAGCCGCCAATTTGCCCAGGGCAAAATCACCAACTTGGGCACCGCCCTGGTCCAGGCGCAGCTCAAGGGGCTGGAGGCGGCGAAAGCCACCGACCATCAATTGCTCCTGGAGACTTCCACCAAGGCCCTGGACTTCGCCAAGTCGCGGAATTTCGCCTCCGCTTCCGCCGCGTGGGCCAAAGCCGTCCCGACCTCGGAGTGGGGCCGCGAACGCGCGCGACTCGCCGCCGATGCCTGTTCCCGGGCCGGGCAATTCGTTGTCGACTTCGTTTCCAAGGTGGGCGAAACCGGTTATTCCGGCCCCATCTTGAGGACATCGGGCCAGCCGTTCGCCGCCCGCATTGTCTCGGCAACGGCCGACAAACTTCTCGTGGATCTCGGGTTTGGGCCCACGCCCATCGATTTCAGCGCCATCTCCTCGGCCGGGATTCTCCAGATCGCCAAGACCACCTTCCTGCCAAAAGCCGGGCCCGATGTTCTCGAGCGCGCCGCCTTCTTCGCCTGGCTCAGCGGGGACACCGAGTATGCCAAGGAACTCTCCCGGCAACTCCACGATCTCCCGGGCTTCGCGGACCGGTGGGAAGCGCTCATTCTGGCCCCCTGAGTTCAGGCTCAGGACCAGTTCGACTTGTCGGAACCAACCTCCTCGCCGATGCTTCCTTCTCATGGACAAGGGTGATGACCGTCCCGCCACGCCGGAAGAACTCTCCCGCCAACTGGCGGATTTCATGAAGGCAAACTTCCCCGGGGCCGTGGCCTTCAAGCCCTTCCAAAACATCTCCAGGGGCAACGATCCGGATCACGGGAAAGAACCGGACGAGGCTTCGCCCACCCGGAACGCCATTTTCGAATTCCAGTTCCGCCCGCGCGACATCAAGGCCCATCTCGATCGTTTTGTGATCAAGCAGGACGAGGCGAAAAAGGCACTCGCCATCGCGGTTTGTGATCATTACAACCACGCGAAATACCTCAAGCGGCTTGAGGAGGAAGATCCTGCCCTGGCCCGCAAAGTCGAGATCGCCAAGCAGAACGTCATCATCGTCGGACCCACCGGCGTGGGAAAGACCTATCTCGTCAAACACATCGCAGACCTCATCGGCGTTCCGTTCGTGAAAGCGGACGCCACCAAATTCAGCGAGACCGGTTACGTGGGCGCAGACGTGGACGACCTCATCCGCGAGTTGGTGCAAAAAGCGCAAGGGGATGTCGCTCTCGCGGAGTATGGCATTGTTTACATCGATGAGATCGACAAACTGGCGACGCGGGGCACGATGATCGGGCGCGACGTCAGTGGCCGCGGCGTGCAGACGACCCTGCTCAAACTGATGGAAGAGACGGAAGTGCCGCTGCGGAGCCCGTCGGATCTTCAGGGACAGATGCAGGCGATGTTCGACCTGAGCCGAGGCAAGGGCGGGGCCCCGACCACCGTGAACACCCGCAACATCCTCTTCATCGCGAGCGGAGCCTTCTCCGGCCTGGAAACCGTCATCAGCGAACGCCTTCGCCAAGGCACGATGGGATTCGGGGCGGACCGGCGCACGGTGGGGCTCGACAACGAATTGTTCCGCAACGTGACGACCCGGGACTTTCTGGAGTTCGGGTTTGAAGCGGAATTCATCGGGCGCCTTCCGGTGCGTGTCGTCTGTGAACCCCTCCAGGCCAGTGACCTCTTCACGATCCTGAAGGATTCCGAAGGCAGCCTCGTCCACCAATACGAGCGCGACTTCGATGCGTTTGGAATCCGGGTCCGCTTCGAGGATTCAGGTCTGCGCGAAATCTCGGCCCAGGCAGAGCGCGAGCAGACCGGGGCACGAGGCTTGGTGACCGTCTGCGAGCGCCTCCTGCGCGACTTCAAATTCGAACTTCCCGGAACGTCCGTGACCGAGTTGGTGGTTGATGCCGCCCTGGTCCAGAATCCCGCCGCGACCCTGCGCCAGCTCCTCGCCGAGTGCCAGAGCGACTTTCACCGCCAAGCCGCGGCGGAGGTCGATCTCTTTTGCCGCGATTTTCAGGACAAACACGGGCTCACCATCGTCTTCGACGAGGAAGCGGTGGAGGCCCTCTCGGCCATTGCACGGGCAGACTGCAGCAACGCGCTCCAGGTCTGCAAACGGCTCTTTCGCGACTACCAATTCGGACTGGGTCTCATCCAAAAAAACACGGGACAATCGGAGTTCCGTCTCCCGCTCCTCGCCGTAACCAGCCCCTCTCCGTTCCTGAGTGATCTGGTCGTCCAATCCTACGGGCGGACCGGATCCGCGGCCGGGGATTCCGGCACTGACGCACCTTCCACCCTTTCATAGCGACCCACTCACCCTCCGGATGCGCAGGTATCTTTTCATCGCCCTGGTCATCGGTGCCATCGCCGTGTTGACGACGTCGCTGTTGTTCGAGTTTGGCTTGCTCAACCACTTTGCCCAGAAACTGTCCACCTACTACGCCAACGCCGGATGGATCGGCCGAGGCGTGCGAGCTGATCGGGGCTGGCATGCCTTCGCCTTTCTTTTCAGTTCTTTCGCGACGGCCTGGGCCGTGGTGGATATCCCCAAACCCCTCCACAAAGGAATCGTGGTGATCGGGACAGGATTGCTCTTGATCACCCTTTCCTTTACCCTGGCGGTCTCCGGCGTTTTTTTCGAGCCCTTCTCCTCCCTGGTGGCCATGCTCGTGGCCACCGTCCTGGGATTGGCCTATTCCCTGACCGAGCCCGGAAGCCGGAAGCGCCGTCTCCATCGCTACCTCGGCGGTCGCATTTCCGAGTCCGCCTGCGCCCGCCTTCTGGAGGAACCCGCGCTTCCCTTTCTCAACGGACAGAATCAACAGGTGACCGCCATCACCCTGAGGATCTTCAACCTCGGGCAACTCCGGGAGGAGATGAGTCCGTCCCACCTTCTCGAAGTCACCAACCTCTTTCTGCGCAATTCCGGAGAATTCCTCGCCGGCCGCGGCGGGTATCTGGACGAATCGAGCCCCGAATGCGTCCGCGTTTACTTCGGAATCCTCTCCGCGACCGAAGATCACGCGGCCACCGCCTGCCAAGCCGCCCTGGAACTTCGCCTCCGCCTCAGCAACCTCAACCAGGTCCTGGAAAGCCGCTTTTTCCAGCGTCTGGACTATGGCATGGCCATCGACACCGGCATCGCGACCGTCGGCATTTACGAATCCGAAAACACCGCGCGCCTCAGCGCTTCCGGTGAACTCATCGACTACACCCGCCGCATCGCCGGGGCCAACTCCGTCTACGGCTCGGTCATCCTGCTTGGCGGAACCACCTACGCCCTGGTGCGGAGTCAGTTTGCCGCGCGGCCCATCGAACTGATCTACGACGCTCATCGGGACATCACGACCGAGGTCTATGAACTCATCGAGCGCCAGGAATCCCTCTCCCCCGAAGATGACCAGGCCATCCAAGATTTCTGGCAGGCCGTGATCCTCTATCGCGAGGGGCGGGCGGAGGAGGCGCTCCTGATCTTCAGCAGGTTGCGTTCCGCGCTTCCCCTGGACCGCCCCTTGCAGTATCTCATCGGGCGCGCGCAATCTCGCTTGGTGGAAGCGCCGGACAAGGACGGGCCCGGCGCTGATCCCTTCCTCCGTCACGGACACGCCCGTGTTCTGCAATCCCTCTGAGCCGAATCGCACACCCAGGTGAACCTCGAGTATCCCACCGCCCTTCAATCCCTCATTCTCCAGTTGAAACGGCTCCCCGGCATCGGCTCGCGAAGCGCCGAGCGCATGTCGTTGTGGCTCCTGCAACAACCCTCCGGTGCCCTGACCTCCCTCGCCGAAGTTCTGGTTCTCGTGGAGCGGGAAATCCGTCCGTGCGAATCGTGCGGCTTCTTCGCGACCCCGGAAGGCTGCGCCATCTGCTGCGCCCCGGATCGGGATCCCGGTCTCCTCTGCATCGTGGAACAACCCACGGACATTTTGCCCATCGAACGGACCGGTGCGTTTCGTGGCCATTACCACGCCCTCGGCGGCCGGCTCGCCCCACTGGACAATGTCGGACCCGAAGATCTCCGGATCGGTGAATTGATGGAGCGAATCGAGATCGGCGCCTTTGAAGAGGTTGTCCTCGCCACCGGAGCCGATGTGGCAGGCGAAGCCACTGCGAATTATCTGGCGGAAATTCTCCGCTCGTCGAAAGTGAGACTGACCCGTCTGGCTCAGGGAATGCCCGTCGGAGGGGGCTTGGACACAGCCGATTCCCTGACTCTGCACCGGGCGTTCCAGCACCGCCGTAACCTTTCCACCGATGCCTAAAACCACGATCGATCCTCAACTGCACCAGGAGCGCAAGCCGGAGTGGATCAAGGTCCGTCTCCCCAACAATCCAGTCTTCTGGTCCACCAAGGCCCACGTCTCGGACCTGCGGCTCCACACCGTTTGCGAGGAGGCACAGTGCCCGAACCGCTGGGAATGTTGGGGCCAGGGCACCGCCACGTTCATGATCGCGGGGGATCGGTGCACCCGAGCCTGCGGTTTCTGCGCCGTCAAGACTGCCAAACCGTTCCCCTTGGAAGCGGATGAGCCGGAGCGGGTCGCGGAGGCCACCAAACGTCTCCGGCTCAACCACGTCGTCATCACCGCCGTGGCGCGGGACGATGTTCCCGACGGCGGGGCCGATCATTTCGCCCGCACCATCGAAGCCGTGCGGCAAGGCAATCCTGGCATTGTCATCGAGGTTCTGGTTCCCGACTTCAACGGAAAGGATGAGGCCCTCGCCACCGTCATGGAGGCCCGCCCTCACATCTTCAACCACAACCTCGAAACCGTGGAACGCCTCACTCCGTTGGTCCGTTCCCGGGCACGTTACCATCGCTCTCTCGAGGTTCTCGCCAAGGCCAAGGAAATGCTTCCGCGCGTGGCCACCAAAAGCGGCCTCATGCTCGGTCTCGGCGAACAGGAGGAAGAACTCTTTCAAGCCATGGACGACCTGCGCGCCCATCGCGTCACCGTCCTCACTCTGGGACAATACCTCCGCCCCTCTCCGAACCACCTTCCCGTGGTCGCTTACATTCACCCGGACAAATTCACGGAATACAAGAGCGTGGCCCAAGCCAAGGGCTTTCGCCACGTCGCCTCCGGTCCCCTCGTGCGCAGCTCCTATCATGCCGCCGATTTCCGACCAGAATTGGATGCGGACGGAGAATGATCCCCCTGCAAGGCAAGGCTGCCCCCGGTTTCCCCCCCTCACAGGAACCAGGATTCGCGAAGTGGCGGCGAAGATCGAGAGCCGCATCAATCCATCCTCGCCGTCTGCCTGGCCCTTGGCGAGCAGACCTGCCAATCCCGCGAATGGCGCTTCCCGAAAATTCGGGATTGCAAGAAACGCTGACCAGCAAATCACTTGCATGACACGAAATTGTGTCCTTGTTAAGGATTGTTTCAAGTTCGGGACCCCTTATCACCCGCCATGAGCCTCATCATCCGTGTTCTCGATGCCGCCTACTGCAGCACGACCCATCACAAGCTGGCTCTCGACGCCCTCGACCATCTTCGTGCGGCCCGGGGACCGGCTTGGCGAAACTTTCTGGTGACCCACCACCGAATGTATTTCGAGGGGGCGCGAGATCCGGACAAGACTTTCAAGGATTACACCAACCACGTTCTCCACGTCCGGGACGACTACTGGGGTGGCGCTCGCGAGCAAGTGCGCCACTGGTATGGCGCCACCGTCAGGGCCCTGTGGCGCAAGGAATGGAGCCTGGCCGCCTACAGCGCCGGCGTCCTCAGTCATTACGTGACGGACCCTCTCATGCCCTTCCACACCGGACAGGGCCGCGAAACCCACCATATCCACCGAGCCGTGGAATGGTCCATTCGCCAGAG
>QQNE01000042.1 GCA_003402735.1 Verrucomicrobiota bacterium
CAACACCCTGGTCCGCCACCTCGCGGAGCAAGGCTGGGACATCGAGCTGGTCCCGGCCTACACTCCGATCCGCACGGACGAGCAGGATATCAGCGTGGACCGCGTCTTTTTCGGGGGCATCAACCTCTACCTCCTGCAAACATTCCCGTTCCTCGCCCATCTGCCGGGTTGGATCTTCCGCTGGCTCGATTCCCCATCGCTCATCCGCCGCGCCACGGCCAACGCATCGATTCCGGTCGATGCCCGGACCCTGGGCGAAATGACTCAGGCCACGCTTCAAGGGGAGCACGGCATCCTGCGGCGAGAGCACGAGCGATTCGTCGATTGGCTGGTGCGCGAGGCCCGCCCCGACCTCCTGACCCTCACCAATCTCCTGATCGGGGGATCCATCCCGCTGCTCCGCAAGCGCTTGCCCGGCGTTCCCATCCTGGTGACACTGCAGGGCGACGACCTCTTCCTCGGCCAACTCTCGGAGCCGTGGAAATCTTCCGTGATCCGCCGCATCCGGGAGCTGGCGAACTTGGCCGACGGGTTTGTCACGTTCACCAATTCCTACGCGGACCTCATGGCCAATCTTTTGGAGGTTCCGCGGGACCGGTTCCACCTCGTGCCCCTCGGCATCGAGACCCCGTCTGCAGCCCGCTCGCCCCGCCCTCCCGAAGCTCCACCCGCGGTCGGCTATTTCGCCCGACTCTGCCCGGAGAAAGGCTTTCACCACGCGATCGAAGCCTTTCTCCATTTGGTCACCCTGCCGGGCATGGAACGAGCGGTGTTTCGGTTCGGAGGCTGGCTCAGCGCCCAGGATCGGCCCTTTTTTGAGACTCAACTGGAGCGCCTCCGATCCGCCGGGCTGGAGGGGCGCTCTTTCCATCACGGAAGTCCGGACCGCGCCGGAAAAATGGATTTTTTCGGCCAGATCGACGTCTTCTCGGTGCCTGCGGATTTTCTGGAGCCGAAGGGGCTCTCCGTTTTGGAAGCGATCGGTGCCGGGCTCCCGGTGGTGCAACCGGCGCACGGTTCCTTCCCGGAGCTGCTCAAGGGCTGCCCCGGAGCAAAGCTGGTGCCGCCTCGGGACGCCCGGGCTCTGGCCCTCGCGTGGTGGGAGATCCTGGGTTTGCCCGATCGTGGAGCGGCTTTGGGAGCGGGCGGACCGGGATTCATCCGCGACCGGGCCACCGCCGCCGAAATGGCGGAGGCGACCGCCGAGCTCTACCGTCGGATGCTGCGTTAAGGGAGAGGAGGCTTGTTCCACCTCGACGGAAAATTGATAGATCTTCCGCCCAGATCGCGTTACTGGTATGACCTCATACCACTCAGCTTGAAACCTTTGGCCGCCCGACTCAGCGCCCTGCTCCCCCGGGGGCGGGTGCTCACCTCCGCCGCCCAACTCGCCGC
Source organism: Verrucomicrobiota bacterium (assembly GCA_003402735.1). Taxonomy (GTDB): domain Bacteria; phylum Verrucomicrobiota; class Verrucomicrobiia; order Verrucomicrobiales; family DEV007; genus V1-115. The sequence goes on from QQNE01000042.1 coordinate 1,396, forward strand.
TTATGGAGCGGACGGCTTGGGCTACAAGAACTATCTTCCCGATGCCGTGGTGCTCCCGGCGGACGCGGAGGAACTGGTCCGTTTCATGCGAGGAACCAAATCGCTCGGTCTGCCGGTGGTGATGCGCGGGGCCGGCACCTCCCTCTCGGGTGGTCCGGTGGCGGTGCAGGGAGGCATCATCGTCCACACCTCGGCGCTGCGCGCGGTTCGGGAGATCAACGCCGAGGGTTTCTGGTGCGAGGTGGAGTCCGGCGTCACCCTGAACGATCTCGACGCCATCCTGAAACCCCACGGAGTCTTCTATCCGCCGGACCCTTCGAGCGGGCCGGTCTGCACGCTCGGTGGCAACGTGGCCTCCAACGCCGGTGGCGCGCACTGCTTTCGCTACGGCGTGACCAGCAACTACATCCTCGGCGTCGAGGCGGTCCTGTTGGACGGCAGTGTCCATCGTTTCGGCGGTCCTGCCGGCGGACGGGGACCGTGGCGGGAGGATTGGAAGCGGTTCATGATCGGTTCCGAAGGGACCCTGGCGGCCTTCACCCGGTTCTGGCTGCGCCTGCTGCCGTTGCCGGAAAAAGTCTGGACCTTTCGCGCCACCTACCCCGACCTCAGGACCACCGAGTCGGCGATTCATGCCCTGGTGGCCCATTCGTCCTACCCGGCAGCCATCGAGATGCTCGACCCTCGCGGCGTGGCCATGGTCGAGAGCAGCCAGATGGCCTGCGGATTGCCCGAGGGGTCGTTCCTCCTGCTCGTGGAGATCGATGGTCCCGCGGCGCTGGTGGACGCGCGCGTGGCCCCTGTCTCGGAGATTCTCCGGCAGGCGGGAGCGCTGGACGTGATGTTTAGCGAGGAGGACACGATCCGGAAGAAACTCTGGAAGGCGCGGAAGGCTGCCGGGGGGCTCCTGGGTCAGTTGAGCCCCAGTTATGTGGTGCAGGACGCGGTGATTCCCAAGCGGGCCCTGGCGGAAGTCCTGCAACTGGTCTACGACGAGGCGGATGCGGCCGGGATCCGCGCGGTCAATGTCTTTCACGCCGGGGATGGCAATCTGCACCCGAACTTTCTCTTTGATTCCCGGTTGCCCGGCGATCTGGAAAAGGTGGAGCGCATCAGCAAACGGCTCATGGAGCGAGTCATTGAAGTCGGGGGCACCCTCAGCGGCGAGCACGGCATCGGCAACGACAAGTCCGGCTACATGCCGCTGGTCTTCGGGCCGGATTCGATGCGTCTCCAGCTCGCCGTGCCTGCCGCCTTCAACCCGGCCCACCAAATGAATCCGTTAAAGGTGTTTGATTGCCGGCGTTTTGCCTCATGAACGCCTTTCCCCCCATGCAAACCGAGCGGATTTTCGTCCCCTTCCTCGATGAGGTGGACGGCACGCTGTGCCTGCCGGCGGACGCGACCGCGGCGAACCTGGAATCCTTGCGGAGACCGCATCCGCTCCGTTTCCCGCTCTTCCTGGATCCTGAGGCATCGTTGCGACAACAGATCGAGGCCAGCACCCACGCCCCCGCCTCCTGCCGGTTTGGTCCGTATTGCGACAACATCCTCGGCATGAATTGGCGGCTCCCGTCCGGCCGCGTTGCCCGGATCGGCGAGCGGGTCGTCAAAACGACCACAGGTTACGACTGGCTCCGCTTTCTGCTCCACAGCGGGACCCGCTTCGGGGAACCGATCGACTACGTGATCCGTCTTCGCCCCGACTGCGGTTTCACCCTAACCGCTCGTTTCGAGGGGGAAAGCAAGGCCTTGGCCGACTGTGTTCCCAAACTTTTGCAGAGCGGATGGATGCACTGGTGGGATTCCGTGGACATGATCGTGGAAGGCTCCGGTCGCCATCTGCGGGTGATGGTTCACTGCATCCCTGCCGAAGCCCCAATCTTCGCCAGCCAGCTCCGAAGCATCGCTTCCGGAGGCAGCGGCGTTGCCCTGACGTTGCACGAAAACGCCTTGCCTCCTTGCGACGGGCTCCCGGACCTCGTTTGCAAGACAACGCCTGACCGGGTTCTTCGCCTGGCCAACGACCTCGCCGCAAAGGTCGAACGCGTCGTTGCCCTGTGCTACAGCGGCGTCGTTCACCTTCATCTCAAACCCGGCCCAGATCTTCCCGGACGCATCCATGAACTGGCTCTCAGCGTCGCCGGGGAACTGCACCCGCTGGGAGGCGACTGGCACTCCCGTTGGTTGCCCTCGACACCGCCCCCCCTCACCGAGTCCTCCTGGATTGAAACCCTCGAACAAGCCGTCCATGGATCCTGAAGCGCCGTCCTCGCATTTTTCGAATTGCACGCACTGCGGGTTTTGCCTGGCGGTCTGCCCGACCTATAAACTCACTGGCGACGAGAACAATTCGCCCCGCGGCCGCCTCCGGTTGTGGAGTGAGGAAGCGGCCGGTCGCCTCCCGCCAGACAAGTGGACCGATTTTTACACCGAGGAATGCGTCGGATGCCTCGCGTGTGAGACCGCCTGTCCTGCCACGGTGCCGTATGGGGAGATCTTCGAGAGGATCCGGCACCAGCACGTCGTCTCCCATCGCTCCCAACCAAAGATGGCGCTTCGTCTCGCCGCGGCCGCCGTGGCCATCCCGTCCCTGTTCAACCTGGCCCTGCTCCCCGGCCGGATCCTGCGGCAAACCGGTCTCAGCTTTCACCGTTTCCTTTTCCCGGGCCGGCCCCCAGTCCTGAAGAGCAGCGCCGCCTATGCCGCCGAACTCATGAGCCAACGGCGTCCCACCGGCCCGAGAGTCGCCTTCCTCACCGGCTGCCTGATGGAGGCCATGTTTCGGGAGATCAACTTTGCCACCATCCGCGTGCTCATTGAAAACAATGTCCAGGTCCTCATCCCTCTCGACCAGGGTTGTTGCGGAGCGTTTCAGGAACATACCGGTCTCGGGGACCCGGAAGCGCTCGGGGCGCGCAACCGGCGGGCCTTCTCCTCGTTGGACGTGGATGCCGTCGTCAGCAATTCCTCCGGCTGTGGTTATGCCCTGGGAAAGAGCTTGAAACCCGGCGGATCGGTCCGCGATGTCCTCGGCTTTTTGGGAGATCTCGGGCCGGTGCGCCGCGAACGCGCCCCCGGCGACGCCACCCGCGTCTACGTCGATCTGCCTTGCCATTTGGTCCATGGCCAGAAGACACCGGGCATTCCGGCGCAAGTTCTCGATGCCACCGGCTACCGCTGGGAACTGGCCCCGAACTCGAGGGATTGCTGCGGGTCGGGCGGAGTCTACAACATCCAAAAACCGGAGAACGCCCGGGCCATCCTCGCCGCGAAGTCCGCCTTCCTGAACGAGGCCGAGGGCCAACCCGTCGTCCTCGCCACCTCCAACCATGTCTGCATGATGCAATGGCACAGTGCGGGAGCCACCGGGCTGGTGAAACGTGCTTATGAAGTGCGGCACGTGATCCAGCTTCTCGACCCCGGTGCCGACTTTTCCTGAAAGAAGATCTTGGCCTTTCGCGTTTCTATAGATGAATTTGTTTTCAGATTTAGAAAATGCCTCGCCCGTCTTCCCCCAGCCCCAACGATTCCTCTCCCGTCCAGGACTCGGGTTTCAGCACCCCAAGCCTCGACCGCGCCCTCGCGGTGCTGCGCTGTCTCGGATCCGCCTCCAGCGGCCTGACCCTCTCGGAAATCGCGGAGCGGCTCGGTTTGTCGGTAAACTTCGTCTATCGCGTCACCCAATCCCTGGTCTCCCACGGCTACCTGGTGCGCGACGCGGAGAAGCGCTTCAGCATCGGCTCGCAGATGCTCTCGCTCTGTCAGCCGGTTGTGGATGATGTTCCGCTGACGGAGGCGGCGTTGCCGGCGATGCGTTGGCTGAGCGGGCAGACGGGTGAAGCGGCGCACCTGGGAATCATCAGCGGGCACGAAGGGATCGTCCTGGAGCGGGTGATCGGAAGGGCCCTGATCAAGTTTTACGTGGAACGGGGGACGCGCTTTCCCTTGCACACCAGTGGCCCCGGAAAGGTGATGCTCGCCTTCATGCCAGAGACGGAGCGAGACGCCGTCCTGGCCGGGATGCGGTTCGAACGTTTCCAGCCTTGGACGATCTCGAACCGCAAGGAGTTCCTCAAATGTCTCGAGGAGGTGCGGGCCCAAGGATATGGGGTGGATGCGGGGGAACATCTCGAGGGGCACCATTGTCTGGGCGCGCCCATTCTCGATCCCCAGGGCGTGGCGATCGCGAGCCTTTGGATCTCCGCCCCGAGCCAGCGCCTTCCCGAGGAGCGGATCAGGGAATTGGCACCGGTGGTGATGGAGGCCGGATCCCGGGCTTCCGAAGCTCTCCGCCCGACCCATCGCCCCTGAACAGATCAGGTCATGAAGCTACACAACCCTGCCCCAACGTTCGTGAACCGGTGCCTGCTGCTGGTCTCGATTTGCACCTTTGCGTCATGGCTGCCTGCAGAGACGGATGAAACCGCCTTTTCTGAATCGAGGGTGCGCCCGATCCTGCTGACGCACTGTTACGAGTGCCACAGCGGGGACAAGGCCAAGGCTGGTTTGCGGCTCGATTCACGGGTCGGCTTCGCCAACGGCGGAGCAAGCGGGCCGTTGGTCGATGTTCGCGCCCCGGAGCAAAGCCTGCTCCTCCGGGTCCTTCGCCATGAGGAACCGGACCGAAAGATGCCGAAAGGATCCGCAAAACTCCCGGACGAAGTCGTGGCGGATCTCGCCAAGTGGGTGCGGATGGGGCTTCCTGGTTTGCCGGAGCATCCCCCCACCGCGACAGAGGCCGGGAATCAGGAATGGCAGGCCAAACTTGCCCAGCGGCGCCTCCACTGGGCCTGGCAGCCGTTGCGCCGTCCGCCGCCGCCCCAGGTCGGCGTCGCGCACCCGGTGGATCGGTTTTTGGTGGCGAAGATGCAGGAGAAAGGGCTTTCCCCGGCACCACCTGCCTCGCCCGCCAACTTGCTGCGCCGGATGAAATTTGCCCTGGTGGGACTCCCCCCGAGCGTCTCGGAAATGGAAACGTTTGTGCGGGATATGGAGACGGTCCAACCGAACGCCTCGGAGGTGGAAGCGCTCATCGATCGGCTGCTCCAGAGCCCACAATTCGGCGAGCACTGGGCGGGATACTGGCTGGACCTCATGCGTTTTGGAGAGACCGGAGGCTACGTGCGCGACTACCCGATTCCGCAGGCCTGGCGGTATCGAGATTACGTCATCCGGGCCTTCAATGCGGACGTGCCCTATGACCGTTTCGTCCAGGAACACGTGGCCGGGGATCTGTTGCCGCCGCGCTTGAATGCCGATCTGCGCATCAATGAGTCGCCTCTCGGGACCGGCTTTCTGCGCCTGATGGAGGTCTCTTCCACGGCTTCCGACGTGTCGCTGGAAGAGGCGCAAATCGTCGAGAACCAGATCGACACCCTCACCAAGGCGTTTCAGGGGCTCACCGTCTCCTGCGCCCGGTGTCACGATCACAAGTTCGACGCGATCTCCACGGCGGACTACTACGCCCTGTTCGGAGTGATCGCCAGCTCTCGTCAGAGCCAAGTGATCATCGACTCCCCGGAAGTGAAGGAACACGGCGTCGCGGCCATGCAAGCCGCCAAACAGGAACTCAAGACCCGGTTGTTGGCGCTTTGGGGGGAGGACCTGACCGCCCAATCGAGGCAACTGGCGGTTTGGCTTGAATCCGGCCCACAGAGCGCTCCAGGTCCAGGATCGTTCTGGGCCCGGGTCGTCTCCCGCAAATCCGTGGATCCTTCCGACCCGGGACACCTCTTCTGGCATCTCCGCCAAACCGGTGCGAAGAAATCGTTGCTTGAGGCGATCTCGGAATGGCGCACCATCCAAAGCCGCGAGGCCCTCGCGCGCACCGCGCGGAACCGGAGCAAATTCACCGCGGTGACGGATTTTTCCGAGGGAACCAACGGCTGGCATCTCTCCGGAGTGCAGCCGGAGACGGTGTGGAAAGGGGGCAGCGACTTCGCCCTGATGCCGGAAGGCAACGAATTGATCGACCGTTTCGTGCCTCCGGGCCTGAGCAGCGACCGCCTGACCCGCAAACACGGGGGCATCGCCCGTTCCCCGGATTTTTCCCTCGGCACCCAGTTCGTGAGCCTGCGGGTGGCGGGCGGAGCTTCAGCCCATGTCCGCCTGATTCAAAACAACTTCCAGCAGATGGAAAACATCGCCCAGGCGAAAAAAGTGCGCCACTTCGACTCGCGGTTTCCCACCTGGGTGACCATTCCCGTCGGGCACCAGCCCAGCTGGCAGGGTCGTCGCTCCTACCTCGAGATCGTGACCAAGGACGATGCCGCCCACTTCCGCCGTTCCGATGAGGGCAACAAGCCGTATCAACTGCTGGTCAACGATCCGACCGGACGGTCCTGGTTCGCGGTGGACCGCATCGTGGAACACACCGCACCGGGCGCGCCGGAAGAGGAACTGCACCTCGCCCTGCGTTTCGCTCCTGACAGTCCGGGACAAGGCGCAGCGGAACTTGCGGCGCATTGGCGACGGGAGGTCGAACGCGCCCTGGAGCGCTGGGGACGGGATGCCGCAAATGCCACGGATGTGACCCTGCTGAATTGGCTCCTGGAATTCCGGGCCTTGCGCAATGAGCGGAGCCAGTTTCCCGACGACCTCGTGGCGCTCGCGGATCGGTATCGCGAGACCGAGGCCGGGGTTCCCCGTTTTCAACGCGCCTCTGGCATCGTCTCCGAGGGACCCGGCTTCGATTCTCCGGTGCATCGCCGAGGTTCCCCAGATTCTCCGGGAACCACCGTTCCCCGCCGCTTTCTCGAGGTCCTGCACGGTCCAGAGGCCTACCCGCCGGGGTCGTTGGCGCGGCTCGAACTGGCCCGGGACCTGACTTCGGCGGAGAATCCCCTCACCGCCCGGGTGATGGCCAACCGGGTCTGGCGCTGGCTCTTCGGACAGGGACTGGTCGCCACCGTCGACAACTTTGGCGTCATGGGTGAGCCACCGAGTCACCCGGAACTCTTGGATTACCTGGCCACCTATCTCATCGATCAGGAATGGTCCGTGAAAGCGCTCATTCGTCATGTCGTGACGAGCCGGGCGTTTCAATCCGCCAGCTTTGCCTCGGACGCCGCGCAGCGCCTGGACCCGGCCAACCGATTGGTCTCGCACATGCCGGTGCAGCGCCTCCGGGCGGAGACGGTGCGCGATGCCATTCTGGCGGTGACCGGCACTCTGGATGAAACGATGTTTGGGTATACCGGACCGGCCAATCAGAGCGAGAGCGCCACACCGGCCAATGCCCGACAGCGGCGCGGCATCTACCAATTCATCAAGCGCGAGGATCTGAATCACATGATGCTGATGTTCGACGCCCCCGAGCCGTCCCGGACCCAGGGGAACCGCGAGACTAGCACCGTGCCTGGGCAATCCCTGCTCTTGCTGAACAACCCGTTTGTCCACGCTCAGGCCGCGGCTTGGTCCAAGTCGGATTTGGCCGAGCGCCAGGCGGTCTCGCTGGAAAACCGGATCTCCCATCTCTTCGCTTCGGCGCTCGGACGGGAACCCTCGGAAACCGAGGTGCAGGCGTTGGTCGAGTTCCTGGAAGAACAAGCCTCAACCTATGCCATCCCCTCGTCCGACCAGGCCACCGATCCCCGAGTCTGGACCGATCTTTGCCACGTTCTCCTCAACGCCAAGGAATTCATCTACATCCCCTGACCGCGCCATGACCCAGTCTCCGCTCAGCCGCCGCGCCCTCCTCCAAACCAGTGCCTCGGGCTTCGGCTGGCTTGCCCTGCAATCTCTCTGGACGGACCCGTCGTTCGGAACGCCGTTGGCGATGACCTCCCCGCATCTCCCACCCAAGGCGAAACGCGTCGTCTGGTTTTTTCTCGATGGCGGGCTCTCGCATCTCGACAGTTTCGATCACAAGCCACGACTGAACCGCGATCATGGCAAACCGCTCCAACTCGCCGGGAAAAAGGAGGACATCACCGGCCGCACCACCCAGGCGATTCTCGGCAGTCCCTTCGCCTTCCATCGCCACGGCAAGTGCGGCAAAATGGTGAGCGAACTCTTCCCCCACATCGGCTCGTGCGTCGATGACCTCACCTTCCTCCACGCGGTGCGCGGGCCATCCCCGGACCACGAGAGCGCCATCGGCATGCTTCACGGCGGATCCCTCATGCAGGGCTTCCCCAGCGTCGGCTCCTGGGCACACTACGGACTCGGCTCGGAGAACCAGAACCTCCCCGGTTTCGTGGTGATGGGTTCCCGGAAACGCATGGTGCGCACCAACGGCTTTTTGCCGCCCATCCACCAGGGATCCCCCTTTTTCCAGGATCCCAAACAACCTTTGAATGATCTCGCGATGGCGGAGAAAATGAAATCGCTCCAGCACAACAAGGTGCAGGCGGCCAACCGGCTTGACGAGGTGTTTCTTCAGGCTTCCGGACAAAACCAAGTCATCGAGGCCGCGATCGCCAACCACGAGAAGGCCTACGCGATGCAGAGCGCCGTGCCCGAGGCCACCGATCTCTCCAAGGAAAGCGCCGCCACCCTGGCCCTCTACGGTGCCGGGCCGGGCAGCAAGGAGACCGAGGAGTTCGGGAGACAATGTCTCGTGGCCCGACGCCTCCTGGAACGCGGCGTTCGCTTCATCGAGATCGTCAAGCCCGGTTGGGACAGCCACGGAAACCTCCGGGAGGAACACGCCAAACACTCCCAGGCCATTGATCGGCCCATCGCCGGTCTCCTCAAGGATCTGAAGGTCCGCGGACTGCTGGAGGATACGCTCGTCGTCTTCGCCACCGAGTTCGGCCGCACCCCAAACACCGAGGGAGGCGGCGACAAACCGGGCCGCGACCATCATCCCTGGGGCTTCACCATTTGGATGGCCGGGGCCGGTTTGCGCCCGGGCATGAGCCACGGGAGCCTCGACGAATTCGGCTACTTCCCGGTCGAAGGCGCGGTCGAAATTCATGACCTCCACGCCACCGTTCTTCACCTGCTGGGAATCGATCACGAACGCCTCACCTACCACTATTCCGGCCGAGACTTCCGCCTCACCGATGTCCATGGCCACCTGATCAGAGAAATCCTTGCCTGATGCGCTCAACCATTCCATGGCGCGGCTCGCTGAGCCACCTGATCGGCGTGGCGGCCTTTCTGTTGCTCCCTTCCGCTCTTCAGGGTCGGGAAGGTTACCTGCTCGGTGCGGACAACCAAGTCATCGAGATCGATCGCTCTGGCAAGGTCACCACGGTCAGGCAGCATCCGGGACACGGCGGCATTTACGATGCCTGGAGGTTGCCAGATGGCGGTCTAGCCTACGTCCACCGGGGCGGGCTGGCCATTTTTGATGCCTCCGGCAAGATGGTCACGGAACACCCGGCCCCCCCCGGCAGCAAAGGGGCCGAGGCCAACAGCGTGGCGGTGCTGGCAGGCGGAGAGAAATTTGCGCTCATGGACAGCGGCGTGAGCCGGATTCGCATCCTGAACCGCGCGGGAACGGTCCTCAGCGAGACGCCACTGCCCGATCTCCAAGAGGATCCGCTGCACTTCCGCTACCGCATGATCCGCGAAGTGCCGGACGCGAACGCTTTCTGGGTGGCGCAGTATGGCCGCAAGACGGTTCTCAAGGTGGAATCGGGCACCGGACGGATCTTGCAAACAATCCCGCTCGAACCGCTGCTCAAGCCGTCGCCATCGGTCCAAAAGGCCTTTGCCGCATTGCCGGCCCGTGACGGCTCCCTCTGGGTGACCACCTCCACCGGTTGCCAGTTGCTCCACCTCGACGCGACCGGCGCCAAGCTCGGCTGCTGGACGATCGCGGATCTCGGGCTGCAATGCCGCTATCTCCTCGGCATGGACTTCCGTGCCAACGGAAACCTGCTCATCGCCTGCGGAGACTATCACCTCAAACAAACCGAGGAAGGGCGCGATTTGCTCGCGGAGATTGACCCGACCGGCAAGGTCGTCTGGAGGCTCACCCGAGATCAGTTGGTCGATCAGGTTCAGGGCGCGATCGACAAATCCAGCGGCATCGAGGAACTGCGGATCACCAGCGTCCAGGTCGTGGACCATCCCGCTGAACCTCCGCCTCCCGCCGTTTCCTTGGGCGGGTTCATCGACAAACATTGCGCCGAATGCCATGATGAGGAGACCGCCAAGGGGGACTTCGACATCACCGCACTGGCTCTCGATTTCGGCGCCGCCGACACCCGCGCCCGCTGGGTCCGTGTCCTCGACGCCATCGCCCAAGGGGAGATGCCGCCCCCGGAGAAATCGAAGGTCGACCCGATCGAGCGGGAGACGCTCACCAAACAACTCGGCTCGGACCTGCTCGCCGCTGCGAAGGCGGAGGTGGCAAAAAACGGGCGGGGACCGGTGCGGCGCCTCACGCGGGTGGAGTTTGAAAACAATCTCCGCGTCCTTCTGAAGCTGCCAGACATCGATATCCGGGACAAACTTCCCGAGGACCGCGACGCCCACGGGTTCACCAAAGTCTCCGCCCTGCTCGATATGTCCCGGGTGCAACTGGACGCCTATCTCGACGCCACGGAGACCGCGCTGCGCGCCGCGATGGCCAGAGACCAACCGCCGCCGCCCCCGGTGACCAAACGGTTCACCGGAACGGAGTTGTTCCCGGGACTGAGCACTTTCGGCGAACGCGAGGCCATGTTCTTTGCGCGCCACAACCGGATGGTGCCCCTCACCGGGGAAGAGGTGAAGGCCATGACTCCGGAACAACGGCGCGATCCCACCCTGGAACTGGCCCTCTTCCGGTCAGCCACCTGGCCTTATTATGGCTATCCACCCGGCTTCCGGGCCCTGGAGAGCGGGGCCTACCGGGTCCGCTTCAGGGGCCGTGCGGTGCGGCAAGTGCGCGATTTCCGCCTCGTGACCGCGTATGAACCCATCGCCATGACCTTCCGGGCCCGGCAGCCATCCGGCCCGGACGTCTCCGGAGATGTGCGGGAAACGGGCGGTTGGATGGATTTGCAGCCGGAACCGCGCGATTTCGAGACCACGATCCATCTCAAGGCCGGTGAGACCTTTGAATACAGCCCGCTCGGCTTGCCTGTGCCCTTCATCCGAACCGATGGCGGCTTCTTTTACGACTACCCGCCGATGCCTCCGGAGGGACACCGCGGCGTCGCGATTCAATGGCTCGAAGTCATCGGTCCCATCCGCGACACGGAGTGGCCGCCGCCTTCGCATCGCGTTCTCTTTGATGGTGTCAATCCTGCCGTCGGCACCCCCGCTGAGGCGGATCGCCTGTTCCGCCGTTTTGCCGCCAGAGCCGCGCTGCGTCCGATGAGCCCGGAGTCTCACGCCCCCTTTCTCAAGGTCATCGCCAAAAAGCAGAGCGAGGGGGCTGCCTTTGCCGATGCCATGATCGCTGGCTACCAAGCGCTGCTTTGTTCCTCACACTGCCTTTACCTCACCGAACCGCGAAACGATGCGGAGGAATCCCATTTTGCCATTGCGAACCGGCTCTCGCACTTCCTCTGGAACACCCGCCCGGACGAGGAACTGACCCAACTGGCGACGACCCGTCGGCTGCGCGACAAGGCAGTGCTGCAGGCGCAAACCCGCCGTCTCATCGGGGATCCATGCTTTGAGCAGTTCGTGCGCACGTTTGCCGAGGAATGGCTCGACCTCCGCCGGTTGCGGCGCGACATCCCGGACGAACGCCTTTACCCCGAATACCGCAAGGACGACTACCTCGTGGACTCCATGGAGCACGAGACCGTGGCCTTCCTGCGCGCGATGGTGCGCGACGACCTGCCCGCGAGCGCGGTCATCGCCGCAGACTTCACGTTTGTGAACGATCGCCTCGCGGCCCACTACGATCTGCCTCGGGTCACCGGATCTGCGATGCAACGCGTGCCCCTGCCGGAAGGAAGCCCGTTCGGCGGGCTGCTCACCCAGGCGGCCCTGATGAAACACACCGCCAACGGCACCACCACCTCACCGGTGCTGCGCGGGGCTTGGATCATGGAAAAACTTCTCGGACAGCCCCCACCACCGCCCCCAAAAAGCGTTCCGGCCGTGGAACCGGACATTCGCGGCGCCTCCACCATCCGGGCTCTCCTCGCAAAACACACCGAGTCCAGGACCTGTAGCTCGTGCCACGCAAAGTTTGATCCGGTCGGCTTTGCCCTGGAGAACTTCGATGTCATGGGAGCCTGGCGCGACCGCTACCGGGCCATGGAACGGGGCGAGAAAGTCACCGGAATCGATCCTGCAGGCCATCCTTACACCTACTTCGTCGGGCAGGCGGTCGATGCCTCTGGTCGGCTCCCCTGCGGAGAAACCTTCCAGGACATTCACGATCTGAAGCGTCACCTGGCCGCAAAGCCTCGACAACTCGCCAAGAACCTGCTCGAACAACTCGCCCTGCACGCCACGGGCACGCCCGTCGGTCTGGCGGATCGCGAGGAGATCGAAGGCATCCTCGAGGTCTGCAAGGCCGGGGGTTATCGGCTGCGGGATTTGATTGATGCTCTGGTTCAGAGCCGCCTCTTTCTCGGTTCCACCCTCCAGTCATGACCGCTCCGCACCCCTTCAACCGCATCCCACGCCGTCGCTTCCTCAGCGGTCTCGGCGTCACCGTCGGACTTCCTTGGCTGGAGCAGACCAGCGCCCAGGAAGCCGGGCCGAAACGCATGCTGTTGATCTCCAACAATCTCGGCGTCCTGCCCCAACATTTCTTTCCGAAGGACACCGGGCCAGGCTACACGTTGCCCCCTTACCTCAAGGAACTCGTAGCGTTTCAAAAAGAATTCACCGTCTTCAGCGGTCTTTCCCATCCCGCCGTCACGGGCGGTCACAGCACGGAAAACTGCTTTCTCACCGCCGCGCGCGATCCCACCCGAAGCGGCTTCCGCAACACCATCTCTCTCGACCAGTATGCCGCGGAAAAGCTCGGCCAACGGACGCGCTTTGCCACGCTCAACCTGGGCGTCAACATCGACAAAGCCAACCGCAGTCTCTCCTGGACACGGGACGGGGTGCTGCTGCCCGCGGAGGACAGCCCGTCCTCGCTCTTCCGCAGAATGTTCATCCAGGGCGACGCCAAGGCCATCGCCGCTCGCCTGGAACAACTCAAGGCCCGGGGCAGCATCCTCGATGCCGTGAGAGAGGACATCCGCAGCTTTCAACGCGGACTGGGGGGCAGCGACCAGAGCCGACTCGACCAATACCTCACCTCGGTGCGCGAGCTGGAAGAACGCCTGGCCATCTCTGGCGCCTGGGAACAGAAACCCAAGCCGACGACTCCCACTCCGGAACCCAAGGACATTCCCGACAAGGCCCGGTTCTTCCCCAAGATTCAACTCATGTTGGAAATGGCCCGCCTCGCGTTTGAATCCGATTCCACCCGCATCATCACCCTCATGGTCGACGGATTTGCCACGCCTCCTTTCGAGATCGAGGCCCAGCAACGCACCCGGGATGGCTACCACAACCTCAGCCACCACGGTCAGTCGCGGGAGAAACTCGCCGAACTGGCCAAGGTCGATCTCCAACAGATGCGCCAACTTCGCGACCTCTTCGCCGCCCTCGCCTCCACCCCGGCCACCGCAGGCAACCGATTGCTCGACGAGACGATGGTCCTCTACGGCAGCAATCTGGGGGACGCCAATGTGCACAACTGCACCAATCTCCCCATCCTCCTCGCCGGGGGCGGGTTCAAGCACGCCGGTCACCTCGCTTTCAACACCTCGAACAACAAACCCCTCTGCAATCTTTTCGTCACCATGCTGCAACAGGCTGGCATTGAGACCGGCCATTTCGGTTCCAGCACCGGGACGCTCTCCGGACTGCAGACTTGATCCCCGCGGATGCTTTTTTTTCTTTCTTTCCTTTTCTTTGTCTCTCCTCAACCCTCGATCCCACCCCATGAAACCACTTTGCCTTGCCTTCGCTCTCGTGCATCTGGTCGCGCTCTCCCCAGCCGCCGAACCGCTGGACCCAAAACGGTTTGAACAGGAAATCCTCGTGCCCATGGCGCGCGATGCCACCCAGATGGAGATCCTGCCAAGTGGCGACATCCTCTTCGCTGAATTCTGGGGAGCGGTGAAGCGTTGGGACGCCAAATCCGGTTCCGTTCAAACCCTCGGCAAGGTGGCCACCCACGCGAAGGGCGAGGTCGGGTTGCTCGGCATTGCCGCCGACCGGGACTTTGAGCGGACCGGTCACTTCTACGCCTTGTTCTGCCCGCTCGAAAAACCCGAGACCATGCGAGTGAGCCGGTTCACGGTGCAGGAAAACGCGCTGGCTGCGGGGTCCGAAGTGGAGCTGCTCTCCTGGCCCTACGACACCGAACACGTCTTTCACATGGGCGGCGCGATGTGGATGGATGCGAAGGGGGATCTCTACATCGGGAACGGCGACAACTGCCACTGGAATCCGGGCCTCCCCCAGGACACCCGGCCGGATCGGAAAAACTGGGATGCTTTCCGTTCCGCCGCAAACTCGCGGGATTTGCGCGGCAAGATTCTCCGCATTCACCCCCGTCCGGATGGCACCTACGCCATCCCCAAAGGCAATCTCTTCTCCGACGGCAAGGACGGGCGACCGGAGATCTTCGCCATGGGCATCCGCAACCCATTCCGGATGACCGTCGATGACCGGACCGGGACCCTCTATTTCGGCGATGTCGGCCCCAATGTGCTTCCGGAACTGGGCGTCAACCCCGTCGGTTACGAGGAGATCAACGCGACCCAAACCGGTGGCAACTTCGGCTGGCCCCTCTTTGTCGGCCCAAATGAAGCGCTCCCCTTGTATGACTTCGCCACCAACCGCGAGATCAAGCGCTACGCTCCGGAATCCCCGGAAAACCTCTCTCCCAGGAACACCGGCATCACCAAACTGCCCCCGGCCCAACCGGCCTTGATCTGGTATTCCAACCTCCCGTCCAAGGAGTTTCCCTCCCTCGGCAGCGGCGGTCGTTCCATCATGGCCGGTCCGGTCTATCATTTCGATCCGGCCAATCCATCGCCCATCAAACTCCCAGAGGCCCTGGACGGTCGTCTCTTCATCTACGAATGGATGCGGAACTGGGTCCAGACCGTCAAACTCGGCAGCTCCCGTCCCGAGATCGAGCCGTTCCTCCCCTCCCTGTCCCTCCGTCGTCCCATCGACCTCAAGATCGGGCCCGACGGCGCCCTCTACATGATCGAGTATGGCGATCAATGGTGGGAGAACAACGACAGCCGGATCGTTCGGATCGTCTATCGTCGCGGCAATCGGCCACCCGTTCCCTCGCTCGCCTCCAGTGAAACCGCGGGCCTCCAACCCCTCGCTCTCAACTTCGATGCCTCCGCCTCACGCGATCCCGACGGCGATGCCCTCCGCTTCACCTGGAAGATCAATGGGGTGGATCAGCCGGGCAGCGAACCCAAGTTTGCCCATACCTTTGTCGAATCGGGGACTTATGAGGTCTCCATCGCCGTCGCCGACAAACACGGCGCAACCTCCAAGGCCAGCGAGACCATCCACATCGGCAATGCACGGCCCGCGGTCCGTTTCGAGTCGCCCGCACACGGCTCATTTTTTGAGTGGGACTCCGCGATCCCCTACAAGATCTCCGTCACCGAATCCGATGGCGATCCCGTGCAGCCCAATCTGATCACGATGCAGGCGGAGTTTCGCGGTCGCCGCTTTGACGGCCCGGGCGACACCGCCCTGGTCGATCCCGGTCTCGCCTTGATGCGCGGCAGCACCTGCTTCGCCTGTCACATGGCGGACACTCCATCCGCCGGTCCCGCCTACAAGACCGTGGCCCTGAAATACAAGGACGACCTCGCCGCGCCCGAACGACTCGCCCAAAAGGTTCTCTCCGGCGGGGCCGGGACCTGGGGACAGATCCCGATGCCGCCCCATCCCCAACACAGTCTCGATCAGATCCGTCGCATGATCCATTGGGTGCTCTCCCTCAAGGATGATCCCTCCAGCCCGCCGCAGTCCGGCCCCAGTGGCATTTGCCGCGCGCCGAAAAAACCGGCCGAGGGGACGAGAGTGGACGAGGGCGTGCTCATCCTCACCGCCGCCTACACCGACGACGGAAAACAAGGCAAGCTCCCGCGCCTCCGCGGCGAAACCTCGGTGGTTCTCCATTCCCGACGCAAAAAGGCCGCCCTGTTCGACGAAAACCAGGGGATGGCTTATGTCGAGTCTGTGGAGGGCGAGAAAGGCTTGCTCGGCCAGTTCAAGGACGGCGCGCACATTTTCTGGCGCGAGGTGAATCTGGAGGGAATCCGCCAAATCAAGGCCCGCACCGGAAGCCTTGGCCGCGGCAACGCCACGCTGGAACTCCACGCAAACTCCCCCACCGGCCCCCTGCTCGCCTCCATCCCCGTGCCTCCCACCGGCGAAGGCCAATTCGTCGAACTGAGCGCTCCCCTCGCCGGACCGGGCGGTCTCACCGACATCTGCGTCGTCGCCCGCTGCCCTGACTCGGAAACCCTCCTCGGCCTCAACTGGGTGGAATTCCTCCGCTGACGACCGAGGTCTCGCTCCGATCCTTCGGGAAAATTCCAAGGAAAACAAATCCTTGTGAAAGAATCTCCAATGCCCCATCGTTTCTAAAAGTGGTATGACCTCCTACCACCTCGCAGTCTAGTGAATCAGATCGACCTCACCAACCGCAACGCCATCGTCACCGGCGGAGCCCGCGGCATCGGCCGCGCCATCGCAGAACGTCTCCTCGCTTCCGGCGCCAGGGTTTCCCTTTGGGACGTGGACCATGCAGCCCTCGCCCAGACCTGGGCTGAACTGAACGCGCCCCAATCCGTCCACGTGGCCACTGTCGACCTCTCCGACCTCGCTTCGGTTCAGGCCGCCACCGCCGCCACCATCGACGCCTTCGGAAAGATCGATATCCTCGTGAACAATGCCGGGATCACCGGGGGAAATGCCAAGACCTGGGAGATCAATCCCTCCGACTGGCGGCGCGTCATGGAGATCAACGTGAACGGTCCCTTCTACTGTTGCCACAGCGTCGTCCCACACCTCCTGGCCAATGGCTACGGCCGCATCGTGAACATCGCCTCCATCGCCGGCAAGGAAGGCAACCCCAACGCCGCACACTACAGCGCCTCAAAAGCCGCCGTCATCGCCCTGACCAAGTCTCTCGGCAAGGAACTCGCCACGTCCAACGGCACCGTCAACGCCATCGCCCCGGCCGTCATCGCCACCGAAATCCTGCAGCAAATGCAACCGTCGCACATCGACTACATGCTCTCCAAAATCCCGATGGGACGTTTCGGCAAAAAGGAGGAAGCCGCCGCTCTGGTCGCCTGGATCTGCTCCGAGGACTGCTCGTTCACCACCGCTTCCGTCTTCGATCTCTCCGGCGGACGCGCCACCTACTGACCCCAGGCCCCGCACGCACCCCATGAACATCACCGCTCTTGATCGCCCAGCCTCCCTGGTCGAACGCGTCTGTCAGCAATTGGCCGCACTCATCCGGGGCAGCGAAGACGACGGCGAGCGCTGGCTCCCCAGTGAACGATCCCTCGCCGCAAAGCTCGGTGTCAGCCGCACCGTCGTCCGCGAGGCCACCAAACGACTCGAGCAACAGGGCATGCTGGAGATCCAGCACGGCACCGGCATCAAGATCGTGGACCGACTCCACCGCCCGCTCAACGACTCCTTGTTGCTGCTGCTCCCGGACATGGCCGAACGTCTCCAGCACCTCAACGATACCCGGCTCTCCATCGAACCGGACGCCGCCGCTTTCGCCGCGCAGCGGGCCACCCCCGAACAACTCCGCACCCTCCGCCGCGTCCAGTCTCAGTTGGAGAAAGCCCCAAACAACGCCGCCGCCATCGAGGCCGACATGGCCGCTCATCATGCGATCGCCGATGCCAGTGGCAACCCCATTTACCGCCTCATTCTGGATTCCCTCGCGGAGATCGGCATCAGCAGTCGCCTCCGCACCATCGGACGCATCGGGAAAAAGACCGCCGTGGCCCACCACGAAGCCATCATTTCCGCCATCGAACAGCGGGACCCGGAAGCCGCCCGCGCCGCGATGCGCCTTCACATCCTCGCCGCAGGCCAGGACATGGATCTCCCTGCTCTCAAAACCGGCAACTGATTCGCCCCGTGAAAACCGCCCTCTTCGCTTGCTCCCTTTTTCCGATGCTCTGCCTCGCCTCTCACGCGGCGGATCCGGTTTTTTTCGAGTCCAAAGTCCTGCCCATTCTCCAGCAACGCTGTTTCGAATGCCACTCGCACGGCACGAAGATCAAAGGGGGCCTCGCACTCGATTCCCGGTCCGGGTGGGAACAGGGCGGCGACAACGGCAGCGCCATCAAACCGGGCCAACCGGAAGCCAGCCTCTTGATCAAGGCCGTCCGCTACACGGATGCCGATCTGGAGATGCCGCCCAAGGGTCGCCTCCCGACCTCCGAGATCGCCATCCTCGAGGAATGGGTGCAAAAGGGAGCCCACGATCCCCGCACCTCGGGCGCAAGCAAACCTCGCAAGGGCATCGATCTCAACGCCGGACGTCAGTTCTGGGCCTTCCAACCCGTCCGTGACCCTGCGCCGCCCACCGTCAAGAACGCCGATTGGCCGGCGGATCCACTGGATCACTTCATCCTCGCCAAGCTCGAAGAAAAGTCGATCCTCCCAGTGACCGACGCAGATCGCCACACCTGGCTCCGCCGCGTCTCGCTCGATCTCACCGGTCTTCCACCCACCCCGGCGGAGATCCAGGCCTTTGCGCGGGACAACTCCCCACAGGCCTACGAAACCGTGGCGGATCGTCTCCTCACCTCTCGAAGCTACGGCGAGCGCTGGGCCCGCCATTGGCTCGACCTCACTGGCTATGCCGACATGATGGGCACTTCCAACGGCGTCTACGCCGAGCACGCCTGGCGCTACCGCGATTATCTCATCGCCGCCTTCAACGCGGACAAACCCTTCGATCAATTCGTCCGCGAACAGATTGCCGGCGACCTCTTGCCGGCGACCTCCACCGAAGATCGCGCGGAGAACATCGTCGCCACCGGTTTTCTCATGGTGGGCGACATCGAGATCGTGAATCCTGACAAAGCCAAGATGGAGACCGATCACATCGACACGCAAATGATCAAGATCGGCCAGGCCTTCATGGGCATGACCCTCGGCTGCGCCCGCTGCCACGATCACAAGTTCGATCCAATCGGCCTCGAAGACTACTACGGCATCGCCGGCATGCTCCGCAGCTCGCCCTCCTCCCACAAGATGCCCGACATGGGCGTGTGGAGCACGATCAACAGCACCGTCCTGCCCGAAACACCCGCCCAACTCGCCGCGCGGAAAACGCTCGAGTCCGAGACCGAACAGCGCATCGCGGCCATGAAAACGAAGCAGAAAAAGCTCACCGAAGAGCGGGCCTCCGTGATGGCGCAACTCGCCGCTCTCGGAAAAGCCACCGCGCCCGTGGCGCAGATTGCCGCCGCCACCGACAACGCCGAGCGCGAGGTTGCTCCCCCCACAAAAACCGCCCCAACCGCCGACAAAGACGCTCTCACCAAACGCCGCGACGCCCTCGATGCCGATCTCAAAAAGCTCGCGGGCGATATCAACCATGCCGAGTTCTTCAAGGACAAGACGCCGCGAGCCTTCGCCATGAGCGATGGTCCACAGCCGTCCGACATGCCGGTGTATGTGCGCGGCAATCCGTATGCACCGAGCAACGTCGTGCCGCGCGGCGTCCTCCGCGTGGCTTCCTGGGACCGGTTGCCCGCCATCCCCACAGGCCAGAGCGGACGTCTTCAGCTCGCGGACTGGCTTGCGGACAAACGCAATCCTCTCACCGCTCGCGTGACCGTGAATCGCATCTGGCAAAAGCTGTTCGGCACCGGCCTCGTCCCCACCGTGGACTACTTCGGCGCCCGCGGAGATCTACCCACGAACCCGGATCTGCTCGATCATCTCGCCACCCGCTTCATGCGGGACGGATGGTCACAGAAGGCCTTCCTCCGCACCCTCGTGCTCAGCCGCACCTACCGGCTCAGCAGCGCCAATCCAAAATCCGCATTCCCCGATCCGCAATCGAAAGATCCCGAGAACAAACTCTTCTGGCGCATGAACCGCCAGCGCCTCGACGCCGAGGCCCTGCGCGATTCCATGTTCGCCATCAGCGGTGAACTCATCCGCGACAGCGGCGGCCCCGCGCTCGTGATGGAGAACCCCGAGAACTGCGCTTCGCTCTCCCTCAAAGGCGTCAATCCACCCAACTATGCCCACAAGGTGCCACGCCCCTCGCAGGAGTTCGAGCGCACCATCTATCTCCCCGTCTTTCGCAACAACTTCGCCGGGCCGGACCGCTTGCGCAGCGTCTTCGACTTCATCAATCCCGCCATGATCGCCGGCGACCGTCCCCAGACCGTCGTTCCCACGCAGTCGCTTTTCCTGCTCAACAACGACCTCCCCCGCAAACGCGCCTCCGCTCTCGCCGCCAAGCTCATCGCCGACGAACCGGACGAACTCGCACGCCTCGAGGTCCTCTGGCTGCGGGCCCTCAGCCGTCCCATCACCTCCACCGAGCGCGCGGAAGCCGCCGCCCTCCTCAAGGCCGTCACCCCACCCGGGAAACCCACCGGCTCCGCTGCGTGGACCGAACTCTGCCACAGCCTGCTGGCCTCAAATGAGTTTGTGTTCCGCCTATGATGGCGACGCTTTCATGTTCTTTTCGCCCCCATCAGCGGCCATCCGCCGTTCACGCCAGAAACCGAGCCCATCACCCAAATTCTCCACCAATCCATGAACTCACCCTTCACCCGGCGCCAACTCCTCCAACGCACCGCCTGTGGCTTCGGTGCCCTCGCCTTGCACGACATCGCCAGCGCGGCTTCGAATCCCCTCGCGGCTCGCATCTCTGGCATGGTGCCAAAGGCCAAACGCGTCATCTTCCTCTTCATGGGTGGCGGTCCCTCCCAGATGGATCTCTTTGATCCGAAACCGTTCATCGAAGGCAAGCACGGGCAAAAAATCGACTCACCGCTCCGCAAAGAAGTCACCCAGATCGGCACCGATCAATTCCTCGCGCTCAAGGCCATGGCTCCGGTGCGTCCACGCGGCCAGAGCGGCATGATGATCTCCGATCTGATGCCGCACCTCGCGAGTGTCGCGGACGACATCTGCCTGCTGCGTGGCATGAACGCCGACAACCCGCAGCACGCGGGCGCGACCCTGCAATTCCACACCGGCACCTTCGCCGAGGTTCGTCCCTCCATGGGCGCTTGGGTCAGCTACGGTCTCGGCTCGGAGAATGCCAACCTTCCCAGCTTTGTCAGCATCCAGGGCGGCGGAGTGCGCGAGTATGGCTCCGCGTTCCTTCCCGCCATCCATCAAGGCACGAAGCTCACCGTTCCGCTCGACGGCAAAGCCCTCCCGGTTGAGAACCTGCGCAACGTCTCCCCCACCGACGCCATCCAGCGCCAGCGCATGGATTTCATGACCCGCATGAACCGTCGTCTCGTCACCGACCTCGGCGGGGATGCCAACATGGAAGGCATGATCCAAAACATGGAACTCGCCGCCCGCATGCAGCTCACCACGCCCGAGATCGTCGACCTCTCAAAGGAAAGCCAAGCCACGCTCGACCTCTACGGCGTCGGCGGCAAGGACACGAACACCTTTGGCCGCGCTTGCCTCCTCGCCCGCAAACTCAGCGAGGCCGGTGTGCGTTTCGTGCAGGTCAGCACCGGCGGTTGGGATCACCACGGCGACATCCGCGGCAACCTCCCCAAGCTCTGCGCCCAGACCGATCAACCCGTCGCCGCCCTTCTCAAAGATCTCAAATCCCGCGGCTTGCTCCAGGACACCCTCGTCCTCTGGAGCGGTGAATTTGGCCGCACCCCGTGGAGCCAGGATCTCAGCGGCAAATCGCCCATCGACAAACACGGCCGCGAACACCAGCCCGAAAGCTTCTGCGCCTGGATGGCCGGGGGCGGCGTCAGGGCCGGCCTCACCTATGGCGACACCGACGACATGGGCTACCGCGTCCTCAACGGCAAGGTCCACATCCACGACCTTCACGCCACCATGCTCCACCTCCTCGGCATCGATCACACCAAGCTCACCGCCCGCCACCTCGGCCGAGACTTCCGCCTCACCGATGTCTATGGCGAGGTCGTGACGGACATTCTCGCGTGATCCTCCCCAGGGCATCCCGGCTCGTCCGACTCCCCACCGCATCGGCGCCCCATGAGACACCTCGTCATCTGGTTCCTCGTGGCGACATCCGCTGCCGCCGACTTCGAACGCGACATCCGCCCCCTGCTCCAGGAACATTGCGTGGAATGCCACGGCCCCCGGAAGCAAAAAGGCGGGTTGCGGCTCGACGCCAAACCGTTTGCCTTCAAGGGCGGAACCGACGGATCTGCGATCGTGGCGGGGCGCCCCTCCCAGTCCCTTCTCTACCAACGCATTTCAAGCCGGGACGACGATGAGCGCATGCCACCGCACGGCCCCGGCCTGACACCGACACAGATCGCTGCGGTGGGGTCCTGGATCGAGAGCGGTGCCATCTGGCCGGAAAACGATGCCGACCGGGCCGCGGCCGTCGATCCCCGACGGCGGCACTGGTCCGTGCAACCGCTGAAGCCCGTCCCCACTCTGGCCAGTTCCCTCGGCCTGACGCCCCAACAACTTTCCGTCGACGCCTTCATCTCCGCGAAGCTCCAAGAGCACCACCTCGTCCCTGCCCCCGAAGCGGATCGGCGCACCCTCATCCGAAGGCTCAGCTTTGATCTGCACGGCCTCCCTCCTTCCCCAGAGCGCGTCGCACAGTTCCTCCAGGATCCCCGGCCCGACGCTTGGGAACTCCTGGTGGATGAATTCCTCGCATCGCCACACTACGGAGAACGATGGGCGCGCCATTGGCTCGACATCGCCCATTACGCCGACACCCACGGCTTTGAGCGCGATCAACTCCGGCCCAATGCCTGGCGCTACCGGGATTATGTCATCGACTCCCTCAACGCGGACAAGCCCTACGACCAATTCATCCGCGAACAGATCGCCGGGGACGTCTTGGCTCCCACCGATCCAAAGTGCGTGATCGCCACCGGGTTCCTCGCGGCCGGCCCCTGGGACTTTGTCGGGCAGGTGGAGACGAGAAGTGAGATGCTGAGGCGCGCGGCCCGGGCCGGCGATCTCGACGACATGGTCACCCAGGTCATCACCGCCACGATGGGACTGACCATCAACTGCGCCCGTTGCCACGATCACAAACTCGATCCCATCACCCAGGCGGAATACTACAGCCTCTGGGCCGTCTTTGCCGGGGTGAAGCGCGGAGATCGCGAGGTCGACCCCGCCGAGACGAGGCGACTCACCGAAACAAAGAGGACGCTGAACGAGGACCTGACCCGGAAACGCGCCCTGATCACGAAACTGGCAGGCGAGGGCGTCCAGATCGCCAAACTCATTCCCGATGAGAGTGGCATCGATCTGCGCGACGGCTCCGTCACCAAGAAAAAATCGGGGTATCACAAGGACCTCACCCCCAACCACAAGGTTTCCGTGCCCGCGATCGCCGCGTTCCAAGCGGTCTTTGTCCCGGACGGTCCGGCCCCCATTCCCAAGACCAACGGCCACTTCTGGGATGCCATCGCGAATCGCCCGTTGAACGGTCAAAAAAGCACCCGGCTCGGCGACACCGACTATGCCGGGGCCGGCCATTCGATGCTCGCGATGCACGCCAACAGCGGCCTGACTCTCGACCTCCCCATACTCCGCGAGCAGTTCGGTCTCAAAGCCATGCGCCTCACCGGCCACCTCGGCTTTGGCGCCTCGCCGGAGGCCGCGTCCAGCCTCGCGGACTTCACCGTGCTTGTGGATGGCGAGGTGAAGTTCCAAAGGCTCAAACTCCGCAAGGACGAAAACGCCCTTCTCGATGTCCCGGTTCCAGAGAACGCCCGATCCCTGACGCTGATCACCACCGACGGCGGAGACGGTCTCAACAGCGATCTTCTCTTCCTGGGCGATCCCAAACTCGTGGCCGCCTCCGGCCAAACCCACCCCTCCCCGGCAGATTCCGCCCTCTTGAGTCAACTCCGCACCGAGTCCCAACAAATCGAGGCCCAACTCACATCCCAGCCCGAACCGCCCAAGGTCTATGCGATTGTCCCCGGCGGCGAAACGCCCGTGGTCAAGGTGCTGCGGCGGGGCAACCCGGAGGATGAGGCCGAACAGGTCTCCCCCGGAGCCTTCGCCTGGGCCGGCCACGCCACGGCGAGCTTCGGGGATCCGTCCACGCCCGAGTCCCAAAGGCGCCTCGCGTTGGCGCGATGGATCACCCACCCGGACAACCCACTCACCGCCCGCGTCATCGTCAACCGCCTCTGGCATCACCATTTCGGCCAGGGCCTCGTCAACACGCCCAGCGATTTCGGGATTGGAGGTGACCAGCCGTCCCATCCGGACCTGCTCGACTTCCTCGCCCGCGATCTCATTGGCGGCGGCTGGAGCTTGATGCGGATCCACAGACAAATCCTAACCAGCCAAACCTATCGGCAATCCTCCGGCGGGTCGAACCCAACGGACACAGCCAACCGACTCCTCTCCCGGCAGAATCCCCGGCGCATCGACGCCGAATCGCTCCGGGATGCGGTTCTCCTCGTCAGTGGCAACCTCAATTCCGAACGCGGTGGCCCGGGCTTCAAGGACTTCAACTACACCGAGGCCTATGCCCCGGTTTACGACTACATCACTCCCGACCAACCCGGTCTCTGGAAGCGCAGCATTTACCGCTTCGTCGTTCGCACCACTCCTCACCGATTCATGACCACCCTGGATTGCCCGGACCCGGCCAATCTCACCCCCGCACGCAATCAGACGACCACCGCCCTCCAAGCGCTCACCCTCTCCAACAACGGCTTCATGCTCCGACAAGCCAAAAGCCTCGCCAGCCGCATCGAGCGCGAGACTCCCCAACTTCCGGCCCGCATCGACCGCGCCTTTCAGCTCTGCTTCCAACGCCCACCCTCCCCGGCAGAACGGCAAGCCGCCCAGATCCTCGTTCTGGAACAGGGACTCTTCCCCCTCTGCCGCATGCTGCTCAACGCAAACGAGTTCGTCTACCTCGACTGATTGCATGAAGCCCCCCTCTCGCCGCAACCTGCTGCACAGCTTCACCGGCACCGCGCTCGCCTCCCTCCTCCACGGTGAGGCTCTTTCCGCACGGAACCCGCTCGCCCCAAAGCCCCCCCATCATCCCGCCAAGGCCCGGGCGGTCATCCAGATCTTCTGCCCCGGCGGTCTCAGTCATGTGGACAGCTGGGACTACAAGCCCGAACTGACCAAGCGCCAAGGCAAACCCTTCGATGCCGAGGGCAAATTGCAGTTCTTCGCTTCAAAACCCGGCAACTGTCAGCAAGGCTGGTGGCCCTTCCGCCAGCACGGGGCCTGCGGACGCTGGATCAGCGATCTGTTTCCGAGGTTGGCCGGACTCGTCGATGACATGGCCTTCATCCACTCCATGCAGAGCAAGTCCGCCTTGCACGGCCCCGCCATGTTCATGGCCAACAGCGGCTTCATCCTCCCAGGCTTCCCCAGCATGGGTTCCTGGGTCACTTACGGTCTCGGCAGCTCCAGCGCCGATCTTCCCGCCTTCGTCGTCCTCCCGGATCCGCGTGGCTTGCCCCCGGGCGGCGTCATCAACTGGGGCGCCGGCTTCCTCCCCGCCGTCCATCAAGGCACCACCTTGAACACCGATCCCGCACGCCCCCCGATCGATGACCTCTTTCCCCAGGACGAATTCGCCCATCTCAAGGGCGATGCCGAACGCCAGAGCCGCGAGTTCCTGCAAACCCTCAACCGCACCCATGCCGCCTCCCGCCAGACCAACACCGAGCTCGAGGCCCGCATCGCCGCGTATGCCCTGGCCGCCCGTCTCCAACTCAGCGCCCCCGAAGCCACGGACCTGCGCGGAGAATCCGAGGGCACCCGAAAACTCTACCGCCTCGAACACCCCGACATCGGTCCTTTCGGCCGCCAATGCCTCCTGGCTCGCCGCCTCGTCGAACGCGGCGTGCGCTTTGTCCAGATCTATTGCGGCGCGGAAAACACCACCGCCAAAAAGGTCCGGCCGAACTGGGACAGCCATGAGGATCTCGTCAGGGACCACGGCTACTGGGGCCAAATCCTCGATTCCGGCGCCGCCGCGCTCCTGACCGATCTCAAATCCCGCGGCCTGCTCGACGGCACCCTCGTCATCTGCACCACCGAATTCGGACGTCAGCCCGCCGCTCAAGGCGCCGGAAAGGGACGCGATCACAACCCCGGTGCCTTCACCGCCTGGATGGCGGGCGGCGGAGTCAAGGGCGGCACCGCTCACGGCCACACCGACGACCTCGGCTTCAAAGCGGCTGAAAAACCCCTCTTTTGCTACGATCTCCACGCCACCGCCCTCCACCTCCTCGGGCTCGACCACGAAAAACTCACCTTCTACAACAACGGCATCAACCGACGCCTCACCGATGTCCACGGTCACGTCATCAAAGACATCATCTCCTAACCCCTGCTCACCGATGAAATCCCTCGTTCCCGCCCTCTTCCTCGTCACCTCCGCACTCGCCGAGGTCAAAACCGAAACCGTCACCATCCCAATGCGCGACGGCGTCAAACTGACGGCCGACCTCTATCGCGACGAGGCCCTGACCAAGGCTCCGGTCCTCCTCACCCGCACCCCCTATGATCGGACCAAACAGAAGGGCACGGGTGAGAAATGGGCCAAGGCAGGCTACATCTTCATCGCGCAGGATTGCCGCGGAAAATTCGGCTCCGAAGGCACATTCGCCCCCTACAACAACGAGGGCCAGGACGGCTACGACACGTTGGAATGGATCACGCGCCAGCCCTGGTGCAGCGGCAAGGTCGGAATGCTGGGAGGCTCTTACGTCGGCGCGGTGCAGTGGCAGGCTGCCGCAGAACATCCGCCAGGCCTCGCCGCCATCGCCCCTCAGGCCACTTGGAGCAGCTTCTACCGCAACATCCATCTCGGCGGTTCCGTCAGGCTCTCCCTCATCGCCTCCTGGATGTCAGGAAACTCACCGAAACCGGATGGAGCCAAGCCCAACAACCTCGACCAAGCCTTGCTCCGCCTCCCTCTCAGCGAGGTCGATCAAGCCATCGGCTGGGAAATGCCCTGGCTCGATGGATTCCTGACCCACCCCCAACCCAACGGATTCTGGACCCGCCTCGATCTCACCTCACATCTGCCTGACCTCCAACTCCCCGCGTTGCATGTCGTCGGCTATCACGATTTCTTCTCCCGCGAGTCCGTGGACAATTTCGTGATCATGCAAAAGCAGGCGCGGGATCCCATCACTCGCCAACAACAGCGCCTCATCCTCGGCCCGTGGGATCATGGTTCCGTGGGCAAAACCAAGGTCGCCGATGTCGAGTTCGGCCCCGAAGCCGCCATCGATCCCTTTGCCCTCCAGCTCGACTGGTTTGACCGCCACCTCAAACAGGACCCCAAGGCCCTCGCCAAGCCCTTCCCGCCCGTGCGCTACTTCTCCATGGGCGACAACACCTGGCACGATGCCCAAACCTGGCCCCCTGAGGGCTTCACCCCAACCTCCTTTTACCTCCAGTCCGCCGGCAAGGCGAACACCCGCCACGGCAACGGACGCCTCACCCGCACCGCGCCCACCGACGATCAACCGGCCGACTCCTTCCGCGCCGATCCCGCCAATCCCACTCCTTCCACGCCCCAAAAATCCGCCATCTGGGGCCCCGTCGATCAAGGCGCCACCGAGGACCGCGACGACGTCCTCGTCTACACCAGCGAGGCGATGACCGAACCGCTCACCTTCGCCGGCACCGCCCAAGCCAAACTCCACGTCTCCACCGACACGCCCGACGCCGACTGGGCCGTCAAGCTCATCGACGTGCATCCCGACGGCTTCGCCCAAAACATCGCCCGCGGCATCCTGCGCGGACGCTACCGCACCTCGCTGCTCAAACCCGAGCTGATGCAGCCCGGCCAAGTCTACGAGATCACCGTCGACCTCGGCCCCGTCGCCGCCACCATCGCCAAGGGCCACCAACTCCGCGTGGACATCAGCGGCGCCGATTTCCCCCTCTACGACCGCAACCCCAACACCGCCGCAGGCATCCACGACAGCCAAACCGCCATCGCCACCGAACAGGTGCACCATACCCCCAAAACCCTCTCCCACATCGTCCTGCCCATCCGCTAACAACCGCCCCCATCCACAAGCATCCTTAAACCTCGAAATCGAAATCGAAATCGAAATCGAAATCGGAATCGAAATCGGAATCGACTTCTATTTGTAAACCGTCCTCGCCCTCGTTGCGGAATCGCCAACCCATTCCGCAACCAACCATCCACCCCACACAGTCAAGCAGCTCCGCCCTCACCCACCTCCCGCTGAGCAGATCCGATCAAAATCGCGGTCAATTGGCGTTTTCGACCGCGATTTGGATTTCGATTTCGATTTCGATTTGAAAAACAGGATGACACGTTCAAGCCCACGTCCGATCTGAATGGTCCTCGCCCGAGTGTGGCCGTTGCCGACAACGACTGGCCGTAAGACGCTGTCGCCCGCCGCCCTGTATTCCGGGAGGAAGTCGGCGATCCCGCAGACCGATTGCATGAGATCCACCACAATCTCGTCTGCCACCCGCACCACCGTGAATTTGGCGATGTCGCCCGGATCGAGTTGCTTCACAGCCTGGTCCGGCAACATTTCAAGCACACGGTAAACCTTCTCCTCGTTCTCCAACGATGCATCGACGAGAAAATCGATGTCCATCGTCCTGCGACTGTAGCCGGCACCGATGATCGCGAACCCACCTACCACGACGGAACGGCAACCGCTTAAGTTCAGTGCCCGGCACAGTTGGACTAAATCCTCGACGGATGGCTCGCGGGGCGCTCACCCGCCCTCTTCACCGCCGTAGCCACCAAATTTTTCATCATCCATGCATCTGCCTCCTCATGGGATGCAAACCGGTAGACGCCCCGGGGAACACAAACTCCTCCGGTAGCTTCCCGCCATCGCTCCATATCAACCTTCCGGCTCGTAAGCTGTGTCAACGCCCGGCGCGGCCTCCTCGACCCGACGGTCTTTCCGATCGTCTCCTCAACGCTAATCACCGGATAACACTGATCATCCTTGCCGTTCATCGCGGTTCCACCGTAGCCTGTTGGGGGCGGAAGAGCAAGGTGTCCTGAGCAAAGTGATGGGGACCTGCCTTTCCCGCTTCAGGCGAGCACCAATCCGTGGAGAACCATTGGCGAAAAGTCAGCCAAATTGCTTGTTGCTAGGGAAGCCTGGGCTCGGATTGCCACCGCAGCGATTCAGCAGTCCGTGAAGCTCTTGGATCTTCGGCCCGTCTGGTTGAAAAGCTCCGCCGCCTTCTCCGCGTCGGCGCGTTCAAGTGCAACGGCATTCGGGAACAGACGACGAGCGAACGTCTCCGCTGCGGGCTAGAGTGGCCCGCAGAGGAACTCTCCCCAGGCAACCGTGCTGATCGCCAAGGTCTCACCGGCAATCAGCCAACCGACCAGTTGCGCTTCCTGCTCGCTTCCAGAGACGAGCGCGTCAATCAGGAAGTTGGTATCAAGCTGAATCACGGGGATGGACTCAGTCGGGATTCATTAGCGCCGACCCGCCGCAACGGCATCCTTCCAGGCTGTTGCCCTCTCGGACGACAAGCCAACTTCCGCCTGCAACTGCCGGAACGCTTCCAGAGCTTCGCTCGCCGGGGAGCTAGGAGCATGCGCATCCATCCAACGGCGGATCTCTTCCCACTGCTCTGGCGGCAGCCGGGCGATGGCGGCTTCGATTTCAGCGACAGTGCTCACGGAGGCAAGATGCTCGCCGCGGGGGGGGGTAGTCAAAGAGATCATGGCCAGCGTTCGCTGCGCATTCGGGTGACCGGAGAAAACGTTGGAGTCTGGATATCGTCAAATGTTAGGTATGAAGACTTGATGGCACAAGGGAAAATTGTCATGCGACGTTTTCCAACGGGTTGGGCACTCACTCCTCGATCCCGTCGATGAAGCGCACACCGGCGACCACCTTCGCCGGATGGGCGTGGCCACGCAGGCGTCTCCATTTCTTCTCGGCTTCCATCGAGAGCTTGAAGGCCAGCAGCGCTGGGTCCGGGTGGAGGAAAAAACCTCAGGCAGCGCCGCCCAGAAGCCGAGCGCCCCTTCCCCGAGGATGGCGGCGAGGGCCTCCCCCATCTGCTCGTCGGAGACGCCCTTGAGGGAAAGCGTGGGGATCAGGTTGTCGATCGAGGGGACCCGGCTCAGATAGGGCGGCAGGATCTTGCTGGTGAACTTGAGGGCCTTGCTGCGGTCGCGCGCCCGGGGCACCTGGACCTCGACCGGTCCGAGCCCGGTGTGGATGGTCCTCTCCCGGGTGTGACCGTTGCGCACGACGGCCTGGCGCCCCTCGCTGTCGCGGACCTCCCGGTGTTCCTGGATGAAGTCGGCGATCTCGCGATCCAGCGCGTCGATGAGCAGGCGAATGGCCCCTTCCCGAAGGACCTGTTCGAGTTGGGAGCGGCAAGCTTCCGTTGTGGCCTACTCGACGCTGAATGAGAGTATGTCAGGGTTGGCGGTGGTAACTTTGGTGGTCTATTGTTGTTGTTTCGCCAGGGTGTCGGCGCCGGCTCTCATCCAAAACTTTCGACTATACCCCTCAGCAGGCTTCGGATAATGGGAATTCAGCGCTCGCGGAGGCATGAAGTGTGTCCTCGGGCCGGTCAAACCGTCCGGGACAGGCGGATCAAGGCACCTGGAACCGAGAACGAAAACTCCGGCGCAGTCCTGCGCAGTTCAAGACTACCCTCGCCAAATTTGTTGCACCTATGGGCACGCATCAAGAGTGATCCTGACGTTTTCGGTCGCGAGAAACGATCCAGCCTTGTTACCCACACGATAAAGCCGGTCCAAATTCTCCTTCTTTGCGGAGTCGATCATTCTGATCTCGTCTACCGCCTTCGTAAATTCCGCCTCAGATCGAAAATCGTTGTGAATGATCGGCTTCAGCTGATCTGTCTCCAACGATGCATTTAACCGGCGAAAGGTAAGCAGTGGCGACGCAGTCATGGCGAAACTTGGCAT
Organism: Verrucomicrobiota bacterium; assembly: GCA_003402735.1. Lineage (GTDB taxonomy): Bacteria > Verrucomicrobiota > Verrucomicrobiia > Verrucomicrobiales > DEV007 > V1-115. Next base: position 32,456 of record QQNE01000042.1, read on the forward strand.
CGTACCTATCTCTCCGTTGATCTGGGACCGAAAGGCACCATTCATTCCGGGCGGCACAGAGAGCGCCTGCATGTGTTTGAGTCCAAGCAATGCGGTATCTTGCATGATCCCCATCATTGCGTGGTAGGCACGCTCGACGTTGCTCTTCGCCTCGTATGCCGGGATCGCAATCTGATTGAACCATTGCCCCGTACCGATCGAAAGCATGAAGAGCTTCTCCGGACCCGCGCTCCACTGAAACGGATAATCTTTGTGCAGTGCAAGCGTAAGCAACTCTAGGGAAGGATTGTTCATACCTCCGACCGCACCATCCACAAATAATCCGTGCTCGACGACCCTGCCATTTTCCCCTTGCACATCGAACTTGTGAGGATCGAAGAAATAGGGGGCTGCGGTGCTTGCTCTTACGATGTCTCTCACCTTGTAGAACCTGTTTCCACCCTGGTCCCAGAACCGAGAGCCAGGATGATTTGATAGCACCCACGGCTTTCCTGTATCCATACGCTTGGTGAAGAGCGCAAAGCCGGTTAAAAAGCTTGGACTCTGTAACTCCACATCGCCAAATTGCTCATTGAGCTGCTGATCAATGCTCTTCTTATCATACTTAGCAATCCTGAATCCAGTACGAATTGTCTTGGGAAAAATGGCTTTCGCTAACCTGAGATAGAGACTTTCAATTTCTTCCACCCGCTTTCCCTGTGCCAAAAGCGCGGCAATAATGGAACCAGTGGACGTCCCGCCAATTAGATCGAAATACTCACACAGCCGGAACGCCTCGGGTTTATCAGGACATTTAACCTTGGCCAACGAACTTTCAACATGATGGAGAATGCCAAGCGTAAGTAGGCCTCGCACTCCTCCCCCATCAAGAGAGAGAATTCGCTTCGGCAAACCAGCGACCGTAGGATGCAACCGGCGGTGAAGTTCCACTTCGGCAGGGCGGAGCACGACGTCAGGAGAAGCGACTGGAGACATTCCAAAACGACCAAACATGTGGGACTATTGATGTCAACTGAAAGAATTCTCCTTTTCGAGCCCGCCCACCCACGAGTCACCAGTCGGCATGGGATGGTGGGGGTTCAGTCAGCGAGCCGGCTGTGGCCGAACGCCTCCGAGCCCAGGCCCACCAAGCCGGCGCTCAAAGGTTCAGCATCGCCGCTCCGAAAACCATCTACCACGGCCTCATAGCCAAGTACGCACCTTCCCAAAACCTCACTTTTATCCCCCGGCAGCAAGCATTCATCCGCAATCATGATCGCCAATTCCCGGAGGTGAAGGAGCTCGCTCCTGAACGAGTACGAACTCATTAGGCGCCAGGAAGGAAGGAAACACGGCTGGCACCGATCTCAGCGACCATTGCCCACGTAAACCGCCGAAATCTGATCGTAAGTCGCAACGCTCAAGGGTGTAGGACTCCTGCGCAAATCATAGACGTTCGTATTCACCAAGGAATTGCTCTGAGTATCCCAAAGCATTACGCTTGCGTCTCCCTGCGATCGCGCGTCTAACGGAGCATCAACAGCTATATAACGGCTTTTGGCCTTCGAAGTTCCACCGCGCATATTCATACTCTGCGTGTACGATTGTGCACAAGCGCGCGCGGCAGCTTGCTGCTGCGCTGTTGCCTTGCGTTTGGCGATGTAATACACGACTACTCCCGTTCCAACACCAATCAACACAGCTTCCTTCGGTGAAGCTCCAGTTGCCGCGGCAATTACAGTGTTAATCAAACCGACTGCAATCCCCGCAGCCGCTGCTTTTTGACCGGGTGTCATTGTCTGACACCCAGTGAGGGGTAGAACCAGAATCAGTGTAGCAATACAATAGTTTTTCAGTGCGCGTGTCATCTTCTTTAATTTGGTTTCTCTTATTCTCTCTCAAGAGTAGCTTTCAGCTTTAGCATCCGTTGCGCACGAAGGCTGTCAGAAATGGTTACCGACTGATAGCCTTTCTTCTCCAGGCGAAGCTGAACGGGTCCCGGCCTTCGGAGAATCTGCGCTGGTGTCAACAGATTTTGGTTCATCCCGGCATCACCGCCCACTTTGAGCGGGCTCCCATCGGGACCGATTATAGTCGCTCCAGGTGGTTCGGACTCAACCTCGATCAACCCATAATCGAACTGGAAAACTACCCTTCCTTTGAAGCCAGGAGTGACAGTGATCTCTCGCTGAATCTCATCCAGATCGGGCATGAAAGCGCGAACCGTCATCACCCCGGCTTTCAGCGGACAGGAAAAAGGTGCCACCCCCAACTCTTCCGATCCCAGAAAGATTCGAGCTCCTTGAGGAGCGCTGTCAAAGCTAACGATATCATAGCCCCATTCAAACGCGAGCTCGTTGAGTTTGTCCGGGTCAGCACTCATCTCAACCAGCTTAACAGGCCAGTTTTTATAACGAGCCTCAAGTTTGTGAGACCCTTGTGGTAACCATTTGTGTAACGGTGTCTCTCCCAGCCTCTGATCATTCCAGAAGACCGTCACCTTGTCCGGATTGGAGGTGATGCTGACTTCCGCCAGACGCAGATCCACCTCGACGGGAACTGTCTCGCCGGATCGAATTGTGAGGTTCGAGCGACGTTCTACGCGCCCTTGCTGCCGCCAGGACACTTCGTAGACTCCTGTAGGTAAGTTCCTGGATTCAACGCTGAAGTGCAACGGAGCTATGGAAAATAAGGTTAGCTGGGTTATTCTGGCTGCCGAAACAATTCCCGTTGTACGATGCCAGTATTCACCCAGCTAACCGAAGGTGAACG
>QQNE01000043.1 GCA_003402735.1 Verrucomicrobiota bacterium
CCCGATCTGGTGGAGTGGGCACCCACGGTGCTGCCGAAATTGTAGCCAACGATGAACCATCCCTCGAAGTCCGGCGAAGCTTCCGTGCACCCGGCGAGGGTGACAAAGTTCACAAACATGTTGTCGATCGGTCTCCATTGCATCTGCGGGCCGATGATGACTTTGTGCTCGGGTTCACCCCGCGCTCCATCGACCGTCTCCGACTTGATCGCCATCTCCACCCCGAGGGAAAAGGCTTCGGAAATCGTTTTGCTGATGGCGTTGGTTACAGCAATCTCCTGCGACTTGCTCTGGGCGAGTTCCCTTTCGAAAATCCAGTTCATCCCCCAATGCCACCCGTTCCCCAAGTCTTCGCCCAACAACAGTTTGGGCTCGATCACGTCGCCGCCGCGGCTCGGATCGGTGACCTTGTATTCAAGATACAACGCCGGGTTCAACCAGAGGTCGCCCCAATCCGCCGGAGCCCACCGAATTTCTCCGGCAAAGTCCAGATGTTCCGCCTTCTCCCCTTCGATGGTCCAGTCGTAGTATCCATCCAGCTGAATCCGACCCGGCAGACCAATCTCAAACTCTTCCTGCATCCGGAACTTCCATTCCCCGTTGCTCTCGCGCGCCCGAACCCAGTGCTCCACGCCAAACTCCCCGGGATTCCGCTGAATGTGCACCCGGGTGGTGGCAAAGGGTCGCCGCTGCACCCAGCCCGGCTGATTGTAGGCCCCCGTGTTGGCATCAATCGTGGTGTAACCCGCTTTCACGATCACCGGGTCCAACGCGTCCGAGATCGGAGGAGTGTCCCCGGCCGTCTGGGCCGCGGCACAAGCAAGCGCGAGCGGCAAACAGCCGACGCAAACACGGTGAACCATTCCCGCTGGCAAAATCCAACGGGGGCGGGATTTGGTGAGGAGAGGGAGGCGTCGCATGGCCGTTCAGCCAAACACGGCCCTCCAACCAACGCAATCCCTTTGATGAAAAATGGTTTTTCGCCATATCCTTAGGAAAAGCCGAATCAAAGATTCTATGAAAGCCAAGCGCTCCGAAGCCGCGCCCTGCCCCTACCTCTGGTCTGGGCCCGTCTCTTGAGTCCCAGTCCGCCTCGCGGATCGTATCCCGCTTCGCCATGCCCCCCGTGTTGCTGCTTCATTTTGGCGTCACCTGCGCCCTGACCGGATTGATCTGGACGATCCAGGTCACGCACTACCCGCTCTTTGCCCAAGTGGGCCCGGAGAACTTTTCCGCGTATCATGAGGCCCACACCCGCTCCATCACCTACCTCGTCGGCCCACTCATGCTCGCCGAGGTCGCCTCGGCCGGATGGCTCTGGCTCGAGGGCCGACGGGCCCCTCTCTTCCTCATCAGCCTCGGGTTTCTCGCCGCAATCTGGCTCTCCACCGCCCTGATCCAAATCCCGCTCCACCACAGACTGGCCGATGGATTCGCTCCCGAACCCCACGCCAAACTCGTGCTGTCCAACTGGATCCGCACCCTGGCCTGGACCGCCCGCGCCTTGCTGCTCGCCCCGGCCTTCCTGACCCGATCATGACCTCTTCCGGCGGACGGTAGCCCGCATTTCTCAAGATAGGCCCCGCGCGTCAACGCCGCTCCCCTGGCCTCCGGTTCCCGACGTGACCCAGAATCCGGGCGCCGCTCGCCTCCAGTGCTTGGCAGGCCTTGCCCAGGTCCTGGAGGGTCGTAATCCCCCCATCCCGAACGAACAAAACCCCGTCGCTCAACGCCGCGAGAACCTCGACATCCCCGGTGGAACTGACTTCCGGACCGTCGAGGATCACCCAATCGAACTCGTCGCGAGCGCGGCGCAGCCACGCCGCGAAACAGGGTTGACGCAGCAGCGCCGCCGAATCACTGGCCCATCCCCGGGAGGAGACAACGTAGAGCTCCCCCTGGCCCCCCTCTCCCTGTCGCTGACAGGAGAGCTGTTTGCTGCCGTCCCCCCGCGACTGGAGCCACTCCAACAAGCCGCACCCCGAGTCCGCCCGAGGAAACCAGATCCCGGCCGACGGACTCGCCAAGTGACCATCCACCAACAGGATGCGCCGCCCCTGGGCACTGGCCACCACCGCCAACCCCGCGGAAAGAAAGGATTTCCCCTCGCCCTCGCGGACACTGGTCACCAGCAAACATTGGTGCGGTTGACCGGAAAACGCCCGCTCCAACTCCTGGGTGATGCGGAAGAGGCCATCGTGCACGGGAGGTTCAAAACAGGCGGCCAACATCTGCTGGCTCCCCTTCACCGGCAGATCGGGGACGGACTCCATCTCTCGCGGAAGACTCCACCCCGTCCAGGGCCAACGGATCCAGCCGTCCATCGGCCTCCGCACAAACGGAAAGGCGAGAAACGCCGCGGCAAAAACGAGCAGACTCAGCCCCAGACTTCCCCACCGCCCCGGAGGCTCCGGGTGCAAGGCCGCCCCCGCTTCGTCCTCGATCACCACGAGCGACGGCGCGGACAATTTCATCTTCATCTTCAACCCGGCAACTTTGTCGCGCAACTCAGCCAGGAGCCGCTCGTCGGATTCCACCTGCGCCTTGAGACTGGCGAACCGCGCCGATTGCTCATCCTCTTTCGCCGCTCCGGAATCAATCTTGCGGATGGCGAGATCCAGGTCCGCCAGCTTGTCGCTGGTCTCCCGTCTCACCTTCTCCAACCCGGTCAAGTCTCGCTGTTTGCCCCCGGCTCCACCTTCTCCCTCCCGCGCCGCATCCAAAAGCGCAATTTCCGCCGCCGCGTAGTCCCTGGCCACCGACTCCCTCTCCAATTGGAGCCGACGCCGCTCCGCCAACAACCCGGTCCCCTCCGCCTCCCGGAAATTCAAGAGATACTTCCGCACCGCCTCCCGACTCCGCTCCACTTGAAGCTCCTGCTCCGTCTCCCGCTTCCACATCCTCTCGTAACTCTCCCGAATCGCCGATTTCTCCCGAAACCCGAGGTAATCGCCGTAGAACTGCGCGAACTGATTCGCCAGCCGGGCAGACAGCTCCGCATCGGCGCTCCGCGCCACCACCCGGATGAGGTGCGAATTGCGCACTTCGAAGGCCCGAATCCAGAGCGCATCCGGCCTTCCCACCCAAATCTCCCGGTCCCGGGGATCGAGCCGATCCAGAAAATACTCCCGGTAGGCCCCGGTCTCCATGGCCATCCGGTGATCCCTCACGGCGAGCAAAGCGCTCCCCAAAGGCATTTCCGCCGGCAGGTCCAGACGCAGGAGCGCCTCGGCACGATACTGCGGCGCCTGCGTCCCCAACCACGCCAGGACCGGGAGGCTGACCACCGCCGCGAAGAGGGCACTGGCTCGCCACCATCTCCGTTGCAACTCCCAGAACCGTTCCGCGTTGCGGGCCGCCACAATCTCCGCATTGCCCCCGGAGGACGAAGCCGCCAAGGTCAAGGCGCCGCCGGAGGACGGACCGCCGACCGCAGACGTTTGCAGGGAGAAAGTTGACGGAGACATGGAGAACGATGATTTCACCGGAGCGGTCCGTGCGGTTGGAGACCCTTGGTGATCGGGAACTTCGTAAAATATAATATTTTCCATAAATTTGCAATCTTTTTCCCCGGCCTTGTCATGTCCCCGATGAATCCCGTCCCGGCCCTGAACCGATTGCTTGCCTCGCTCGAGGCCAACGCCTTTTATCGGGCAAAACTGGCTTCCGCGGACGCCCCCAGGCAAATCGCCTCCGCCGCGGAATTCGCGACGGCCCTTCCGTTCACCATCAAGGCGGAACTGGTGGAGGATTGCGCGCGCCACCCGCCTTTCGGCTCCAACCTCTCCCATTCCCGGGCGTGCTATTCCCGTTTCTGCCAGAGCAGCGGAACCTCGGCCGGACCGTTGCCCACGATCGACACCGCCGAGAGCTGGGCGGTCATGCTCGATGTCTGGGACAAGGTCTACGATCACGCGGGGTTGCGGACCGATGACACCCTCTTCTTTGCCTTCTCTTTCGGTCCCTTCCTCGGTTTTTGGACGGCGTTCGAGGCCGCGACACGGCGGGGAAACCTTTCCATCCCGGGCGGCGGGCTTGGGACCCGGGCTCGTCTCGAAATGCTGGCCCGGTATGAGGTCACCGTGCTTTGCTGCACCCCAACTTACGCCCTCCGGTTGGGGGAGGTCTTGCGCTCCGAGGCGGCCCACCTCCGGGAAAAGATGCGGGTCCGGCTGATTCTCGTCGCCGGTGAGCCGGGTGGAAGCATCCCGGCGACGCGTTCGCTCATCTCCTCGTCCTGGAACGGGGCCACGGTCCGGGACCATCACGGAATGACCGAGACCGGCCCGATCAGCTACGAGACCCTGGATCATCCCGGGAGTCTCCGGGTGGATCTTGAATCCTATCACGCGGAGATCATCGATCCGGCCACCCTTCAGCCCGTGGCTCCCGGCGCTACCGGGGAACTCGTGATCACCACGTTGCGCCGCCTGGCGCGCCCGCTGTTGCGTTACCGCACCGGCGACCTGGTGAAACCTGTCTGGGACGAGGCCGGTTTGCGTTTGGAAGGGGGCATTCTCGGCCGATGCGACGACATGCTCGTGGTGCGCGGTGTCAATCTCTATCCTTCCGCACTGGAATCGGTGGTTCGCGGATTCCCGGAAGTCGCGGAATTCCAAGTCAGGCACCGCACGGTGGACTCCATGACGGAATTGGAAGTGATCGTCGAATCAGCAGCTCCGGACGGCCCGGATTTGGCCCGCCGGATTCAGGTTGCGCTCGGCAGTGCCTTTGCCTTACGTATTCCCGTCACGACCACCCCCGTGGGTTCCTTGCCCCGTGACGATTTCAAGTCTCACCGCTGGATCACCGGATGAATGCTCCCACCGTCGAGTTGACCCAAGTCATCAAAAGCTATGCCGGCGACAGCCACCGCAAGGTGCTGAACGGTCTGGATTTTTCCATCGATCCCGGCCAACGCTTTGCCATCACTGGCCCCTCCGGCTCCGGCAAAAGCACACTGCTCAACATCCTCGGCACGCTGGACCGACCGAGTTCCGGGACCGTCCGCATCGCCGGAACCGACACCGCCGGGCTCTCCGATGAGGGGCTGGCCCATCTCAGAGCGGAAACCATCGGTTTCGTCTTCCAACTGCATCATCTGTTGCCTCAGTGCAGCGCGCTCGAAAACGTCCTGGCCCCCGCCCTGGCGCGCTCCCAGGTGAACTGGCCGGAAACGGAACAGCGCGCCCGCGACCTGCTGCAGAGGGTGGGGCTGGAACATCACCTCACCAAGGTCCCGGGCCAGCTCTCGGGCGGAGAACGCCAACGAGTGGCCGTGGTTCGCGCACTCATCAACCGCCCCCGTCTCCTCCTCGCAGATGAACCGACCGGTGCGCTGGACGAGGCCAACGCGCGCAACCTGATGGATCTGTTGTTGGAAATTTCCGAGGCCGAAGGGGTCTCCCTCGTCCTCGTGACGCATGACCCGGCGGTTGCCTCCCGTCTCGACCGGGCCTATGAACTCCGCGGGGGAGCGCTGCACCGGCAATGACACTCTGGGATCTCGCCCTCCGTTCCTTGCGCCACTACCGCTGGCTGAATCTCGGCGTGCTCGTCGGCGTTGCCCTCACTTCCGCGATCATTAGCGGCTCGCTGGCCGTCGGTGATTCCGTGCGCGCCAGCCTCGCCGCCAATGCCGCCACCCGCCTCGGCAAGGTCGCTTGGGCCATCACTGGGGGCGATCGCTTTTTCACCGCGCCGTTGGCCGCCAAATTGGATCCCGACGCCGCCGCCCTCCTGCAAACCACCGGCACGGTCTCCACCCCGGACGGTTCGGTGCGCGTCAACGGTGTCCAGGTCGTCGGCGTCGATGAATCGTTCTGGAAACTTTCGGAGGTCCCCCCGGCCCCCCTCCTCTCGGGGGAGCTGGCCATCAATCAGCCCCTGGCCCGCCGCCTTGGCCTGGGCCCCGGGGAACGGATCGTCCTCAGCGTCGAGCCGCCGGGAGCCATCTCGCGCGATGCCCCACTCTCGGGAAGCTCGAATCAACCCGAGAAATTGCGGCGCAAAATCTCCCGCGTGATCCTGGCACCCGGGCTGGGAAATTTCCGGCTCAATGCCGAACAGGTCCCGCCCCTCACCGTGTTCATGCCGTTGCCGGACCTGCAGACCGCCCTGGCCAAGAACGGAGAAGCCAATGTCATCCTCTCACCGGGCGGATCCATCCCGAGTTCGGAAGCGCTTCTGGCCGCCGCCACCCTCGCCGATGCCCAGCTTCGTCTCATCCAGGGAGCGCCCCGGACCCAATTGCAAACCACCCGAGTCTTTCTCCCGGAATCCCTGGCGGAGAGAATCCACCGCACCTTTCCGGGGGCCGATGGCAGCCTGACGTATCTGGTCAATGCCGTGCGGGCCGGGGACCGCCTCACCCCGTATTCCATGGCCGCGGCGATCCCCGATGATACCCTCCCCGAGGGACAGGCAATCTGCAGCGATTGGCTGGCCGAAGATCTCGGAATCAAGGTGGGCGACCCATTCACCATCGATTTTTTCCGGATGTCCGGCGGCCGCCAGTTGGTCGAGGAAACCCGAACCCTGACCGTGGCCCGCATCGCTCCCCTGATCGGCGGGCCCTTTCACGCCTCTCTCAGCCCGGATTTCCCCGGCATCAGCGATGCCGAGGACAACGCCGATTGGGACCCGGGCATGCCGTTTCACAAGGAGCGGATCCGGCCCAAGGACGAAGCCTATTGGGACGCGCACCGCACCCTGCCCAAGTTGATTCTTCCCCTGACGACCGGCCAGAAACTCTGGGGCAACCGGTTCGGTTCGCTGACCTCCATCACGCTGCCTCCCGACGCCGCCGGACTGGACGAGGCGGCGGTTTGGGGACGATTGCGCCGCAACCTGACGCCTGGAGACCTGGGCTGGCAGATCCGGGACCTGCGCGCTGAGGCCCGGGGAGCGGTGGCCCGGTCCTATGATTTCGGCGGGTTGTTCGCCGGAATGAGCTTCTTTCTCATCATCGCCGCCTTGATCCTGGCCATGCTGGTCTTTGTCTTCGGGATCGAACAGCGGCGAGGACAGATCGGCCTGCTGCTCGCGGTCGGGCTCGGCGCCGGACGGATCCGCCGTCTCTTTCTCTTCGAGGCCACCGTCCTGGCTTTGGCCGGAGCCACCCTGGGATTGTGGATCGGGTTCCTCTACACTCAGGCCGCGCTCTGGGGCCTCGGCGGTGCTTGGAGAGACGCCGCGGCCGGCGTCCAGTTCATCCATTCCGTCACTCCGGGCTCCCTCGCCATCGCCTGGACTTCCACGCTCCTCCTCTCCCTCGGCACCGTTTTCTGGGCCACGCGCAACGCCACGCACGGAGTCAAACCCAACGAACTGATCTCCGGCGCCGAGGGCTGGCTTCCGTCCGCCCTCGCCCCCTGGCCGAAACGCCCCACGGTCTGGCTCACCGTCGGCTCTGCGCTCGGCGGACTGCTGCTGCTTCTGGTGCCCCAGAACGGCACCGTCATGGCTCGCCAGGGCGCCTTCTTCGGGGCCGGGTTCCTTCTGCTGCTGGCCGGAATCCTCGGCATGCACCTGCTTCTGCAATCCTGGGAACGGCGCGCCGAACCGCTCCGCAGCCTGGGGGCCCTGGCACGAAGCAACAGCCTCCGCCGCCATGGCCGGAGCCTTTCCGTGATCGCCCTGACCGCTTCCGGCGTCTTCATGATCACCGCCATCAATTCCCTCCGCCTCAACGGAGAACAACAAGCCGGGAAACGGGCCTCCGGCACCGGAGGGTTCGCCTTCGTCGCCCAGAGCAGCCTCCCGGTCTATGAAAATTTGAACTCCGCCGCGGGAAGGTCCGTGTTCGGCCTCCCGGAGAATCCCTCCCCGTTCGATCTCGTTCAATTCCGGGTCAATCAGGGCGAGGACGCCAGTTGCCTGAACCTCAACCGCGCCAGCCAGCCGCGCTTGCTCGGCGTCGATCCCGCCGCTCTCGCTGACCGAGGGGCGTTTGCCTTCGCCGCCAGGGCCTTCCCCAAAGACCCGACCGGCTGGACCTGCCTCTCCCAACCGCCCGTCACCGACTCCGCCGGCATCCCCGAAATTCAAGGCATCCTGGACGCTGCCACCGCGCAATACGCCCTCGGGATTGGCCTCGGTTCGCGTCTCGATCTCACCGCCGCAAACGGCAAACCCTTCCGCGTCCGGGTGGCCGGTCTGCTCGACAATTCGGTGCTCCAGGGCTCCGTCGTGATCGACGAACGTCAGTTCACCAACCTGTTTCCCGATGCGGGCGGTTACCGCTTTTTCCTCTTGGATGCCCGCCCCGAAGTGGACGCCTCTGCGGCGGCCGCTCTCTGGACCCGTCAGTTGGAGGACCGTGGGTTTGAGCTTCAGCCCACGTGGAAACGCCTCAATGAATTCAACGGCGTGCAAAACACCTACCTCGGAATCTTCTCCACCCTGGGCGGGCTCGGTCTGCTGCTCGGCACCGCCGGCCTCGGCATCGTCACCGGCCGCAACATCCTGGAACGTCGCGGCCAGCTGGCCCTGCTCAACGCCGTCGGCTTTTCCAAGGCTCGGCTCGCCCGCCTCGTGGTTTGGGAACACTGGTTTCTTCACGGAGCCGGGGTCCTTCTCGGCCTCGCCGCCGGCCTCGCCGCCATCCTCCCCACCCTGATGGCCCGCAGCGGTTCCCTGCCGGTCACCCTCCTCCTCTGCCTGAATGCCTTGATTCTTTTCGGTGGCCTCGGATTTTGCTGGATCGCCGCCCGCCTCATGCTGCGCGAAAATCTCAACGAATCCCTTCGCCATGAATAGCCTCACCCTCCGCCTCCTCCTGGCCCTTCTCCTCCCACTCGCCGCAACCGCCCAGGAGAAACTTCTCTTCACGGAAGACTTCACCGCTTTCCCCACCAGTCAGGAGCCTGACCTGTTCATCCTGGCGGGAACGTTCACCGTCGAAGCCGAGGACGGAGGCAACCACGTCCTCCAAATCGCCACCGGCGAACTCGTCGATGCCACCGTCCAACTCGGCGATTCCCTCAAGACCGGGGGCGAGATCGTCGCCAGAGTCAAAGGCGTCCAACAACGCCGCAGTTTCCCCAGGTTTGGAGTCGGCTTGCACGGCAAGGCCGGCTTCCAACTTCGCGTCTCCCCAGCGGCCCGGGCCGTGGAACTGCTCAAAGGCGAGGAAGTCATTCAAACCGTGCCGTTTTCCTGGGCCGCCGGCCAGTGGCACCTCGTCCGGCTCCGGGTTGCGGCCATTCCGAACGGCGGCTGGTCGGTTTCCGGCTGGGTTTGGCCTGAGGCCGCCCACGCCCCGACCCAGGCCCTGATCGATTACATCTCCGAACCGGGACCGCTCCAGGGCAAAGCCTCGCTCTTCGGGACGCCTTTTTCCGGACAACCCATCCAGTTCGACGACGTCCGCGTCACCACCCTGGACTCCCCTCAAAACGCCGCCAAACCGCAATCATGACCCAGATCCCAACAGAAATCAGCCACGTCACCGCCGTCACCAAAGCCAACATCTACTTCGACGGAAAGGTCGTGAGCCACTCCATTTTGCTCCCCGACGGCGCCAAGAAAACCCTCGGACTGATTTATCCCGGCAGTTATCACTTTGGAACCGCCCAAGCCGAGCGCATGGAAATCGTGGCCGGAACCTGTCAGGTCACCGTCGACGGATCCAACGCCGTGCAGACCTACCAAGGCGGCCAAAGTTTCGAGGTCCCGGCCGACTCCGGATTCCAAATCGCGGTCGCCGAAGGCATTTGCGAATACATCTGCTCCTTCCTCGACTAAACACCCGCAACTCCAGCGGGTTCGCATCGTTTTTCGCGGCTTGGATCTGTGATCCGAAGACTGCCCATCCCTGCCGGTCGGATCACAGATCCCACTTCAACGCCGCCGCCACCTGGCGCTCCAAAAGCTGGGGGTATCGTTCGTCAACCTGGACGAAGACGAACTCACTCGGGAAATAGCAGCCCGCTGATCGCGCTCGTGGGCCGCTTCATCGTTCCCCGGGAAGTTCTCGTGGAACTCCACCGCGCCGATCTCATTCCCTCCGTGACGGAATCGATCGCCAAGATGCAAATGAAAGGGATTCATCTCGCGCCATACCGGATTCGGATCACGTTGGAAGCGGCTGGGGAGGCCGAGTGAGGGGTCACCAGCCTGCTGGAGAAAGGTCAAATTTCGCGAAAAAATTCCCCGCCCCTGCGGGGGACTGCTCCGGCGCGGTCGGACGGGCCGTCCCGGTAGCGGGCCACCATCCCGCCGCAGCACAACGCCTCCTAACCTTCCCGCTGCTTCGGGGCGCGGATTTTTTTCTCCACTTCCACCAGGACAAACGCGATCCCAGCAAGGCCACAAATCCGGGCCCAGACCTCCGGTTCCAGGGGTGCGGTGTGGAGAAAGTGATTCATGAAGGGCGCATACGTGAAGATCAGCTGGACCAGAACGGTCAGGCCGATTCCCATCAGCAGTTGGGGGTTGGTGAAGAACCCGAGGCTGAGGATGCCGCGACGGAGCGACCGGCAATTCACCAGGTAGGCGGCGGCCACCGCCACCACCGAGTTCACCACCGCCGTCCGCGCCTCCGCGATGCGTTCCTCCCCGGCACCACGCAACTCGAAGAGGAACACCGAATGGGCCCCGACCAAGAGGATGACCGAAACAAACCCGGTCCGCATAAACAGCGAGAAATCAAAGATGGGCCGATTTTGGTCCCGGGGAGGCCGGCGCATCAGATCCGCTTCCGGGGGCTCAAAGACCAACATCAGCCCGAGGAGAATGGCGGTCGTCAAATTGACCCAAAGCAGGTGCACCGGAAGCGCCGGCAAGGTCATCCCAAACAGCACACTGGTCAGGAGAATCAACGCAAATCCAACACTGACAGGCAGCGTCCAGACCAGGAATTTCGTAAGGTTGTCGTAGACGCCGCGCCCCTCTTCCACCGCCGCGGCGATGGTGGCGAAATTGTCGTCCGTCAAGACCATGCTGGCGGCGCCCTTGGCCACGTCGGTCCCGCTGATGCCCATGGCGATTCCGATGTCCGCCTGTTGCAGCGCCGGGCCGTCGTTCACGCCGTCCCCTGTCATGGCCACAATGTGCCCCAGGCTCTGCAAGGCGCGCACCAAACGCAACTTCTGCTCCGGGGCCACCCGGGCAAAGACCACGGTGCGCTCCGCCAGGGCGGGCAGATCCTCGTCTTCGATGGCATCCAATTCCCGCCCGGTGACCACCGGAACCCGCTCCGCCCCCCGAAGCCCGATTTGCCGCGCGATCGCCCCGGCCGTCACCGCGTGATCCCCGGTGATCATCTTCACCTGAATCCCCGCTTCCTGACATCTCGCCACCGCCACCACCGCCTCCTCGCGGGGAGGATCGATCATTCCCTGCATGCCCAGAAACACCAGGCCACCGCTGACGTGATGATGTCCCAGATCTTCGGTCACGTCGCTCGCGTCGCGCCGGGCGCAGGCAATCACCCGCAACCCCTCCGCCGCAAAGCGGTTTGCCGTCTCCCGAACGGCCTCCGCCTCCAGGGGGACAGGATTTCCCCGGGCGTCCAACATGGAACTGCAACGCTCCAGCAACCGCTCCAAGGCCCCCACCTTGTAGATGGAACGCCCATCCGCGTGGTCGTGCAGGGTCGCCCGAAACATGTGCCCGGAATCGAACGGAATCATGCCAATCCGCGGCGCTGCCGCATGAACCTCAGCATGGCGCAAGCCCGCCTTCTCCGCCGAAACGATCATCGCTCCTTCGGTGGGATCTCCGGCAATGCTCCAATGCCCCTCCTCATCCGCGATCAAGGCGGAATCGTTGCACAACATCCCGGCGCGGAGACACTCGCGCAGCGCCGGTGCATCGTCGAGCGAGGGCAGGGCGATTCCCCGCTGATCCTGAATCGCCCCCTTGGGATCATACCCTCCGCCGGTGACCCGAAACGTTTCTCCTCCAGCGGAAATCACCCGGACGGTCATCCTGTTCTGGGTGAGCGTCCCCGTCTTGTCCGAGCAAATGACCGTGGTGCAACCCAGCGTCTCGACGGCCGGAAGCCTCCGGATGATGGCCCGGCGGCGCGCCATTCGGGAAACCCCGATGGCCAGGACGATGGTGATCGCGGCGGGCAGCCCCTCCGGGATGACCCCGACGGCGAGAGCGACGCTGGCCATCAGCATCTCCACCGGACTCCCGTGCCGCACCAGCACTCCATAGCCGAAGAGCATCGCCGCCAAACCGAGAATGACCCAGAGGAGCATCCCGCTGAACCGGGCGATTTTCCGGGTCAACGGCGTCGTCAGATCGACGACCTCGGCAATGAGAAACGCCAACCGGCCGGTCTCCGTGTGATCGCCGGTGGCCCACACCACCCCGGTCCCGGTGCCAGATGTCACCAACGAGCCGGCATAGGCCATGTTCACCCGGTCCGCCAGAACCGTATCCGCTTCCAAAGGGTCGGGACGCTTGAAGACCGGGACCGATTCTCCGGTGAGCGACGACTCGTCCACCTGCAATCCCTTGGTTTCGAGGAGCCGAAGATCGGCCGGAACGCGGTCTCCTCCCGCCAGCAGCACGATGTCCCCGGGCACAAGAGCGGTGCTGGGCACCTTCATTTTGCGGCCGTCCCGGCGGACCAAAGCCTCGCCGACCACCATCTTCATGAGGGCTTCCAGGGCATTCTCCGCCTTGGACTCCTGAAAAAAACCGACCAGCGCATTCACCACCACCACCGCCAGGATGACGGAGGCATCGACCCATTCCTTGAGAAATCCGGTGACCAGGGCCGAGGCGATGAGAACGAGCACCAGCGGCGCCGTGAACTGCCGCGCCAAGCGGACCCAGGGCGGTGTCCCGGACCGTACGGCAATGCGGTTTTCGCCGTACCGATGCAACCTCTCCGCGGCTTCTTCACTGGACAAGCCGCGTTCAAGGCTCGAGTCCGTGAGCCGGAGCGCGTCGCAACCAGCCAAGCCATGCGCCATCGGCTCGCTCACAACGCGGTTCCCTCCAGCCAGGGTTCACAGTCCCGCTGGCGCAACAGGTTGCGGATGGTGGTCGAGGCGATTTGCGAGAGAGCCTCACGGGTCAGAAAGGCTTGGTGCGCGGTGATCAGGACATTCGGAAACGTCAGGAGCCGGGACAACTCGTCGTCCTGCAAGGGTTGGCCGGAGAGATCCTCGAAGAAAATTCCCTCTTCCTCCTCATACACATCGAGCGCCACCCCGCCAATTCTGCCGGCTTTGAGCGCGGCGATGAGGGCCCTGGTCTCGATGAGCTTTCCCCGGCTGGTGTTGATGAGGTAGGCTCCCTGTCGCATCCGGGCCAGCGTCTGTTCATTGATGAGATAGCGCGTCTCCGGGGTCAGGGGCAGGTGCAGACTGACGATGTCACAGCGCTCCAGGAGATGGTGCAGACCGACATATTGCAGGCCGATGGAATCAGCCCAGGCCTCCTGGGGATTCGGATCATGGCCCAGCAGTTCCACGCCGAACCCGCGAAAAATCTCGGCCGTCACCTGCCCGATTTTCCCCGTGCCCACCACGCCCACCGTCTTGCCCCGCAGGTCGAACCCGACCAATCCGCTGAGGGAAAAGTTCAGGTCGCGCACCCGGTTGAATGCCCGATGAATCTGACGGTTCAGCGTCAACAACAAGGCGACCGCATGCTCCGCCACCGCGTAGGGCGAGTAGGCCGGAACGCGGACCACCGCGATCCCCTCCGAGGCCGCGGCGCGGAGATCGACATTGTTGAACCCGGCGCAACGCAGCGCCACCAGACGCACCCCGAGATCGGCCAGGACCCGCAGACAGGGAGCATCGACGCGGTCGTTGACAAACACACACACCGCCGTGGTCCCCTTCGCGGACGCTGCCGTCTCCTCACTGAGCCGGAACTCGTGAAACCGCCAGGCGATCGGCAACTCTCCACAAGCCTCCAAAAACGCCTGACGATCATACGGTTTGCTATCGTAAAAGCTGACTGGGAAGGAAGTCATCACCGCCTCCCATTCTCGCCCCGGTTGGGTTGCGACGTCAAGCGGCCCCCGCCGGAGAGTCTCTACTCCTCGCCTTTCCGGATTGAAAACCGCGCCTGATCACGCTATCCCTCCTTCATGATGAACGCCCCCCTCGACCGCCGCCACTTCCTCCAGATCAGTGCGCTCACCGCCGGTGCCGTCCTGGCTCCGGCCGCTGCGCCCGCCGCCCAAACCCTTCCCGCCCTGCCTTACGGTTTCGCCGCGCTCGAACCGCACATCGACGCCAGGACCATGGAAATTCACCATGGCAAACACCACGCGGCTTACATCAAGAATCTCAACACCGCACTCGACGCCGCGCCGGACCTGGCCGCCAAGGCCTTGCCGGATCTCCTCACCTCTCTCCCCACCATTCAGGATGAAGCGGTCCGCAACACCATCCGCAACAACGGCGGCGGTCACTGGAACCACGATTTCTTCTGGAAGATCATGGCGCCCCCGGCCTCTTCCGGCGCTCCTTCCGCCGAACTCGGCTCCGCCCTGCAAACCGCCTTCGGCTCAATCGACGATTTCAAAAAGGCTTTCGCCGAGGCCGGCACCAAGCGGTTCGGTTCTGGATGGGCCTGGTTGATCGTCCAAAATGGCAAGCTCAAAGTCATCAGCACGCCGAACCAGGACAACCCGCAAATGAAGGGAATCGTGGCCGAGACTGACCTCGGCGTTCCGATTCTCGGACTCGATGTCTGGGAACACGCCTATTACCTGCACTACCAAAATCGCCGCCCGGATTACATCGCCGCCTGGTGGAACGTGGTGAACTGGCCGGCCGTCTCCGCTCTCTACGCCTCCGCCGCCAAGTGAGCGGCCTCTCGCGCGCCCAAAACGCCTGGGGCCGGGCCGTGTGGATCCTCCTCGCGGCCTTGGCTCTCTTCAGGTTTGGGCAGGATTGGGACTTGGTGAGCCGGACCGGTTCCATCGATTTCCGCAACCGGGTCACCGGCTCGCGCCTGTTTGTCGCCGGGGAAGACGCCTATCACTACAAATGGCTCCCGGGGGCCCCGTCCGCCTGGTGCGACGCCTACGCCAACCGCGCCCAGCCGGTCACCAAAACCACGGTGACCCCGGCGGTGTTGCTGCTCACCGCTCCCGTGGCCGCCTTGCCGTATCCGGTGGCCCAACGAATCTGGCTGCTGCTGGAGTGGGCCTGTCTGGCAGGGGTCTGGTGGGTCTGGCTGCGACGAATCCCCGCAGGTCCGATGCGTCTCCTCTGGAGCGCCCTCCTCACCGGTTTCAGCTTCACCCTGGCCTGGAGCCATCACATCGATCGCGGCCAGTATTACATTCTCCTCACCTTTCTCCTCTGCCTCTGGATGAGTCAAAGCCGCTCCGAAACCCAGGCCAGATCGGCCCTCACCGGTGCCCTGGCGGGTCTGTTGATGGCCCTCCGCCCGCCTCTCATACTCCTCATCGCCCCGTTTGTCTGGTTCCGCCGCCCGGCACAACGTCAGGGTGCGGCCCTCGGGTTGGCCGCCGCCTGCATCCTGCCCCTGCTCCTCAACGGGGAGAGTTGGGGACAATACGCCCGGGCCATGGGCGAGTGGTCTCACCTGTATCGGCACGATGAAAATCCCGTTCCAGGCCCGCTGGCCTATCCAGCCCTCATCGAGGGACTCAGCCTGGAACAGATCTCCCGTTATGCGGTTCTCCAGTATGCCGACTCCTCCCTCTTCCGCCTTCTGCGGGCCTGCGGTCTGTCCCCGCTGCCCGCCCCGCTGATCCTGAGCGGTCTGCTCATCGCCCTCGGGTTTTGGATGCGGGCAAACTGGCGGAGTGAAGATGCCGTGCGGCTCACCGGCATCGCGGCCTGGAGTTTTCTCCTGGATTTCTTTCTGCCAGCCTACCGCAATCCTTACAACGATGTGCTCGTGCTGAACGTCATGGCCTGCCTGCTTCCGGGCGCATCCATCCCGCTTCGTCCGGTCCTTCTGATGGGGTGCGGTCTCGGTCTCGGTTGGGTCCTCTCCGCCTGGGCACCGCCCGCCCTCTGGCTGATTCACCTGCCCACCCTGGTTTTCACCGCGCTGGCCCTGCTCGCCGTCGTTCCGTCCGCCGCACCGGATCCCACGAGATGAAACGGGTCACCGTCATCGGCGCGGGTCCCGCCGGCCTCACCGCAGCCCTGGAACTCTGTCGGCTCGGGTGCGATGTCGAAGTCTTCGAGGCTTCGCCGCACGTCGGTGGCATGGCCCGATCGTTCCCTCTTTGGGGCGTGCCGGTCGACCTCGGTCCGCACCGCTTCTTCACCCGGGATCCCCGGATCACCCAATTCTGGCTCGACCTCGCGGGCGAGGACTTCGAACTGGTGAACCGTCTCACCCGGATTCACTACCGCGGCCGCTTCTACGATTATCCGCTCCGTCCGGCCAACGCGCTCGCCAACCTGGGTTGGGGGGAAGCGGCGCGCTGTGGCGGGAGCTACCTGAGGGAAAAGGTGAACCGGGCGCTTTCCCGGAAGCAGCCGGACAATTTTGAAGAATGGGTGGTCTCGGCCTTCGGCCAGCGCCTTTACGAACTGTTCTTTCAGGCCTACAGCGAAAAGCTCTGGGGCATCCCGTGCCGGGACCTGGACATCGATTTCGCCGCCCAACGCATCCAACGCTTCTCGCTGGGACGAGCCCTCCTCGCCGCCTTCGGTTGGGAGCGATCCTCGCACAAGACGCTGACCTCGACCTTTGCCCATCCGGTGCAGGGGTGCGGCGTGATTTATGAGCGGATGGCCACCCGCATCCTGGCCGCGGGAGGACGGATTCACCTCTCGACCCCGATCGCCGGAATCAATCGGGCGGGCGATGGCGTGATCCTGGCCGACGGCACGACGCGGAGTTGTGATCACCTCGTCTCCACGAT
Source organism: Verrucomicrobiota bacterium (assembly GCA_003402735.1). Taxonomy (GTDB): domain Bacteria; phylum Verrucomicrobiota; class Verrucomicrobiia; order Verrucomicrobiales; family DEV007; genus V1-115. The sequence continues at coordinate 16,838 of QQNE01000043.1, forward strand.
GCCGCTGACCCAGCTTTGCCGCAGCCTGCCGGATGCTCCGGGACCGATTCTCCAGGCCCTCGATCAACTGCACTACCGGAACACCATTCTCGTTTACCTCCGGGTGGCCCATGACCGGCTGTTCCCGGACCAGTGGGTCTACGTGCAGACGCCGGAACTTCGGCTCGGAAGGATCACGAACTTTCGCAACTGGCCGAGCGGTCGGCGCGATGCCTCCGGCACTTCGATCCTGGCCCTGGAATACTGGTGTGATCGGGGGAGCGACCTTTGGACATCGGACGATGCCGCGTTGATCGCCCTGGGCGAACGCGAACTGGCCCGAACCGGACTCCTGCAAAACGCCCCGGTCCTGGACGGCCACGTCGTCCGACTGCCGTGCTGTTATCCGGTCTATCGCAAAGGCTACCGGGAATGGCTGCACCCGGTCATTGCCTTCCTGCGGCAAAACCATCCTGGGATTCATGCCATCGGACGGTATGGAGCCTTCAAATACAACAACCAGGATCACAGCATCCTCATGGGCATCCTGGCCGCGGAAAATATCGCCCACGGCACCACCCACAATCTCTGGGAGATCAACACGGATTACGGTGTCTACCAGGAAAGCGGGAGCTGACCCCGCCCACCGCAGCCCGTGACGATCACGCCTCACCAGTTGCAAGCCCCTGCTCCCGGCCTATGATGAGAGGGTCCCAGCCAGCTTATGAGCGATTCTCCTGCCGCCGACGATTCGAATGGGTTACCTCTCCTGCTGCTCATTCACGGCACCAGCGCCGGGCACGACGCCGACGAGGGAGAGCGGTGGTGGCAACAGGGCAGTCCCGCCTGGACAGCGTTCGAGGAGCGGCTCGGCAAGGACGTGGACATTCCCGACAGCACCGACCAGGAAATCTTCCACTGGAGCGGTGAAAATGGGGAACGGGCCAGGCATCAGGCGGCCATCGACCTGCTCGAAAAAATCCTCGGGTTTGAACGTCAGGGTCGGGCCTATCACCTCATCGGTCACAGCCATGGGGGCTCGGTGATTTGGCTGGCCCTGCAACTGGCGGTGAAGCGCCGTTGGTCTTCTGCAAAGGATCAAGACTTGCTGCACCTCAAAGGTTTGCGCAGTTGGGCAACCGTCGGAACCCCGTTTCTCCAGTTCCAGGGCTCGTTCCTCGGTCAATGGCAGGGCAAGGTCATCGCCGCCCTCACGTTCCTCTTCGTGGCCGGGATGCTCGCCTTTCTGGCCTGGCATCTCAACCATCGCTTCGAGCTCACCTCCCATTGGGAAGAATTTCGCGCCGCCCGACAGGAGACCCACGCGGTGGAAAACGCGGCCCAGGCCAACGAATCGGTGCGCGACGCCAAGACCGTGTCCGACAAGCTGGCGCTGCGCGGTCGGGAACAGATCCTGGAAACCGGGGAACGGTTTGGGCAGGCGATCGAGGACGAGGTGCTCCGCGTCTCCAGCGTGACGCGTCCCAACACCATCTTCGACTGGATCCTGCTGGGCGTCATTGGCGTGGCCGCCCCGACCCTGGCTTCGGCCCTGTTCATCGGTCTCACCGCCATCCGCGTGGAAGCCCAATCGGTGCGGCGCGAGGCGCGCATCAAGAACGAGGCGTTCCTCCAGTTCGGCGAGCGATGGCTCGGAATCTGGTCCAAGGAAGACGAGGCCATCAACGGACTCCGCGGCTCTCTCCGGCTCTCCGGTCAGGTCATGCCCCGGCTCGCCGTGCCCGATCACCGGGTCTTCATCTCCGACCGCGTCGTTCAGTTCAACCGCAAAATCGTCCGGTGGATCATCGCGCCCCTCTATAACCAGTTTGTCGCCCCAAGCGGCGATGAATTCCTCTGGCTCCGAATCTCCAAGAGTGCGCAGGGCCATGACCGCCCGGGCTGCAGCCTGAGCGATGTCACCGAGGGGCCGATCGCCCTGGCCGGCTTTCGCTACCCGGGGATTCCCGAAGCGCTCGACCGGAGCCTCATCGAGGGCGCGAACGCCAAGCTCGACAAACGCGCCGGAGCGATTCTGACGAACGCCCGGTCCGCCCTCTCCCAGTATGCCTGGGGCTCCTCCTCCATGCCGGCCCTCATCGGCGAGCAGACCTCGGTGATGCACGGGGATGAACTCGTTCACACCTCCTATTTCACCCACCCGGAGATCATCGATCTGCTTTCGCTCCACATCGAACAGGCCAATGCAGCTCCGGCCCCGGAAGAATCCGCTCCGCCGGAAGGTGCCCGGCACGATTCCTGGGTCCAGTGGCTGACCATCTTCAAGGCCAAGATCAGGGAGGACATCCTTGGGGATCCGACGCTCAAGAGCGGCGGTCTCCCGGAACTCGGACGTCCCAACTGGCTCGCCGTCGTCGCGCTCGGCCTCTGGCTGAGCGTTCTCTTCCTCACGCCCCTCTACATCTTTCTCGGTGTCACCCACCCGTTGGCCCTCCTCTCCGAAGCCGTCGGTCTCCACTCGACCGGCGCGGTGGCCGGATCCCTCCTCGTCGTCTCCATCATCCTCTGTCCCCTCACCGGTCTCGCCCTGAGTTTCCCCGCCGTCCATCGCGCGTCCAGAGGCGCCCTGCGCGGCTCAGTCGCCAGGTGCATCATCGAACTCAGCCTCTACGCCATTTTCACCGCCGCCATCGGCTTCGGCGGCTGGTACACCTGGGACCGCTTCTTCAGCAAGGACGATCCCGTCCCCGATCTCGCCCTCGGCTTTCGCGATGCCGAGGGAAATCTCATCACCGCCACCAGCGCGAACATCAAGCTGCGCCAAATCTCCACTGGTCGGGTCCGCGCCACCATCGATGCCCGCCAAATCCGCGGCATCGCCACCAGCGCCGACCAGAGCAAGGTCGCCTATGCCACCGGAAGCAGCATCCACGTCATCGAAATGGGCACCCGCAAGCCGTTCTCCGTCATCGATGCCTACGGGGTCAAGAGCATCGCCCTCAACGCCACCGGTTTGCTGATCGCCAGTGGTCATCGCGACGGCTCGGTCCAGCTTTGGTATTCCCCCACCGGCTCCCGGATCGCGCATCTGGACGGGCATCACGACTGGGTCCGAGCCATCGCCTTTCACCCCGCAGGCACCTCCCTGGCCTCGGGCGGGGAGGACCGAACCATCCGGATCTGGAACGAGGGGAACAAGACGCGCCAATCCATTCTCCGAGGACACACCGGCGCTCTCCGCGCCCTGACTTACAACGCGGACGCCACGCTCCTGGCCAGCGGCGCTCATCAGGACGAACACATCCGGCTCTGGACGGTCGCGGACGGCCAACCCGTCCTCTCCCAGGCAGCCCATCCCGGCGGGGTCCGTTCCCTCTGCTTCAACCCGACCGGCACCCTCCTGGCCTCGGGCGGTGAGGACAAGTGCGTCCGCATCTGGGCCGTCGAAAAAGATTCCCTGGTTCTCCGTCACTCCCTCCCGCCCCATCCGGAAATCATCAGCAGCGTCGTTTTTGATCAAAACGGAGGACTGCTCGCCAGCCGTTGCCGCAGCCAGCTCATCAAAATCTGGGACCCGGCCACCGGCAAACTGGTCCGCAGCCTCACCGATTTCGACGCGGAGGTCAACAGCACGGCCTTTCTCCCGGACTCAAGCGGAGTCTTCATCAGCAGCGACCAAGTTCATGCCCGGGTCGTCGATCCCGACTCCGGAAAAATTCTTACCAGCGTGATGGGGCAAAACAAGACCCTGATCTCCGCCGTGAGCCCGAAAGGCAACTTGCTGGCGACCGCCGACGGCGCCAACGTCCACCTTTGGAACGCCAAGACCGGCGACTGGATTCGCCAGGTCGGTGACGCTTCCTCGGGGCATTCCGACGATGTCTACGCGCTCGCCTTCAGCCCGGACGGCGCCACCCTGGCCAGCGGCAGCGACGACAATCGAGTCATCCTCTGGACAGTCGCCACCGGTCTCCCCAAGACGATCCTCGCCGGCCACACCCACTGGGTCCGCGACCTCGCCTTCAGCCCCAACGGACGGCAACTGGCCAGCGCCAGTTACGACCAGACCATCCGAATTTGGAACAGCGGCAGTGGCGCCCTCATCCACACCTTGACCGGACACAACCAAAGCGTCCGCGCGGTCGCCTACCGTTCCGATGGCAAAATGCTCGCCACCGGCGGTCTCGAACCAGCCATCCGCTTGTGGGATCCGGCCACTGGCAGGGAACTCAACAAACTTGAGGTCACCGAACCGGGAGAGGTCACCGCCCTGGCTTTCCAACCCGGGAGCGAGATCCTGGCATCCGCCGGTCATGGCAACCAGGTGAGGCTCTGGGACACCGTCAAGGGCACCCCTTTCCTCTCCCTGGAAGGGCACGTTCTCCCCGTGACTTCCCTCGGGTTCGACCCCGACGGCAGCCGCCTCGCCTCCGGCAGCAAGGATTACACCGTGCGCATCTGGGACCCGGTGACCGGGGGCTTGCTGAACATCATCGGTGACCGGCGCCGCTGAGCCCCGCACCGGGGATTGCCTTGCGCTCGTTCCCGTGCCAGGTTCAGCGGTCATGCTAGCCCTCACCCGCCGCCGTTGGATGCAAACCACCGCCTCCACGGCGTTGGGATTCCCCTTCATCCAAGCCCAGACACCCGAGATTCTGGGCCAGGGAACGTTTCGCTATCGGCTCGTTCCCGGATGGGGAGTGCTCGACTCAAAAACGCCGGTGAAGAACGGGCACGGTCTTGTCGTGGATTCCGCCGGCCACGTCATCTTCCTGACGGATCATCCAGCCAACCAGGTCCTGATCTACGACCGCAACGGCCGTCTCGTGCACAAGTGGGGCACCGAATTCCCGGGCGCCCACGGACTGTCCATTGTCCGCGAGGGCCAACGGGAGGTCCTCTTCCTGACCTGTCTGCAAACTCATCGCGTGGTCAAGGCGACGCTCGACGGGGAGATCCTGCAAGAATGGCACTGGCCCGAGACGATCGGCAAATACGAGAACGCGACCCAATTCAAGCCCTCCTGGACCCTTCATCTGCCCAATGGCCACTTCTTTGTGCTGGACGGCTATGGCCGCGACTACATCCTGCACCACGATGAAGCCGGACATCTCGTAAAGTGTTTCGGCGGCAGCGAGGGCGGGATCACCCACTGGGGACCTCACGGGGGCCTCGCCGACACCCGGGACCCGGCTCGTCCCGAACTGCTCATCGCCATGAGCGATCAGCAGCACCTCCTGCGCCTCGACCTCAACGGAGGCAAGCTCGGCAAAATCGATCTGCCGGGCGGGAACCCGCGTCAGGTGCGCCTTCATGAGGGACACTTCTTTGTCGCCCATCTCGCCGACAACTGGCCGGCCGACCGCCAGTCCCGAGGCTTTGTTTCGGTGCTCGACAGCGAACTCCGGGTCGTGGCCAATCTCGGCGGCAGCACCCCGGAATACGATGGGAGCGGCGTCCTCCGGCACATGCACAACACCTCGCCGATTTTTCTCCATCCGCACGATCTGGCGTTGGATGCGGAGGGGAGCCTCTACGTGGCGCAATTTGCCTCGGGGAACACTTATCCGCTCAAGTTTGAGCGGCTCTGAATCAGGGGTTCAAGTGATTGCGGTTGTCCCGCATCAGCGGCGGCTCCGGTTGCGCCCAGCCGCGGGGAGCGCCCAACTCGACCACCGATTTTCCGGTGTTATCATGAATGCGCAGGTTGCCGCTGATCACTCCGTTCTTCGAGTGGCGCCAGCAATGAATCGCCAAGCCACCGCTCTTGATCACGTTGCCGATCACCTCATATCCATCGAGATTGAAATTGGGCTCGATGGCGGTCACGGCGGTCTCCATGTAATTGTGATTGCACTTCACGTTGCGCAACTGCCCCCGGAACGATGGATGCCCCAACAGATAGGCCGCCCCGTTTGGATTCAACGTCCGCGTCCGCTGGATCGTGATATCCTCCGCGTCGAACGACTCCCCCTCCGTCACCGCGCCCCCGGGAAGAAAGCTCCCACTGTGCTCTCCATAACACATGACCGACCGGTTGGTGTCCAACATCGTGATCCCCTCCACGGTCACGCCTCGCACCCTCCCGTGAATCAGGACGCAGGCGTTGATGTTCTTCACCAGAAACCCAGGCTGCACGTTGCTCGAGCTGTTCAGGTCGATCGTCCCCTTCCCGGTGACGCGCACCTTCGCAATCACCTCCCTCTGCCGACCATGCCCGATGCGGATGCCATAGGCTTCGGGGCCGTCGTAAGTGACAAACCATCGGCTGCCTTTGTTGTGCCCGGTCCGGCTCCCAAACCGGACCTTGACTCCGTGCGCCAATTCCTGCCAGTCCCCCGTCACGGACACCCCGCGATGCGGCGTCTCCCCAAACTTGCTCCCGCCCGGGACAATCTTCGTGCTGCCTTCCGGGTTTTCCACGCCGTGAGAGACGCCCCAGGCAAACCGGTCCGCTTCCCCGTTCGCCCCTTCCGTTTCCATCACCACGGTGAAGACCGCGGGCCGACTCCGATCAAATTCCCCACCCACTGCCAAATCATCAAGCTTCTTCCCCGCATCCTGATCCGTCGTGATCTCCGGCGTCGCCTCCAACTCCGTGGAATGGTCCGCCATCCGCAGCGTCGCCCCCTTCTGCAACTCGATCTCGAGGGATTTGTCCACGTAGAGCAAGGCGCGGTGCCGCCCCGGTCGGTGTTCATGCGTTCCCGGCAGCAACACGATCCGATCCCCCGGTGCCGCCCCATCCACAACCGCTTGCGGGTTGTTTCCGGGCGCAATCAGATGCTCCGCCGCTGGCAGAACGCTCAAAGGGAGAAGAAGGCCAATCAAGATGCGCATGTTCGGAGGGTTTGGGAGGAATGTTCAAGAAACGCGCAGACAGCAGACCGACCATCTCCGCAGAAGGATCCTGACACTTGCTGTTTGCTATTTCAAATTTATTTTGATTTCACAAACACACAAACATGTCCGTCTCCGACCGCTACCGCGTCCCCATCCTCGATCGGGCCCTCGAACTGCTCGAACTCCTCGCCAATCACCCGGACGGCCTCACCCTCACCGCCATGACGGAGCGCTTGCGGATGCCGAAAAACAGCGTGTTCCGCATCGCCACCACCCTGACCCTGCGCGGCTATGCCACCCGGGACGAACCGTCCAAAGTCTATCGCCTCAGCCCACAACTGCTCTCGCTTGCCCACCGGGCCAGCGGCGCGGAACGCATCACCGCTCTGGCCGCGCCCATCCTCACCGCACTCCGCGATGCCTCCCGCGAGACCGCGCTTCTCGGGACCCTGTCAGGCCTGCAAGGTGTGGTTCTCGATCAGGTTCCCTCGCCCCAGCCGGTCAAGGTCGTGGTGGAGATCGGTCACTCGTTCCCGCTTCACACCGCCGCCCCTGCCAAGGCCATCATCGCGTTTCTGCCCGCAGAACGGAAGGAGGCCCTCATCTCCGGCATGACGTTCCCCCGACTCACCCGCCACACGTTGACGAGTGCCGCGGCGTTTCGCAGGGAACTGGAAGAGGTCCGCGCCCGGGGCATCGCCTTCGACCGAGGCGAGGAGAGCGAGACCTTCGCCTGCGTCGCCGCTCCCGTCTTGGATCGTCACCAGCATCCGGTCGCGGCCCTCTGGATCAGCGGCCCGGCAGACCGGGTCACGCCCGAGCGATCCCTCGCCTTCGGGGAAACGGTGCAGAGCCATGCGCGGGCCTTGTCCGCCAAACTCGGTTGTCCGGCCTGACCCCCGCCGAAGATCCCAGCCCGCATTCGGTTCAGTCAATCAAACCGCGACGATAGGCTTCCGAGGCGGCCTCGGTCCGGTCGCTGACTTGCAGCTTTGCCAGAATGTTGCGGATGTGCGCCTTCACTGTTCCCAGGGAAATGCCGAGAAGGCCGCAGATGTCCGGATTGGTCAATCCCTTGATGAGCAGTCGCAAGACCTCGAGTTCGCGCGGAGAGAGATCGGCGCACTCTTCACGGGCGGAGAGCGTCCGGGCGATCTCCTCCGGGACCCAGGTCCCACCGCCGTGCACCGAACGGATCGCTTCCGCCAATTCTGCGGGGTCGATTCCCTTGAGCAGATACCCGCGGGCTCCGGAACGCAGGGCCCGGTGGATGTCCTCCTCCATTTCCGATGTCGTCAACACGAGCACCTTGGCGCCGGGTTCCCTGGCCAGAAGTTGACGGAGCCCATCCAACCCGTTCCCCGGCATCCGCAAATCGAGCAGGGTGACGTCCGGGCGCAATGCCTCCCACGCCGCCAATGCCTCCTCCGCCGTGGCCGCTTCCCCACACACCTCCAGATCAGGCTCGAGCGCGAACACAGTCTTCAACCCCATCCGCACAATGCGGTGGTCATCGGCAATCAAAATCCGAATCGTTCCTCTCATGCGGCTTCCCTGGGAATCATGACTCGCACCTCACAGCCTTGGCCCGGTTTGCTCACCATCTCCAAGCTGCCCCCGAGACGTTGCACCCGCTCTTCCATCCCCACCAAGCCAAAATGACCCGTGTCCGGACCGGGGACAGCTCCCGGCTCGAACCCCTTTCCGTCGTCCCTCACGGTGAGGATCCACCGTCCCGGTGAAGCCTCCAGCGTCACGTTCACGCGCTCCGGCTTCCCGTGCTTCAACGCGTTCGTGATCGCCTCGCGAACCAGCCGAATCACCTGCACCGCGATGTGCGACGGACACGGCGCATCCTCACCCCGCAACAAAAATGCGGTCCGCACCTCGCCCCCGCGCAATTCCTCGCAGAGCCGTTGCAACATCGGCCCCAGGAGGATCACGGCCTTCTCGTCCAGCCGCAGATCCCAGACCGCGTCGCGCACCTCCTTGCGCCCGCGGCTCACGAGTTGATTGGCCAACATCAGCTGACGGGCCGCCGTCTCCGGTTGCGCCGACAGCGTTCGCGACGCGGCGTGGATCTGCAGCGAGGCCGCAGTCAACGTCTGCTCCAGGGTGTCGTGCAACTCCGCGGCCACCCGACGCCTTTCGTTCGCCAGTTCCCGTTCCGCCCGCTCCCGCGCCGCCACCTCTGCCCGCAAACGCCGATTGCCGCGTCGCAAGGTTTCAATCCAGGCTCCGAGCACCACCAACGCCCCGGTGGCCATGATCGTCGCCACCCGCAACCGCTGCGGAGTCCACCACGGACCTGCCTGCAACACCCGGATGTCCCGGGCATCCCGCAGACTCAGCTTGAACACATCCGGCGGTTTGGCGATGCGCCGCCGTTCCTCGGTGAGTTGCAGTTCACACAGACCGGTCAGTCTCAGCTTGGAACCCGGCCGCACCTGCGTCGGCACCGCCTGATGCAGCGGAAGAGTGGCCGCGAAAGAAATGCCCGCCGACGAAAGCCCCAGCACCTGCAAGTCGTCGTCCCGGGTCCGCAAATCAACCAGCGTGGCTCCCATCTCAATCAGTCGCGCATCGCGATCCACCAACCCGGGGTTGCGCAACACCTGCCCAGCGTCCCGAAACGGCTCGGCCCGGACCGGCTCTCCCGGCGCTCTCGAGACGACCCGCGCGTCTTCCAAGGCCACGGTGTAATCCCCCAGCACCGGAAACCCCTGCACCCGGAACCGGTCCCCGGGCTCGGCCCCGGCCACCATCCCTTCCGCAAGCCGGACCCGCATCGCCGCGGTCCCTTCCTGCAAGACGAGCCAGGTCTGATCCGGCGACACCAACGTGACCACGCCATCGAGCCAAATCGTCTGCGCCGGTTCCTCCGGGCCATTCCACAACTGCGCCTCCGCGACGCTCTGAATCACCGGCTCCGGGGCCGCAGACCGGATCTGGACATCCGCCTCGGAATTGGTCAGGACGTTGATGTTCTGGGTTTGCCCTCGCGGATTGCGCCAACGCATCACCACGCCCCGGACCCGCAAGACGGCTCCCGGATGGAATTGTTCCGGGCCGCCGGGATAATCGAGCAACCAGACCGTCAACCTGCGGGAGCGGGGACCGAAGTCCAGGGCCAACCGTTGCGGCCGCACCTCGGGAGTCTCCAGGCGGACCGCCCGCAATACCCCCTCCATCTCGGCGAACTCCCCCTCGTGACGCCCCTCGCACACCTCGGCCATTGTCGTCCCCAACGGAATCGGCAGCGCCCCCTCTGCGCCCGGCTCCACCTTTGCCTGCCGAACCTGGATGCCATGGATCGAGATCGATGTGCACCCCTCGATCACCACCCGCTGGCCGGGACGCACTTCCCGCCGTTCTGCCGGATAAACCATCAGCCCACCGGTCCCATCGTGCAGGGAGAAATTGAAGTCGATCTCGGTGAGCCGCACATAGGTCACCGTCCCGGCGAGAACCACGGCCCGGCCGGAAGCGGCTTGGTCTGCAGACAAGGCCCGGACCTCCGCCACCGTGCGCAGCGGCGGCTCACCCCAAACCGACCCAAGCCCGATTGAAAGGATCAGGCCGCCAGCGCAGTGCATCAGATACCGGTTCATGCGGACGACGCTCATCCTGCAGGTTTGTGCCTCCCTCCGCCATCGTCCGACCGGACAGTAGCGAAATCAATCCGCATCAGGCATCTTTTCATCATGCAGATCGCAAGCGCCTGGAAATCCCTCCTCGAGGCGGCCGTCCCGACCCTCCTGCTCCTCGTCGTGCCGTCCCTCCCTGCCGCGGAGGTCGCCGTCGAGATCTGCGAGCAGGGCCTGAACGATGCCGATGCCTGGCCCGCCCAATCTCCCACGGCGACCGAACACTTCACCGTCTCCGCGTTCGCGCTCGATCGCCTCCCGGCCAAGTTCGTCGATGACGGTCTGCGCGGCGAGCGCCCCAGCCCTTCCCTGGTGCGCATGACCGCCACGGTCCATCTCCCGGCGGGCGCTCACCGCGTCTTCCTTCGCTGCCGCAGCGCCGCGCGAATTTTCATCGACGGTCAATTGGCCACAGAGACCCCATTCCCGCCCAAGTCCGGTGGGGACGGCTCGCAGAAGGACACCCAACGCCTCGTCGCCCTCGACCTGGGCCCCGGTTATCGGTTCGCTCCGAACGGCGAATTCGAGCGCATCGCCCCTTTGCACCTGCCCAAGGACGGACCGGTTGCCGTCAAGCTGGAGGCCTTCGTGGGAGGCCGCGAGGGAAAGGCTCCTCGCCGCGTCGAACTCGGCGAAACCGTCGCCGCCATCGCTCTCCACGGCGGCAACGAATGGCGTGTTCTCAGCCCGGACGGCTCGGGCTTCGCCTACACCGATGACGGTTGGGCCGCCTACCGGGAACGAACCCACCGCCAGATCGACCGCTTGGAAGCGATCACCCGGCGGAGCCGGCGCGCCTCCTCCGACGCCCTCTGGCAGGAACGGCGCGCCGCGGCCCAAAGATGGTTGGCCGTCACCCCTGCCGAACCGTTGCCCACCGCCGCCGCCACCCATCCCATCGACCGCTTCATCGATGCCAAACTGGCCTCGCTCAAAGCCCAGCAACCCACCCGGAATCCATCGGACACCCAGTCCATCGACTTTTTCCGCGACATCAAACCGCTCCTCGACAGCCGTTGCCTCGAATGCCATCGCGGGGAGAAATCCAAAGGCGGCCTGCGCCTGGACTCGCGGGAGAGCTTGCTGGCCGGAGGAAAAACCGGACCAGCCGTCGTGATCGGAGACCCTTCCCGGAGCGAAATCTTCCTCCGCATCACCCACGGCGACGCAAACGAGGTCATGCCGCCCAAAGGCGATCCCCTGAGCACCGCCGAGACGATCCAGCTGGCGCGCTGGATCCAACAGGGTCTGCCTTGGCCGGATCTTCCCCTGGTGCGCCGGGAGGCGGCCCCTCCCACCGATGATCTCAGCTTCATCCGCCGGGTCACCCTCGACACCGTGGGCGTGCCCCCTTCCCCGCAGGAGACCCAGGCATTTCTGGCCGATGCCACCCCACAGAAGCGGGTCAAACTCATCGACCGCCTGCTCGCGGATCCCCGTTGGGCGGAGGCCTGGATGCCGATGTGGCAGGATCTCCTCGCGGAGAACCCGAACATCCTCAATCCCACCCTCAACAACACCGGCCCCTTCCGCTGGTGGTTGCTCGATTCCCTCACCGATGATCTCCCCGTCGACCGGATGATCACCCAACTCGTCCTGCAGCGCGGCGACCCGGCCACCGGAGGTCCGGCCGGATTCGGTGTGGCCTCCCAAAACGACGCACCGTTCGCCGCCAAGGGAACCATCATCACCGCGGCCCTCCTCGGCGTGGACACCAAGTGCTCCCGTTGCCACGATTCCCCGACCGGCGCCACCAAACAGGAACAACTCTTCCAACTCGGCGCCATGCTGGCTTCCGCTCCGGTCGATGTCCCGGTCACCAGCAGCGTCGACCCCGTCAAATTGCACGCGGGCGGTCGGAAGGCCCTGATCGAGGTGACCCTCAAACCCGGTTCCAAGGTGGAACCCGCCTGGCCCTTTGAATCGTTCGTCCCCGCCGCCCTCGGCGCCAGCGTGGAAAATCCCCGGGAACGCCTCGCCCTCCTCCTCACCGCCCCAGAAAACGAGCGGTTTGCCCAGGTCCTCGTCAACCGCATCTGGGCCCGGTTCATGGGCCGCGGCATCGTGGAACCGCTGGATGATTGGGAAAAAGGCAAGGCCACTCACCCGGAGCTTCTCCGGTGGCTCGCCAGCGAATTCGTCCGCAACGGGTATCAGGTGAAACCCCTGACCCGGCTGATCCTCACTTCCAACGCCTACCAACGAGCCACCGATCCCACTCTGCGCGCTCCAGACCCTCTCTACACCGCCGCAGAACCCCGCCGCCTCCTCGCCGAACAAATCGTCGATTCCATGATCTCCACCACCGGCAAGCCCGTGGTCGTCGAACCGGTCTGCCTCGATCTCAATGGCCGCCGGGACATCAAGAACTCCACCCATCTCGGAACCCCGGGACGCGCCTGGATGCTGGCCTCACTCTCCAACGAACGGGACCGCCCCAGCCTCTCCCTGCCACGCCTTCAGGCCATGACCGATGTCCTCTCCGCCTTCGGCTGGCGCGGCGCCCGCCAGGATCCCTCTTCCTACCGCGATACCGCACCCAATGCCTTGCAGGCCGCCATCCTCGCCAACGGCGTTCTCTCCCGCTGGGTCACCCGCCTCAGTGACGATCACGAACTGACCCAGGTCGCCCTCACCGCTCCATCCGCCGCGGCCTTGGTGGATCACCTCTATCTGCGCCTCCTCACCCGTCAACCCACCGCCGAAGAACGGCAACGACACGTCGCCTATCTCAGCGACGGGTTCGCTTCCCGCGTGGTCCCCGACGCTCCTCCCATCACCAAACCTCACGTGCCCCCCAAGTTTGTCACCTGGACGAACCACCTGCAACCGGAGTCCAACGTCGCCAAACAGGAACTCGCGGCCGAAGCCGAACGCGGGGATCCTCCCACCCACAAACTCACCGCTTCCTGGCGCTCCCGTTGCGAGGACGTCATCTGGGCCCTGCTCAATTCCCCCGAATTCCTCTACCGCTCCTGACCGTGATGCCTTCCAGACGCACCTTTCTCAAACTCGCCGGTTCTGCCAGTCTCACCACTGCGGCCGCCTCCGGCCCGACCGCCCCGCTCAAGCTCGGCAAGGCGGAACATTGCATCTTCATCTGGCTCGGTGGAGGCATGGCGCAAATCGACACCTTCGATCCCAAAATCCTCGGCGATGCCACCTCAAAACCCTCCAAAGCCGGGAGCTACTATCCCTCCATCGAAACCGCCGTCCCCGGGATCCGCCTGACGGAGCACCTCTCGCAAACCGCCAAACTGATGGAGCGCGTCACCGTCTGCCGCACCGTCAATCACCGGATCATCGATGAACATGCCTTCGCCACCAATCTGGTGCACACCGGCCGCACCATCAGCGGCAACGTGATTTATCCCAGCATCGGCAGCATTGTCGCCCACGAGCGCGGTGCCGCCAATCCCGATGTCCCGGCCTACATGCTCATCGGGTATCCGAACGTCAGCCGCGGACCCGGCTTCCTCGGCGCCAAGAGCGGCTTCGTCTACCTCACGGATACCGAGTCCGGCCCCGCCGGATTCACCCGCCCTGCGGATGTCTCTCCGGAACGCGCCGCCGCTCGCGCCAGCCTGCTCAGCCCTCTCCAAACCCGCTTTCCCAAGGGCTCCACCCCATCGGAGTATCAAGAGGCCCAGGCCGATGCCTTGCGCATGGCCGGTCCGGATTTCATGCGGAATTTCCGGCTCACCGAAGAGCCCGGCACCCTGCGCCAACGCTACGGCGGCGAGTTCGGCCAGCGCTGTCTCCTGGCCCGACGCCTCGTCCAAGCCGGGGTCCGTTTCATCGAGGTCTCTCACAACCTGAATTTCATCAATGGCACCGGTTGGGACACCCACAACCAAGGCCAACTCCAACAACACGGCCTCATCCGCGAACTGGATACCGCCTTCTCCGCCCTCCTCGAGGATCTCGAACACCAACGACTCCTCGACAAAACCCTCATCGTCATCGGCACCGAATTCGGTCGCCCGGCCGCTTTCGACGGCGGCGGCGGGCGCGGGCACCAAGGCACCGCTTTCTCCCTGGTCCTCGCCGGAGGCGGCCTCAATCACCAGGGCGCTTATGGCGCCACCGATGATCTCTGCAAACTTCCCGTGGAAAACCCGGTCAGCATCCCCGACTTCCACGCCACCATCCACGCGGCCCTCGGCATCAATCCCGCCAAAGAACTCCTCGACGGCAGCCGGCCCATCCCGATCACCGACGGAGGCGTGCCCATCGCCCGCCTCTTCTCATGAATCGGCCCCGGACCTCCGGTGGCCACAAAATGCCCATCGGCACGAAACGTCACAGGGCGAAATGCTTGGAGAGATCGAGCGGATCGCCAAACCCGGCGGAGAGTTGCCGCAAGCGTTCCAGAAGGTCCTTCTTTTTCAGCTCATGCGCGGGGTCCGACGCCAAGTCGATCCTCTCCAACGGATCTTGGTCGAGGTGGTAGAGCCGCAAAACCCGAGCCTTCGGGTAGGCGATCAGTTTCCATCCATCGTCGGTGATGGACCGCTGCAGTTCAAGGTAAGCCCCATACATCGCGCCGTGGCTCGCCCCTTCCTGTCGCCCCTCCAGCACCGGGAGCAGGCTGGAAAAAAAGACATGCTCCGGTTTCTCTGCCCCGGCCAATTCCAGCGCCGTGGCCATCACGTCCTGCAGATAAATCGCGCTCTCCTTCCTCACACCCCCGGGCACGCCCGGACCGGCCACCAGGAAGGGAACCCGCACGCTGTGGTCATACAGATTTTGTTTGCCAAACAGCCCGTGATGTCCCACCGCCAGCCCGTGATCCGCCGTGAAGAAAATCCAGGTGTTCGCCGCCTGACCGCTCGCATCGAGCGCATCCAGAATGCGGCCGATCTGGGCGTCCAAGTGGCTGATGAGCGCATAATACTCCCGCCGATGCCGCTTCACGGCCAGCTCCGTGCGCGGCATCGGCGCAAGGTTTTCATCGCGCAGCTTGTGCGCACAGCCAATGGCATCTTTGTAGGGATACTCCGGCAGGAAATCCAGCGGCACGGCCACCCGACTGAGCGGATATCGCGCGACGAATTCCTCCGGCGCCTGCCGTGGATCGTGCGGGGCGTTGAAGGCAGCGTAGATGAAGAAGGGCTTCTCCTGCTGCTTCGCGTCGGCCAGAAAGCGGAGCGTGTGGTCACGCACCACCTCACTCCAGTGCGTGCCCCCCTCCCAGAACCCGCCGAGTGATTTGTCGAACGGACTCCAGGCATCGACCTTGCCCTCGATGGGACGGTTGTAGGCCGACGGCACCGTGCCCGGCATGCCGCTCCGCACGTCTTTGACCACGTCGAAACAACTTTCCGCAGCGGTCTCGACATGCCATTTTCCGGTCATGTAAGTCTTGTAACCGGCCTGTTTCATCAGCTGGGGCCAGAGCACCCCCTTTTTGCGCTCGGCATCGGTCTCGTGAAAAACGTTCCGGGCATCCCACAGGCTCCGCCCCGTGACCAGCATGGTCCGGCTGGCCACGCACACCGCCCCGCTCCACGACCCCATGTTGCAGGCCCGGGTGAAGGTGGTGCCCCGCGCCGCCAGCCGATCCAGGTTCGGCGTGTCGATGTCCGTCAACCCAAAGGCCCTCACCGCCTCATGACAATAGTCGTCCGCGAACAGAAAGAGAATGTTCGGCTTGGCGGCCTGCAACGCCGGGCTGATGGCAAGGACACCTGCCAATGCGAGGATGAGGGGGCGCTTCATGAGGGGAACAAGGTTCAATCGAAAAACCACGGTTGCGGAACAAAACCCCGACAGCCAGCCAAAGTTTGCGACACCGCGTGAATTCCTTCGCTTCGCCCCGCGCCACCTCCGTCTCCTCGCTCCTCACGCCCAGTCTGGCACTCCTCCTGCTCCGCTCCCCAAAATTTCCTGCCATGACGCCCGCGCCGCCTGACACCCTCATCCCTTCACTCGGCCCCTGCCTCTTTGATTCCCCTCTCCTCCGCATCAGGGGCGCGGAGGCACCGTTCAAAGACGATGCCCGCGATCGCATCCTCTACCACAGCCACCTCCTCGAAGATGGCCGGGACAGCTCCACGCCCACCTATGAAGAGGCCGGCCCACGCGCCAAACTCTTTTTCAACCCTGCCAAAACCAGCGTCGGCATCGTGACCTGCGGCGGACTCTGCCCCGGTCTCAACGACATCATCCGCGGCCTCGTCATCCAGAGTCACCTCACCTACGGCGTCTCCCGCGTGTATGGCTTCCGCTACGGCTACGAGGGGCTCGTGGCCCGCTTCGGACACACGCCCCTCCTTCTCAAACCGGCCTCCGTGGAACAGGCCCATCGCTTCGGCGGCACCCTCCTCGGCAGCTCACGCGGCCAACAGGACATCGGAGAGATGGTCGATACCCTCGAAGAGATGCAGGTGGACATCCTCTTCGTCATCGGCGGCGACGGCACCCTGCGCGGCGCCGCCGAACTCGTGAAGGAGATCGAACGACGCGGACTCAAAAAGGCCGTCATCGGCATTCCCAAAACCATTGACAACGACATCCGCTATCTCGACAAGAGCTTCGGCTTCGAGACCGCGTTCGATGCGGCCG